>VBEO01000049.1 GCA_005881825.1 Chloroflexota bacterium | reverse complement strand
GGCGCGGCGCTGGGGCCGCCGGTCGGATTTGCAGTCGCCACCGCCGCCTACGTGCTGTATCACCGGCTGGGGTCCTGGCGCTGGCTCGATGTGGTGGCCACCCTGGGCGCCGGCGTGCCGCTCGGCCTCGGCTTCTGGCTGCTGCCGGGGCCCCCCTCACTCATCGGAGTGGCGATCGCTCACATCGGGGGCACCTGCGGCTTCCTGGGTCCCGGTCCCTACCTGCTGCGGCGCCTTGGATGGGTGGATTGAGGCGGGTACTGACGCTGGCGGGGCTGGCCGTGCTGCTGGCCAGCTACGACTCTTCGATCCTGGTGCTGGGCCTTCCGGGCATTGCCGCCGAGTTCCACGCTCAGGTGCCGGCGCTCTCCGACCTGGGCTCTGTGCTGGCCCTGGGCGCACTGGGCGCACTGCCCCTGGCCGCGCTGGCGGACGTGGCGGGCCGGAGGCGGGTGCTGGCGGGCGCCGTGCTCGCCTTCTCGCTGATCGACCTGGCCAGCGCGCTGGCACCCTCGCTGGCCTGGCTGGCCGGCACCCGCCTGGTCGGCGTCTGCTTCGAGACGGTGACCGCCGGCGTGGCGACCGCGCTGGTGGTCGAGGTGACGCCGGCGCGGCACCGCGCGCTGGCGGTCAGCGGCCTCACGCTGGCGGCGGGACTCGGCATCGGCCTCACCACCCTGGCCTACCCGCAGATTGCGCCCCACTGGCGCCTCCTCTACTGGGCGGGGGCGGCGGGTGCGCTGGCCACGCCGGTCCTCTGGACAGCCCTGCCAGAGCCGGCAGTCTGGGCCCGGGCAGCGCACGCCTCGGGCGCCGTGCTCCGGGCCATGACCGAGCCGCCGTTTCGGCGGCGCCTCAGCCTGCTGATCGCCTACTCGGCCCTGGCGGCGGTCTTCTACGAGCCGGCGGGCCTGTTCGTGGTGCTCTTCGGCAGCCGCGCGGTGCACATGGGACCGGCCCAGCTCAGCGAGGTCGTGGTCGCGGCGGGCCTCGTCGGCGCGGTGTCGTTTGCCGCCGGGGGCTGGCTGGCCGACCGCTATGGACGCCGGAGCGTCGGCGTTGCGCTTTCGGCGGTCACGGCGGTGGTGGCCGGGCTCACGTTCGCCTCGGCGGCGGCGTTCGTCTACTGGACCGGCAACATCGCCTGGAGCGCGCTGGCCAGCGCGGCGGCGCCGGTCACCGGAGCCTGGTTCGCCGAACTGTTCCCGACCCGGGCCCGCGCCACCTCGGAAGCGGTGGTGGCCGTGAGCACGGCGCTGGGAGCCATCGCCGGCCTGCAGCTGGTGGGGGCGCTGGATCCCCGGATCGGGCTCGGCCCCGCCGTGGCGCTGGCCGCGGTGGCGGCGCTGGGCGGGGCCGGTTTGCTGCTGCTGCTGCCGGAAACCAAAGGTTTGCCGCTGCCGGAGTGAGGGCAGGGCGGGGCAAGCCCCGCCCCTACGATCAGTTAGGCGGTTGCCGCCACCTCGACCTTTCTAACTAGAGCGGCCTCGACCGAGATGTTGATGTGGTCGGAGACGACGACGCCGCCGGCTTCGATGGCCTGGTTCCAGTTCAGTCCCCAGTCCTTGCGGTTGAGCCGGCCGCGCCCGGAAAGGCCGACCCGCTCATTCCCCCAGGGGTCGATGATCTGGCCCTCGACCTCGACCTCGAGCGTGATCGGGCGGGTGATCTCGCGGATCGTCAGGTCGCCGGTGACGTTGTAGGTGTCATCGCCTGTCTTCTCCACGGCCGTGCTCTGGAAGGTCATCTCCGGGTACTTCTCGACGCCGAAGAAGTCGTCCGACCGCAGGTGGTTGTCGCGCATCTCGACGCCGGTCCAGAGGCTGCCCGTCTTCACGGTCACCCGGCCGCGGGCGGTGGTGGGGTCGTCGCCGTCGATCTCGACGGTGCCGGCGAAGTCCTCGAACATGCTGTGCGCCTCCAGGGGTTATTTGCATACACAACTACTTGGGCGGCGGTGCATGTATTCCCGGCGCTCTGGGTAGGATGGCTATTGCGGAAGCGGGGAGCGATCCTCTAATGTGGGCGCCGGCCATTGGGCCGCTGGTCCCGGCAGCGGGACCCCCCATCTCCGGTCACTCCCTATTGGAACCGCTTGTGCACCCGCTCCGCGGCGCGTCCTGCCTCCGTCCGCTCAACCATTCATGAGTACGCCCAACCCCGGCGACGTCCTACCGCTCTGGGATCCCGAGATCCCGGGCGAGGTGATCCAGTCCGGACGCCTCGGCATCCGTATTCGCCCTGACACGCCCGCGGCCGTCAAAGTGGCGGCGCTGCAGGCCCTGGGCGGCGCCGAGTACCTGCGCCAGATCCTGGAAGAGGCCAAGGACATCGACGGCACGTACCAGGTCAAGAAGCCCGAGCGCCCGCTCGAGTTCATCGGCCAGGTCGGCGACACCCTGATCACCGGCAAGCTGGGCCGCACGCCTCGTGGGCTGGCGCTGGAGATCACCGATTTCCAGCAGCTGGACAAGCCCTACGAGATGGAAAAGTCGCGCCTGCGCCTGCGCTGGCAGGAGCTGCAGCTGGTCCAGGAGTGGGACGGCGAGCTGGAAGGCTTCACCGCCATCCAGCTCCGGGAGGAGGGCAAGTCGCAGCCGATCCTCGACTCCACCCTGCGCTTCATCGAGCACCTGCGCGATTTCCGGGAGTCTCTGGCCGAAGCCGCAATCCGCCGCTACGAGGCCACCGAGCAGTGGATCGAGTGCCCCAAGTGCGAGGAGATCTCGCCCACCAGCAACGGCATCCACTGCCCGAACTGCGGCGAGGACATGCGTGGTGGCGAGTACGTGCGCGCCGTGCTCAGCCTGGTCGACGGGTCCGACGCCCGCATCTACCGCGGGATCGATTCGCTGACCGTCCGCTCGCCCGGCTTCCCCGAGTACCGGGGAATGTCGCTGGAGCGGATCCAGGGCCCCAACCTGGTGGTGTCCTTCCGGCGCTACGACCCACTGCCCGACGAGGGCGTGGTGCTGCCGACTGCCAGCGTGGAGATGTTCGAAGCCCAGCGCTCGGTCATCCGCCAACTCCAGATCGGCTCTCCGCGCACCGGCGCCGCGGCCGCCGAGCTGGCCGACCCCGGCTGGCTGGGCTCACCCCCGCGGATCACCCTGGAGGGCAAGCGCGCCCACCACCTGCCCGACCCCAACGAGGAGCAGGCCGAGGCGGTGGCGCGGGTGATGGGCATGCGCCCCGGCCAGCTGTACCTGATCCAGGGCCCCCCGGGGACCGGCAAGACCACAGCCATCGTGGAATCGATCCGCCGCATCCTGGGCCGCCAGAACGACGCCACCATCCTGCTCAGCTCCCACTCCAACGACGCCGTCGACACCGGCCAGGAGCGGCTGCTGGGCTTCAGCCACGTGCGTCAGGCGCGCATCGCCGAGCTCATGAAGGTGCCGCGCCGCCTGCGCCAGACCCTGGTCGAAGGCGACGACCTGGACCCCTACAACCTGGTCGCCGGCACCTGCAACCGGCTGGCCATCGACAGCCGGCTGCGCTTCCGGGTCTTCGACTGGCTGATCCTGGACGAGGCCAACAAGGTGCGCGCCAACGAGGCGCTGGCGCTGATGCCGCTGGCGAAGCGCTGGGTCATGATCGGCGACCTCAACCAGCTGCCGCCGGTGATGGAAGAGGCGGCCATGACCTACGAGATCAAGAGCGATCTCGACGTGCAGGTGCGCGACGGCAGCTTCTACGGATTCATGTGGGACCAGGTCCCGCAGCAGTCCCGGATCATGCTGCCGCGCCAGTACCGGATGCGGGAACCGATCGGGCGCGTGGTGTCCGACCTGTTCTACGAGGGCAAGCTCATCCACGAGGCGCCGCATCCCCGGATGCCGCTGCCCTGGCCCTTCGACCGCGAGCTGGTCTGGGTCGACACCGGCGCCCAGGACGAGTACCGCGACGCCCAGAAGTCGGTGGCCAACGAGTTCGAAGTGGCGCTCTGCAAGGACATCACGACGATCATCCGCAAGCGCGTGCGCAAGGCCAAGCTGGCCGTGATCGCCATGTACGCGTCCCAGGTCAACCGCCTGGTCTCGGCCCTCAAGGGCATCGTGCCACCCGACGACGTGGAGTCGGTCGACGCCTTCGAGGGCCGCGAGTCGGACGGGGTGATCCTGTCCCTGGTGCGCTCCAACGAGCGCGCCGCGATCGGGTTCTTGAACGATCCCAACCGGGTCAACGTCGCCATCTCCAGGGCCAAGAAGCTGCTGGTCATCGTGGGCGACTCCAAGACCGTGATCGGCGGCGCGCCCGAGCTCTTTGGTCCGCTTTTCGAGCACGCCAAGGAGGAGGGGCTGGTGGCCGGGGTGGGCGCGGTGGTCACCGCCTGCCAGCGGGTGGGCATCCGCTCCCAGGTCCAGCGCCTGTCGCGGCCCAAGCGCGGGGCGCGGCGCCACGGCCGGCGGCGCCGGCGGGGCCCGGGCCAGAACGGCGAGGCCGCTGCGCCGGCGGCCGCTGCGGCAGCCACGCCCGAAGTGCCGGCAGTCGAGCCCCAGGAGCCGGCGGCCAACGGCGACGTGCCGGCAGTTGAGACTGCGCCAGGGCCGCGGCGCCGGCGCCGGCGCCGCTCCGCGCCGGCAGTCCCGGAGGCACCGACGGAAGCCGCCAGCTGAAGCTGAGCACGGTCGTCGTCGATCTCGACGACACCCTGCTCGCCAGCGCCCAGGCCAGGGCCCGCGGGCGCCGGATGCTCGGCCGCTACGGCATCACCCCGCGCGATTTCGCGCGCGCCGACTGGCGCTGGTGGAGGCGCTTCAGCCAGGGTGGCCTGACCATCGAGGAGCTGCGGCTGGGCCGGATGGCCGACTGCGGGGTCGTCACCAACGGGACGGTGGATCCGCAGCGGGTGAAGGCGGAGCAGACGGGGCTGCTGCACCTGGTGGCCGGCGTGGTGGTCACCGAGGAGATCGGCTTCCACAAGCCAGACCCGCGCGCCTTCGCAGCGGCGCTGGCCCTGACCGGTGACTCGGCTCCCCGGGCCGCCATGGTCGGCGACCGCTGGGAGTTCGACATCGAGGGCGCCCTTGAGGCCGGCTTCCGCCGCGCGGTTTGGGTGTCGCGTTCCCGCCGGCGGCCCGCGGACCCCCGCGTGAAGATCGTCAAGAGTCTTCCGCAGGTGCTTCCGGCGCTCCTAGAGCGGCGGGCGTGAGAGGCGACTGCAGATTCGCTGCATCGGCGCTCCGAGGCGAAGGAAGGGGTGGCGCGAGGAGGAGTGCAGCATCAGCTGCATGACGACGAGTGCCGGGCCCCCTGACGCACGAATCGGACGACTAGGCAGCGAATCTGGGTCGACTGTCACGACTGCCGCTCTAGACTGACGCGGCTTTGGACTGCGTTTTCTGCGAGATCGCTCGCGGTGAGTCCCCCGCGTCCTTCGTCTACCGGGACGACGCGATGCTGGCGTTCATGGACATCCAGCCGGTCAACCGCGGCCACCTCCTGGTCGTCCCCCGCATCCACCGCATGCTGATGCACGAGTACGACGACGTCACCCTCCACCGCACCTGGCAGCTGGTGGGCCGGCTGGCACTGGCACTGCGGCACAGCGGACTGCCGGTGGAAGGCATCAACATCCTGGTCGCCGACGGTGAGGCGGCCTTCCAGGACGTCCCCCATTTCCACGTGCACGTGATCCCCCGCAATCCGGGCGACGGCTTCGGCCTCACCTTCCCGCCCGGCTACGAGGACATGCCCCCGCGTCCAGAGCTGGACGCGGTGGCGGCCACCGTCCGGACAGCGCTGGGCTAAGGGCCGGGGCAAGCCCCGCCCCTACGAAATCACCTGAATCGTCGCCTTCCAGACCCGCGCCAGCGCGGGGCAGGCGGCGCCCGGGCTGCAGGCCATGCTGGCGGTGGCGGTGAGCTCGGAGGTGCCGGGCGCGGCGGCCTTGAACTTGGCCAGGGTCACCCCGCGCACCGAGGCGGCGTGGGTGTCGGCCATGGGCTGCAGCACGGCGCGGTCGCTGACCGTCACGTTCTCCCACATCGTCCAGCCGCTCTGCTCGTGGAGCACGAGCTCGAAGGTGTCGCCGACGTGGTAGGTCAGCGTCTTGTTCTCATCGGCGTCGGTCATGGTGGGTCCGCCCGAGGGTGCTGCGGAGGGAGAACCGGAGCCGGCCGGGTTGCCGCCCACCGCCCCGCAGCCCAGCAGGCCGAACGTGGCCGCGGCCAGGAGCAGCGCTTTCACCTCTGACTCAACGATGGCACGCGGTGGGCGGTAACACCTATCCTCCGGCCGTGACCGGGTACTCACCGGCAGCCGTGGCACGGCTGCTGGCCGCCACCGCCACCGAGCTCAGGAACGAGGTCGAAGCTCTGCCCGACGAAGTCCGGGGCTGGCACCCGGCTCCGGGGGAGTGGTGCGTGAACGAGGTCCTAGGCCACCTGGTGGAAGCCGAGCGGCGGGGCTTCGCGGGCAGGATCCGGATCATCCTCGACCAGGACCAGCCGCGCCTGGAGACCTGGGACCAGGAGGCCGTCACCCGCGCCCGCGACGACTGCGACCGGCCGGGCGACCAGGTGCTGGCCGAGCTCCTGGCGGAACGGGTCCTCTCTGTCGAGCTGGTCGAAGGCTTGTCCGAGGAGTCGTTAGACCGCGGCGGCGAGCACGTGACGATCGGCCCGGTGACGGTGCGCGAGCTGCTCCAGGAGTGGGTGCATCACGACCGCAACCACATGAAGCAGATTCTCTCCAACGTACAGGCCTACGCCTGGGCCGCGATGGGCAACACCCGGAAGTTCAGCGACGTCTGAGCGGCAACTCCCCCCTAGCGGGGAGGAGCCTTTTGCGTGACCAGCTGGGCGATGGTCGCCGACAGCTGGCCGGGATTGGTGCGCGACTTGAGCAGTGAGCGGACCACCCCTCGCGGTGGGTGCTCGAAGCTCTCCTGGTCGTTGGTGAGCAGGAGCACGATCGCGCCCGCGCCCGCGTAGCGCTCGGCCCGGCCTCGGCCCGACTCCCCAGGCAGCCGGCTGTCCACGCACACCACCTGCGGAGCGGCACGGTCGAAAATCAGGTCGGCGGTGGTGCCGTCGGCCGCCAGGTGGACGGAGAAGCCGTCCATGCGGAGCTTCATCGAGTAAAGCTGTGCGATCGAGGCGTCATCTTCGACCAGCATCACGCTGACGGGACGCCGTTTGCTCACGAGTGCGTGATGTTACAGCCTTAAGGTTGGATTTCGACCCACTTATACGCCGCCCTAGCATGGGCGCATGGCGAGCGCAGCCCAGCCCGACATCCTGGCCCTGCACGCCCAAGACCGCCCCACCAAGACGGCCCTGATCTGCGACGGCCGGAGCGTCACCTTCGCCGAGCTGAACCGCCGCGCCAACCGGGTCGCGCACGCTCTGACGGCGCTGGGCGCGCGCGCCGACGATCGCGCCGCCGTGATGGCCTACAACTCGATCGCCGGCTTCGAGATCTCGGGCGGCCTACGCAAGGCGGGCTTGATCGGAGTCCCCGTCAACTTCAGGCTCCGCGGACCCGAGGTCGCTTACATCCTCAACGACAGCGGCGCGGCGTTCGTCCTTGCCGGCCCCGACTTCGTGCCGGTCGTGGAGGCTGCGCGCGCCGAGGTCAGCGGCGACCCTCAGCTCATCGCCATCGGCGCCGACAGCCCGCCCGCCGGCTGGCACCGCTACGAGCGGCTGCTCGATACAGCCTCAGAGGAGGAGGCTGCCGGGGGCGGCATGCTGGGCGCCTCGATGATCTACACATCGGGCACCACCGGCCATCCCAAGGGCGCCTTCCGGGAGCAGGGGGTCGGCCTGGAGCTGGCGCTCCAGAGCATCCAGGTATTCGGCCTGCAGCCGGACGACGTGCACCTGATGGCGGGCCCCGGCTACCACAGCGCGGTTGGATACTTCTCGCTGCTCACGATCCTGCTCGGCGGCACCGTGGTGCCGATGCCCAAGTTCGACGCCGAGCAGGCGCTGCGCCTGATCCAGGAGCTGCGCGTCACCACCACCTTCATGGCGCCGGTCCTGGTGCAGCGCATCCTCGACCTGCCGGACGAGGTGCGTGGGCGCTACGACACCAGCTCGCTGAAAGCCCTGATCGTGGGCGCGGCGCCGTTCCCGTTCGCGCTGAAGGAGCGCGCGGTGGCCGCCTTCCCCGGCGCGGTCTACGAGTTCTACGGCGCCACCGAGACGGGCGTGAACCTGGTACTCACACCTGACGAGCAGCTGCGCAAGCCGGGCTCCTGCGGGCGCCCGACCGCGACCACCGAGATCCTGCTCCTGGACGACGCTGGGAAGCCGGTTCCGGACGGCGAACCCGGCCAGATCTGGATCCGCAATTCCAGCCTGGCGAGCTACTACAACAACCCCGAGGCCACCGAGCGCAGCCTGCGCGACGGCTTTTTCACGGTCGGCGACGTCGGCTACCGCGACGCCGACGGCTACTACTACATCTGCGACCGCAAGATCGACATGATCATCTCCGGCGGCGTCAACATCTACCCGGCCGAGGTGGAGGCGGCGCTGCACGCCCACCCAGCGGTCCGGGACGCCGCCGTGATCGGGGTGCCCGACTCGCATTGGGGCGAATCCGTCAAGGCCGTTGTCGTGCTCCAGCCCGGCGCGGCGGCAAGCGAGCAGGAGCTGATCGAGTGGTGCCGCGCGCGCCTGGCCGACTACAAGCGGCCGCGCTCGGTCGACTTTGCGGCCGAACTGCCCCGCGACCAAGCCGGCAAGCTGCTGAAGCGGAAAATTCGCGATGGGTACTGGGAGGGCGCCGGGAGAAGGATTTAGGCGGGGTCCCCGCGAAATCGCAGATTTCGTGGGGTGGCTTGGGAAGGAGCCGGCCGCCGGATCTGAAGCAGGTCCAGCACCGCCTCAAGGCCTCGCGGCGTGTCTCGCGGCACCCCCGGGAGCAGCAGGACGGTGAGGCCGGCCAGCACGCCGGCGCCGTCGGCCAGGTGGCTGTCGCCGACCAGCAGCGTCTCCTCAGGTTTGCTGCCCAGCGCCTCGCAGGCGGCGGCGAAGATGCGGGGGTCCGGCTTCTCGATGCCCAGCCGGAAGGACTCGACGCAGGCGCTGACATACCGGTCGAGGCCGTGCACGGCCAGCACCGGCTGCAGCGCCATGGCCGTGTTGCTGAGCACGCCGACGGCGACACCACCTTCATGGAGTGCCGCCAGCACGGCGGGCGTGTCCGGGAACGGCGTCCAGGACTCGACGCGCATCACCGCCTCGTACAGGCGCCGCGATATCCCGGGCGCATGAGGTTCGGCCGCTGCGAAGAGCTCCATCCAGTGCCGCCGGTGCGCCGCCTCGGAGAGGTCGCGGCCTTTAGCCAGTTCCTCGGGCGTCAGGGCTCGGGCCCAGATCTCGGCCCACAGCCGCTGCGCCGTGGCCGGCTCCACGCCGGCCTCGGTCAGCAGGGCCGCCGCGTCTGGCGCCTGGAAGAGGGTCTGGCCGAAGTCGAAAAGGACGGCGCGGAAAGGCAAGGGGCGGTTAACGTTACCCGCCGACGTGGACCAGGTTTGGTTGACGGCGGCGCTGGCCGCGGACGCCGCCGAAGGCAAAGGCGTGTTGCCGGACACCATCCGGCCTCTGCGCCACGGCGCCCGCCTGGTGGGCACTGTCAGCACCTGCGCGGTGGCCCCGGGAGACAACGCATCGGTGCGTGCGGCGCTGGAAGCGGGGCCTCAGGGCGGGCCGATCCTGGTCGTCGCCGGCGCCGCTGAATCGGCTGCGGCCATCATGGGCGGGCTGGTCGCCGAGGCCCTGTCCATCAAGTCCTTCACGGCCGTGGTGACCGATGGGCTGGTGCGGGACTCGGAGGAGGTCGCCGAGTTCCTCAAAGTCTGGTGCCGGGGCACCACCACGCTGGCGCCGGTCAAGAAGGCGCAGCCAGTGGTGGGCGAAACGGTGACGATCGGCGGCGTCAGCATCGCACCGGGCGACTACGTGGTGGCCGACGCCGACGGCGTGGTGGTCTGGCCGGCGGCCGCGGTGGACAAGCTGCGCGAGCTAGCCCGCGAGCGGGATGCCCGCGACCAGGCGCGGGCGGCCATGCTGAGGCGAACCGGGAAACTGGATTAGGGCGGGGCAAGCCCCGCCCCTACGGTTTGCGGCGGATCACCGGCGGTGCCGGTGGGGTGGCTCCCGCGACCAGCCCTGGGGACGAGGTTGGGAGTTGGGACGCAGGTGCAGCACCAGGGAACCCGCCTTCTCCCAGGTGCGGTCGGGCTGGATCCACTGGTTGAAGCGGCCGCCGCGCGCCATCCGGCGCAGCTCCCACTTGATGCGTCCGCGACCCTCCTCCACGGGTTCTTCTACATCGACGGCGCCGTGCAGGAGCTCGATCTCCTCGTAGCCATTGCGCTGAGCCTCGGCGACGCGCACGATCGCCAGCTCCAGGGCGGTGATCACGTCGTGGCCGTGGAGGTCGACGGACAGGCGGCGAACACGGCGGGGCACGGCGTACATGATGCCCGACCCCCTCCGCCGCCTGCGGCGGCACCTCCCCAGCCTGTGGGGAGGAGACAACCGCCGCCCCTAGGTTGTCAGGCGGCGGCTTCTTCCGCGTCCCGCTGCCGCTCCAGCGACAGCTTGGCCCGGCGGATGTGAAGACGTAGGCGCGTGTTGCCGGCGGCCCGCTGCGCGGTGCCCAGGCCCGTTATCAGGACGCGATAGAAGAAGCTCATCGCCGCCTGCAACGGGCGAGGAGCGCGGAGGGTTACGCGCAGCTGCCGGTTAGCCCTCGCCCTTCGACATGTTGACGTTGCCGTTGAGGGTGGCGCCGTCCTCGATCGCCAGCCTGCGCACGCGCACGTTGCCCTGTACGCTCCCGGAGCCGGCGAGCAGCAGGCGGTCCTTGACCACCAGGTCGCCCTCCAGGTCGCCGCGCACGTTCACGTTGCGGCCCTCGACGTTGGCCTTGACGGTCGACTTCTCCTCGATCCAGACGTCGCCGGCCGCAGCCAGCTCGCCCTCCACGGTCCCCTGGATCCGGACGTCACCTTCGGTCGTGAGCTTGCCGACCAGGCTGTCGCGCGGCCCCAGCACGATGCCTCCGCCTGAGCCGCCGTTGCTGGTTTCTGCACCGCGATGCTTCCGCCCCTGGTAAGGCTGGGTTTCGTTCTGAATCTCTTCAGTCTGTTCCTGGACTTCCATGCCATGCACCCCTGTTTTGGATATGTGTATAGGCCGCCCGGCGCGGCCGCGGCCATCCTAACGGGTTGCGGCCACCGGCTGTAATCTCGGCCACATGGCTCGCTTGACGGCCTTGCGCTGGCTGGCCTGGACCGCCGCCGCGGGCATGTTCCTGGTCCTCGTGATGGGGGTCACGGTGACCACCACGGGGTCGGCCGAAGGCTGTGGGCGCGACTGGCCGCTGTGCCACGGGCGGTTCATTCCCGACTTCGCGGTGGCCACCGCGATCGAGTTCTCGCACCGCGCCATCACCGGCGTGGAGGGCGTTCTGATCGTGCTCCTGGCCGTGCTGACGGCCGCCTTCTACTGGAACCGGCGTCCCATCCGGGTGCTGGTGCCGCTGATGGTCGCCTTCCTGCTCCTACAGGCCGGGATGGGCGCCTGGGCGGTCAAGTACCCGCAGCTCCCGGTGGTGCTGGCGCTGCACTTCGGGATCTCGCTGGTGGCCCTGGCCTCGACGGTGCTGGTGGCCCTATACCTGGGGCTGCTCGACAAACCAGCGCCGGCCCCGGCCGGTCGGGCCGTGACGGCCGCCGCCTGGGGACTGGCTGCCTACCTCTACGTGCTGGTCTACTCGGGCGCCTACATCCGCCACGTGGGGGCCACCGCCGGCTGCGCGAGCTGGCCACTCTGTGCCTCGCCGGTGAACCTGCTGCACCGGGGCCTGGCCGGTCTGGCGCTGCTGCTGGCCCTGGGCTTTGTGCTCCTGGTCAAGGCGCAGGCGCCCGGCCGACGCGACCTGCTAACAGGCGCCTGGTTGCTGGCGGGCATGCTCCTGGTACAAGCCTTGGCCGGCGCCTACCTGGTCTGGGCCGGCTTCTCGCTGCTCCCCGAGCTGACCCATGCCGCCGTCACGGGGCTGGTCTTCACAGCAGCGGCCAATCTCTGCCTGAGGGTGATGCTGGGTCAGCCGAGCCGGGTCAGTCGCCAGGCGGTGGTGGGGGGGCTGATCCCGGAGTCGGTGGCCAGCGGCACCCGCACCTCCTGAGCGCCGAGCTTGAGATAGAGGTCGCCGGCCGGCGCGCCTGACTTCACCGGCGCGGCGGCGGCGGGCACCTCCAGGCGGCGCAGTAGGTCGGTTCCCGGCCAGGTCACCAGCTGCGCCGACCCCGTGGTCAGCAGTGCCGCACGGCCGCCCCACGGCGACTCGTAGACGCCGGCTTCGATGCCGTCCTTGACCACTTCTGTGAGCTGCACGGCCTGGCCGGCGAAGGCGATCAGGCGCCGGCTGGCCCTGAAGACCTCGTCCAGGGTGTCGAGGCCCATCACGGCGCCCACGACCGTCACCGTCTGGCCGCCGATCTTGAGGGGGGCCGAAAACATGAAGGCCGCGCCCTGGCCCGGGTTGGACCCCGTCTTGATGCCTTCCACGCCACCCTGCCCCAACGAGGCGTCGACGTTGAAGACCCGGCCGGCCACGGGCAGCGTGGCCTCGGGTTGGGCCACGATCTCGGCCAGCACCGGGTTGGCGACGGCCGCCAGCGCCAGGCGCGTGAGGTCGGTAGGCGTGGAGACGGACTGCTCGGAGGCGCCGCTCGTGTCGGCGTAGCTGGTCTGGGCAAGCTTCAGAGCCTTCGCCTTGGCGTTCATGCGACCCACGAAGGCGGACACGCCGCCGGCGTCCCAGACCGCGAGCAGGTCGCCGATGTTGTTCCCGCTGGGGATGAGGAGGGCCTGCAGCGCCTGGTACTCGGTCAGCTGCTCGCCGCTCCGCACCTCCACCACGGACTGCTTGTCGGCCAGCTCGGCGCGGTAGGTCTGGACGTCGGCGTCGGTCACCGTGATGCTGGGGCCCTGCTGGTCCTTCTGCAGGGGCTTGTCCTCCAGGACGACCAAGGCGGTCATGACCTTGGCGATGCTCCACATGGGCAGTGCGCGCTCGCCCGGGCTGGTCTCGATCAGCCCAAAACCGGTGACCCCGAGGGCGGCGATCCCCGGCTGCGGCCACGGGATGTTGGGTCGGGGCCCGGGCAGCGCCGTCCGGGCGGCGATGGCCTGGCGGGCCGTGACCGGCGGGATGGGCCGCCGGAGCTGGAAGAAGACGAGGCCGGCCAGAACCGCGACCAGGAGCACCAGCGCCAGCAGCGGCTGCCGGGCTCCGCCACGCCCTCTCAGGTCAGGACCGCCGCGCTTGCCGCCTCTGCCGGCGCTGCACCGCGACCTGGTAAGCGCTGCCCAGAAGCGGCTTGATCCGCTCGAAGGTGGCGGGGCTCGGGTTGAGCACGCTGACCCAGTGCTGCTCGGCGTAGACCGGGTGCGGCATCAGAGTGTCGAGCGCCGTGAAGTCGTGCTCGGCGCCGGGCTCGAAGAGGCCGTCAAAGGTCTCTCGGTCGACCCCGATGTTGAGGCGGAAGACCCCCTCGCGGTTCAGGTTGGAGGCTTCGTCCCAGCCGGGGTAATCCTTGACCACGATGGTCGCGAAGGGGAAGCGCTGGGCGCCCTCCAGGTTGCGCTCGGGGTCGTAGATGAAGAAGGTGTCGCCCCAGGCCACTTCGGGCGCATCGCCTTCCTGGCTGGCGATCACGACGTCGGTGCCGGGGCAGGTGGCGGCGACGTACTCCCGGATCGCGGCCTCGTCCATGGCGGCAATCAGGCTATCGGCCCCCACCGCCTACCCCTCCCCGGCGCGGAGGGAGCCGTCCCAGTCCTGCCTCACCGTCCCTTCCAGTGCGCAGGACGCTTGGCGAAGAAGGCCTCGATGCCCTCTTTGAAGTCCTCGCTCATGTAGGCCTTGACCACCAGGTCCGACCCGCCCTGCGGGGGCGTCAGCTGGGCCCGGATGCGGCGCAGGGCCTCCTTGGTCGTCTGCAGCGTGAGCGGGGCGTGGGCGGCCAGCTTTTCGGCCAGTTCCAGGGCCCGCCCGGCCAGCTCGTCCTCCGAGGGGACAATCTCGCTGACCAGGCCGATGGCCAGGGCCTCACGGGCCTCGACCAGGCGGGCCGTGAAGACCAGGTCCTTGACGCGAGCCATCCCGAGCAGCGCGGTCAGGCGTACGAAGTTGCCCAGGGAAAGCGTGTTGCCGAGCGTGCGCGCGATCGGAAAGCCGAACTTGAGCGAAGCGGTGCAGATGCGCAGGTCGCAGGCGGAAGCAATGCCGGCGCCGCCGCCCGTACAGGCGCCGGCGAGGGCCGCCAGGGTGGGCACGCGGACGCTTTCCAGCGCCCCCAGCACGGCGTCCATGCGCTCCTCATAGGCCAGCGCGTCCTGCTCGCTGTCGAACGCCCGGAACTGCGAGATGTCGGTGCCGGCCGCGAACGCCTTGCCCCCCGCGCCGGTGAGCACCAGGACCCGCACGGAAGGGTCTTCGTTGACCTCCAGGGCGATCTCGCGGATGCGGTCGTACATCGCGAACGTGAGCGCGTTGCGCGCCTCCGGGCGGTTCAGCGTCACCCAGCGGATCTCGCCGGCGGCGCCTCGGCGCTCTCCGCCGAATGCTGGCCCAGCCGGGGCCCGGCATGGTCGCGTCGGACGGGGGTTTCCCCAAAGCGCATCGGGTTGCCGACCTGGCGCACCTCGCCGGCATCCCAGAAGAAGCCGCGGGCCTGCAGGTGCGGGTCGGCCGTCACCTCGTCGTAGCGCTGGATGGCGCCGCAGGGCACACCGGCCGCCTGCAGGGTCTGGATCCAGTATGCCCGGGGTTGAGTCGCCGTGACCGCCTCCACCAGCGGGATCAGCTGCTCGCGGTGGTGGTGGCGGCTGGGGTTGTCGCGGAAGCGCTCATCCTGCTGCCACTCCGGATGACCAAGGGCCCGGCAAAACGCCTCCCAGTTGCGCATCGAGGTCGCGCCCACCGTGAAGAAGCCGTCGGCGGCGCGCACCGCCTGGTAGGGCGCTGAAGTCTGGTGGGCGGAGCCCAGGGGGCCCGGAACCTCCCCCGAACCAAAGTAGCGGCCGGCCTCCCAGACCTCCAGCGAGACGCCGGCCTCGAAGAGGCAGACGTCGATCAGCTGGCCTTTGCCGTCGCGCTCGCGGGCGCGCAGGGCGCAGACGCAGGCCAGGGCGCCGTACAGCGCGCACACCAGGTCGGTCACCGGCACGCCGACCTTGACGGGGTCGCGGCCGGGCTCACCGGTGATCGACATCAGCCCGCTCATGCCCTGGGCCATGATGTCGAGTCCGGCGAGGTGGCTGTAGGGCCCGTCCTGGCCCCAGCCCGAAGCGGCCACGTAGACCAGGCCCGGGTTCAGCTCGGCCAGCCTGGGATAGTCCAGGTCCAGGTCGGCCATGGTGCCTGGGCGCAGGTTCTCGACCACCACGTCCGAGCCGGCCACCAGCTCCCGAAAGATCTGCTTGCCCTCGGCGGACTTGAGGTCGAGCGCCAGCGAGCGCTTGTTGCGATTGAGGCGCGCGAAGTTGGAGGACTCGCCGTTCTCCAGGAAGGGCGCGGTGTGGCGCACCTCGTCCCCGCCGCTGGCCGGGTTCTCGACCTTGACCACGTCCGCGCCCAGATCGGCCAGCTGCAGCGCGCAGAAGGGCCCGGCCATGAAGTTGCCGACCTCGAGCACGCGGATGCCGGCGAGAGGCGGGGGACTCACCCCCTGAACGCTAGCTTTCCGCAGGCTCCAGCGTGCTGGCCACCGCGTAGTCGAAGATCTCGAGCCTCTGGCCCGGCTCTTGGGTCGCTGTC
The DNA here is from genome assembly GCA_005881825.1 of Chloroflexota bacterium. Classification (GTDB taxonomy): domain Bacteria; phylum Chloroflexota; class Dormibacteria; order Dormibacterales; family Dormibacteraceae; genus CF-28. Next base: position 1,063 of record VBEO01000049.1, on the reverse strand, counting down.
GCGGTGGCCTCGTCGAGCGCGCCGAGCACGTCGACTTCTGCCATCTCGGGCATTCTAGGCCCGGTCCAGGCGGGGTTGCTTCGGGTTGGCCGGGAGTGGTTGCATGGGACGGGTGCGACTCCTCCGATGGTTGGAGCTCGCCCTCGCAATCGGCATCTGGGCGCTCTTCCTGACCGCGGTCGCGAACCTGCCGCCGCCGCCCCGGCCGGTGGCTCCGGCCACCTACTCCGACGCCATGCCCCCCGTCGACCAGCCCGCGCCTCCGGATCCCAAGACGGTCCTCGATCTGGCGGCCGACCGGCGCGGATTGCCGCGGACGCTGGTTGAGGCGACCGCCTACTGGGAATCGGGTTGGGACCAGGGCCGGGTTTCCGACACCGGCGCCGTCGGCCTGATGCAGATCCAGCCGGAGGTGGCGGCGGATCTGGCCCCGCGCCTGGTCGGACACCCGGTCGATCTCCAGGACCCGGCCCAGAATGCGGACCTGGGCGCCGCCATCCTGCGCGCCTACATCGACGACCAGGGTGGCGACGTCGACGCCGGGCTGGCCGCCTACTACGAGGGCCCCGGCGAGCTGGCCCAGAACGGATACGCCTATGACACCGCCGACTACATCGCCGGGGTGAAGGCCCTGCGTGGGATGCTGGACCGCGGCGAGCCGCTGCCGCCACCGCAGTCCCCATGATCAAGGCTGAGAACCCCTTCGACTCCGCCGATCTGGTCGCCCGCTGGCGGGCCAACGCCGAGCGGCGGGCCGCCTTCCTGCAGGTTGCTACCGAGCGCATGCTGGACGCGGCCGGCGTGGCCGCGGGTGCACACGTCCTCGACCTGGGGACCGGCACCGGCGACACCGCCGTCCTCGCTGCGCTGCGGGTGGGGCCCGAGGGCCGCGTGCTGGCGACCGATGTCTCGGAGGCCATGGTGCGGGCTGCGGCGGAAACCGCTTCGGAGGCGGGGCTGCAGAACGTCGAGTGCCGGCGGCTGGACGCGGCCGTTCTGGCGAGCCTGGAACCTGGCGCCTTCGACTCCGTGATCGCGCGCTTCTCCCTGATGTTCGTGGACG
>VBEO01000154.1 GCA_005881825.1 Chloroflexota bacterium | reverse complement strand
CTGCTTTACCGCAAGGACTACCAGCAGCTGCTGGCGCAAGCGGGATACGGATATCTCGAAGTCCAGAACATCAAGAAGTCGGACATCGAGCAGATCCTGATCTCGCCCGTCGAGCTGGAGACGCGCGTGCGCGCGCTGGCGCGGCGCATCTCGCGCGACTATCGGGGGCAGGGCGTGGTGCTGGTCGGTGTGCTGAAGGGCATCACTTTTTTCCTGGCCGACCTGGCACGACAGATCACGGTGCCGCTGGCCATCGACTATCTCGGGGTGGCGCGGCGGCGGGGCGCCGAACGCGAGCGGGTGTCGATCGTGCGCGACATCGATTACCCGATTGCCGGACGCAACGTGATCCTGGTCGAGGACGTGGTCAACACCGGCCTCACGCTCGACTTCTTGCTTTCGCGCCTGCGCGAGCGCGCGCCCGCGTCAATCGAGGTGGTGACACTGCTGGACCGTCCGTCGCGGCGCCTGGTCAACGTATCGATGAAGTACGTCGGTTTCCAGGTGCCCAACGACTACGTGGTCGGGTATGGGCTCGACTACCGCGAGCTGTACCGCAACCTGCCGTTCATCTGCGTGCTTCGGCAGAGCGCGTACATCGACCTTCCCACGCCCGCCCTCACCGTGGTCGAGCCGCTTCCTGACCCGGCTTGAGCTGCTGCGCCGGATGCGCGCGCAGCCCTTCGAGTCGGTGTCGTCGCGGGTGCTGGAAGCTGTCGAGAGGTTGGTGGTCGAAGAGCACCGGGTGCTTTTCCAGGAGGTGCTCGGCGAGCCCTGGTCGCGGCCGGTGGCTTATCGGTGGATCCGATATGAGGATCCCGACCCGATCGGCCAGCTGATCCTGGCGTCGGAGCGGTTGGATGCCGAATGGCGGCGGCATCCGGAGGGGGCGGGGCGGCGGGAGCAGCTGCTGGAGTGGGAGCAGGCGGAGCTCGTGCGTCTTAACAAGCTGGGTTGATCATACGAACAGATGTTCTAAAATAGCGTCATGGTTGAGGGGGCGGGGGGAGCCCGTCCAAGCATCACGGAGCTCGCCGAGGAGGCGCATCGGATCGATCGGTTGCGCCTCGATTTCGCGCGCAAGCTCCGGCTCTTCATTCGCGATCGTGGCAACGAGGACTTCGACGGCTACGACAGCCCGATCGAGGTCCTGCGCGAGTGCGCCCACATGTCCTGGCACGGCGCCAACCAGATCTTCACCGTCGCCATGCATCTGGACGAGCTGCCCGACGCCGGCGCGGCGGTCGAGCGCGGCGAAATCGGCTTTGACCACCTGGCCGTGATCTGCGAGCTCAAGAGCTCGCTGCGAGATCCAGTCGCCTGGGAACGCGTTTGCGAGGCCAAGCTGATCGCCGACGCCACCGAACGCACGGTCACCCAGTTCCGCAAGCACCTGGACAAGCTGCGCCACGCGCTCGACGCCCAAGGCTTCCTGGAGGACCAGGTTCACATGGCAGAGAACCGCCGCCTGAGCCTGCGCCGGGACAGCTCGGGCGGGCTCTGGCTGAAGGGCGTGCTGGATCCAGCCGGCGGCGCGGCGGTGGTGTCAGCCCTGGAACCGCTGGCTCGGCGCTCAGGACCGGACGACGACAGGCCGCGTGAGAAGCGCTTGGCGGATGCACTGGTCGAGCTCGCCGAACATGGCTCCGGCGTTACCCAGCTGCAGGTCACGGCGACCCTGGAGACACTGCGCGAGCTGCCTGGTGTGCCCGCCGGTGAGCTGCTCAACGTGCCGGTCTCGGCGCGCACTGTGGAGCGGCTGAGCTGCGACTGCACTTTGACGCGGGTGGTGCTGGGTTCGGAGTCGGTGGTGATCGACGTCGGCCGCGGCAGGCGCATCGTGAGCGCTCCCGGCCGGCGCGCTCTGCAGGCCCGCGATCAGACCTGCCGCTGGCCCGGCTGCAGCCGTCCCGGGTACTGGTGCACGCCGCATCACCTGGTGCCTTGGGCCAAGGGCGGCAGCACCGACCTCGGCAACCAGGTGCTGGTCTGCTCTCGCCATCACTGGATGCTTCATGAAGGCGGCTGGCAGATGGTGATCAGCGGCGACGGCCGCCTGCTGTTGGTCCCGCCGCCGGTGCCGGCCTACTGCCGCGGGCCCGACCTGCCCGAAGCGGCATAAGCCGCTTGTTCTTCGAACATTCGTTCGATAGAATGATCTAGGCCTCCACCCCACCTTCGCGTCTTTCCCCGGAGGCACCCCCAGGAAAGATGCGAGAGAGCACAGCTCAGCTTCAGCACGCCATCGACAAGGTGCACCTGCGCTTCGGCGAGCAGGCGCTGCTGCGGGCGACCCGCTTGCCGCCCGCCGACCCCTGGCCCAGCGGCCTGAAGCTCACCCTCGCTCTTGCCTTCCTCGCCAGTGCCACCCGCGACCTCGCCCAAACGGTTGTCATCGACCACCGGGTCGGCTTCGATCCCTGGGCGCTGCAGCCACACAACCCCGACCTGCGCTCGCTGGCCGTGGTCAGACCGCCCAACGCCGAGATCGCCGGCGAAGCCGCCGTGGCGCTAGCCCGTGCCGGCGCGGGGTTCCTGCTCCTGCTCGGCGAACTGCCCGAAAGCGCGCTGAGCCCGCTGGAATCGGCCGCCGCCCGCTCGGGCTCGCTGGTGGTGGCCTGCGCCAATGCCCGCGACGCCGCGCTGGCGCACGCCTCCAGCCTCATCCTGGGTATCGAGCGCGCGGGCTGGACCTATGAGGGAGACCAGCTGGTCGGCCTGCGTACCGCCGTGACCTGCCTCAAGAACAAGCTGGCGCCCCCCGGCGCCGGCACCGAGCTCGACATCCGCTATCCGCTGGGCGCGGAGGTCTTCCCCGACAAGCCGCTGGCACTCGTGTTCCACGAAGGAGTGAAGCCATGGGTGGTCCGTACTGCTGTGGGCTGATCCCCCACCTCGAGCTGGCGCATCACCAGCAGCTCATCGGTCAGCCGCTGATCATCGGTTTCTGGGGCTCGGGGGAAAGGGTTCTGGCCTGCTCCGAGCAGGCTGCCGAGGAGGGCGTCCGGCCGGGGATGACCATGCGCAACGCCGAGCAGCTCTGCCCCGCCGCCTTCATCGCCGAGCCGCGGCCAGGCGCCACCGACCGCATCCGCGAGCGGCTGGCGGCCGCCCTCTACGACCTGGCGCCCGAGGTCGAGGTGCGCGACGACGGCCGCTGCTGGATCGGCCTCGAAGGCTTGCCGGCAGAGCACAAATCGCTGGCCGTGCGCGAGCTGCGGGCGCGGCTTCAGCAGGCGACCGGCAGCGATCCCCGACTGGGCCTGGCGCCCGGACCGTTCAGCGCCCGCCTGGCCGCCCAGCGGGCACAGCCCGGCCGGGTCCTGCAGGTCGATGACGCGCCTCGCTTCCTGGCCGGGCTCCCGGCGGCCGAGCTCGATCTAGATCCCGAGCTCGCCGATCGCCTCGACCTCCTCGGCCTGCGCACCCTGGGCGCGGTCGCCGAGATCGGCCCCCGCCGCCTGGAGTCCCAGCTCGGACCTCCCGGCCGCCAGGCCGTCCTGCTGGCCCGCGGCGAGGAACCGCTGCCGCTGCAGGCCTGGCGCCCCCCGCGCTGCACCTCGGCCGCGCGCCAGCTGGAGCCGCCGGTCGAGGACCGCGAGGCACTGCTCTTCATCGCCCGCGCCCTCTGCGGCGACCTGGCCGCCGAGCTCGGGCTGCGCGGCGCCGGCGCCAAGCGGGTGCGCCTGCTGCTGGCCATCGAGGACAAGGCCGTCCCCGAAGAGCGCTCTTCGCTGGTCCGGCACCCCCTCTCCAGCCAGGCCGAGCTCTTCGGGCTGGCCGGTGGCTGGCTGCGCGAGTGGCAGCCGGCGGGGCCGGTTAGCGGGGTGGCCATCGAGATCCCCGAGCTGGAGTCGGCCGGCCGCCGGCAGCTGCGGCTGTGGGTCGGCTGTGACGCGGTCGCCGAGGAGGTGCAGGCCGCGCTGGAGCGCCTGCAGGAACGGCATGGTGAGACGGTCGCGGTGCGGCTGGTGCCCGCGCTGACGCGCTCCGGTGTGCCCGCCCAACGCTACGTCGCCGAGCCGGCCTGAGTTGACCCGGCTGATCGACCCGCCGCCCGAGCTCACTGTCGAACTGGATCCGCAGGGCGCGCCCGGCCGCATCACAGGCGAGGCCCTGCGCGGCGATGCCGTGCCGATCAACCGTTGGCTGGTTGATCAGGACTGGTGGGACCAGCCCGTCCGACGCGAGTACTGGAAGGTCCTGATCAGCGAGACGCTGCTGGCCGAGATCTACCAAGACCTGGCCACCGACCGCTGGTACCTGGAGCGGCTCTATGACTAAGCCGTTCGTCGAGCTCCACTGCCACTCCAACTTCTCCTTCCTGGACGGCGCTTCACACCCCCACGAGCTGGCCGAGCGCGCGGCCGAGCTGGAAATGCCGGCGCTGGCCATCACCGACACCGGCGGCGTCTACGGCGCGGTGCGCTTCATGCAGGCCGCCCGGCGGCTGGGCGTGCGCCCTTTGATCGGCGCCGAGCTGGAGATCGACGGCGATCCGGTGCGCATTCTCGCCCGCAGCAAGCGCGGGTATTCGCAGCTCTGCCGCCTGCTCAGCCACGCCCACAAAGAGCAGCCCAAGGGAGAGGCGCGTACCGACCTGGCCACCGTCACCCGGCACAACCAGGACCTCTTCTTCCTCACCGACACCGACCGCGACGGCCGCCTGGCGGAGCTCCAGGGCGCCTTGGGGAGAGACCGCGTCTTCGTCGAGCTGGTCAATCACCTGCGCGCCGAGGACAGCTGGGTGATGGCGCAACGTGCCGGCATGGCGCGCCGGCACCGGGCGCCGCTGGTCGCCACGAACCAGGTCCGCTACCACGCGCCCCACCGCCGCCCGCTGCACGACGTGCTGGTCGCCATCAAGCACAAGGCTTCGCTGGACGAGGTGCGAGGGCAGTTGCACCCCAATGCCGAGCGCGGCCTGAAGGCCGGCGACCAGCTGCGATCGCTGTTCAGGGATTACCCCGAAGCCATGGCGCTGCCCTTCGAGCTGGCGCAGGACTGCGATTTCGACCTCGACTTTCGCGGTGTGCGCTTCCCGGGTTTCCCGGTGCCGGAGGGGGAGACGCCCTTCAGCTACCTCTACCGCCTCACCCAGGATGGCGCGCGCCAGAGGTACCACCCGATCACGCCCGCGGTCGCCCAGCGCCTGCAGCGCGAGCTGGAGGTGATCGAGAAGACCGGCCTGGCCGAGTTCTTCCTCATCAACTGGGACCTCATGCGGTTCGCGCGTGAGAACGGCGTGCCCGGCCAGGGCCGCGGCTCGGCCGCCGACTCCATCGTGGCCTACGTGCTGGGCATCACCCGCGTCGACCCCATCGAGCACAACCTGCTCTTCGAGCGCTTCCTGCACGAGGA
>VBEO01000016.1 GCA_005881825.1 Chloroflexota bacterium | reverse complement strand
ACCGCGGGGCCTTCGGCGCCATGGAGCGCATGACCGCCTATCTGATCGAGAAGTACGCGGGCGCCTTCCCGACCTGGCTGCACCCCGTGCAGGTGGTGGTGATCCCGATCACCGACGAGCAGCACGAGTACGCGGCGCGGGTGGCCGAACGCTTGCGCCGGGCGCGGATCCGGGTGCAGGTCGACGACGGCCCCGAGCGCATGAACAAGAAGATCCGCGACGCTCAGCACCAGCGGGTTCCGTACATGGCGGTGATCGGACAGCGGGAGGCGGCGGCCGGCCAGGTCTCGGTGCGCAACCGCGCCGGCGAGCAGACCGAGGAGGCGCTGGACGCATTCGCCGACCGGGTGACCCTGGAGGTCGCCGAGCGCCGGCTTAGCTGACGGCGGTTTGCCTGGCGGCCAAAGTTGGTAGACTCCGGCCAGTCGAAAAGCAGGGGGTCCGCCCCCCTCACCCAGGAAGGCCGCGTGCCGGATCCGGGTTTTGTGAGATCACGGGCGGCCGCTTTGCCGTCCGTTATTTATTTTCTGCAGGAGGAACGCGACCGTACTGAACCCGAACGAGGAACTGGCCCATCGCCTTTAAGGAGCTGCGCATCAACGATCAGATCCGTGCCAACGAGGTGCGCCTGATCGACGACCAGAACAATCAGCTAGGTGTGCTCTCGATAGAAGCGGCGCAGAGGATCGCCTCTGAGAAGGGCTTCGACCTCGTGGAAGTCGCCCCCCAGGCCAACCCGCCGGTCTGCCGGCTGATGGACTACGGACGCTACAAGTTCGAGACCATCAAGCGCGAGAAGGACCAGCGGCGCAAGCAGAACGTCATCAAGCTCAAGGAGATGAAGCTGCGGCCGAAGGTGGCCGACCACGACTTCCAGACCAAGTTCCGTGGGGTGCGGCAGTTCCTCGAGCAGGGCGAGAAGGTGAAGGTCACGATCATGTTCAGGGGCCGCGAGATGGTCCATCAGGAGATCGGCCGCCGGCTCCTCGACCGCGTCGCCGACGCGGCCAAGGAAGTCGCTGTGGTCGAGCGGCCTCCGATCATGGAGGGCCGCAACCTCTTCATGATCCTGAGCCCCTCCAACAAGTCCGTCAAGGAGGCTGCAAGCGCCGATGCCTAAGCTCAAGACCCGCAAGGGGATGGCCAAGCGGATCCGCGTCACGCGCAACGGCAAGCTGGTCCGGGCGCACGCCTGGAAGAGCCACCTGCTGGAGAAGAAGTCGGCGGTGCGCAAGCGCGCCTTCCGATCCGCAACCGGGGTTGACCGCGCCGACGCCAAAGAAGTCCGCCGGTCATTGGGGATTTAGAAGATGGCGAGGGTCAAGAGGGGCGTCACCGCCCGCCGCCGCCATAAGTCGGTCCTGGCCCGCGCCAAGGGCTTCCGCCTTTCGCACAAGCTCCTGTTCAAGCCCGCCAACGAGGCGGTGCTGCATGCTCTGGCCTACGCCTATCGCGACCGTCGCCGACGCAAGCGCGAGCTGCGGGCGCTCTGGATCGCGCGCATCAATGCCGCATCACGGCAGTCGGGGCTGCCCTACAACAAGCTCATGTACGGCCTTCGCCAGGCCGGGGTTGAGATCGACCGCAAAGTGCTCGCCGACCTGGCCGTGCGCGACAGCGGTTCCTTTGCCCGGCTGGTGGAGGTTGCGAAAAACAGCCTCCAGTAGTCCAGCCGTCATAACCAGCCCGGACAACGAGGTCGCCCGCCGCTTACGGCGGTTGGGCCAGCGTCGCGAACCGGGCGAGGTCTTGCTCGAAGGTCCGCGCGTGGTCCGTGAGGCGGCGGCGGCTGGCCTCGAGCTGGAGGTGCTCGCTCTGCGCGAGGGCGTGGAGGACGTCGGCGTCGATGCCCGGCGCACCGTTGTGCTCAGCGAGCGCGTGTTCAAGAGCGTGAGCGACACCGTCACCCCCCAGGGCGTGATGGCGATCGGCCACCGCACGCCGGCCGGCTTCGCCGAGGCACTGGCCGCCGCCCAGGCGAGCGGCTGGCCACTGCTGGTGCTGGATGGCGTGCAGGATCCGGGCAACGTGGGCGCGATCGCCCGCACCGCGGCCGCCGCCGGCGCGCCGGCGCTGGCGGTGCTCGAAGGCACAGCCGATCCTTTCGGGCCCAAGGCGGTGCGCGCCTCGGCCGGCAACGTCTTCCGGATCCTGGTCGCCGGTGGGTCGGCGGACGACCTGACCGGCCTCGAGGTGTGGGGCGCGGTCGCCGAGTCTGGCGAGCCGCTGGCCGGCGCGCCGGTCGAGCGTGCGCAAGCGCTGGTGTTGGGCGCCGAGGCGCACGGACTGCGGGTGCCGGTGACGCGGAAGGTGACGATCCCGATCGCGGGCGGCGTGGAGTCACTAAACGTGGCCGCGGCGGCGGCCGTGCTGCTCTTCGAGCTGCGCAGGAGGCTGGCGTGATCGAAGCCAACAGCCTGGCCGAGGCCGCGCTGGCCGAGATCCGGGAGGCGCCCGATCTGGACGCGCTGGAGCGCATCCGGCTCGACTACCTGGGCCGCGGGAGCGGCCGTTTGAGCGCACTCCTGGAGCAGATCGGCTCCTTGCCCAAGGAGCAGCGGCCGGCCGCCGGCAAGGCCGGCAACGACGCCAAGAACCGCATCGAGGTCGCGCTAGGCGCGCGCGCCGAGGCGCTCGAGCGACGCCGCCTGGACGACCTGGCCGAGCTGGAGGCGATCGACGTCACCTTCCCGGCGCCGCCGCTGAAGACCGGCCGCCTACACGTGCTCAGACATGCAGGACACGTTCTTCCTCGACGAGTCCGAGAACCTGGTCCTGCGCACGCATACGTCGCCGATGCAGATCCGCGCGATGGAGCGGCTCAAGCAGCCGCCGATCTACGTGATCGTCCCCGGCCGCGTATACCGGCGCGACGCCAGCGACCCCTCGCACAATCCGACCTTCATGCAGCTCGAGGGTCTGGCCGTCGACGAGGGGCTCACCGTCGGCGACCTGAAGGGAACGCTCACCTACATGTGCCAGTCGCTGTTCGGGCCCGAGCGCCGCATCCGCATGCGGCCGCACAACTTCTCCTACACCGAGCCCAGCTTCGAGTTCGACTCGTCCTGCGGCATCTGCGGAGGCGCCGGCTGCCGCTTCTGCGGCGGTGACGGCTGGCTGGAGATCGGCGGCTGCGGGATGGTGCATCCGACCGTGCTGCGCAACGGCGGCATCGACCCCGAGCGCTACAGCGGCTACGCCTGGGGGTTCGGGATCGAGCGCATGGCAGCGCTCAAATACAACGTGCCCGACATCCGCTACTTCTACGAAAACGACGTGCGCTTCCTGGAGACGTTCTAGCCGTGCGCGTCTCCTTCGAGTGGCTGGCCGAGCTCGCCGACGCCGGCGAGATGGCGCCCGAGCGCGCAGGGGACCTGCTCACCATGGCGGGCTTCACGGTCGACGCCATCGAGCGTGTTGACCTCTCTCAGATTCTGATCGGGCGGGTCCTCAGCCAGCAGCCACACCCGCAGTCGCGCACCCCGCTGTGGGTGCACGAGGTCGACCTGGGATCGGAGGTCGGGCAGCGCCAGATCATCGCCGGCGCGCCCAACGCGGTGCCCGGCAGCCTGGTGCCGGTCGCGCTGCCCGGCGTCACGGTGCCCAACGGCAAGGAGGTGCGCGACGCCATGATCGCGGGACTGGCCGGCCAGGGCATGCTCTGCTCGCGCGAGGAGCTGCTGCTGGGCGAGGACCCAGAGCCCGCGATCATGTTGCTGGACGAGGGTGAGCCCGGCCGTCCGCTCTCGACACTGATCCCGACCGAGGCTGTCTTCGAAGTCGAGGTCACCCCCAATCGGCCCGACTGTCTGAGCCACTTGGGCTTGGCGCGGGAGCTGACGGCTGCCGACGGCCGCGCGCTGCGTCATGACTTCATGCCGCGTTTTCAGGGCGAAGCCGAGCCGCTCGCGACCGACATGCTGCAGGTGCGCATCGACGATCCGGCGCTCTGCCGACGCTACGTGGCGGCTGTTGTCACCGACGTCACGATCGGACCATCGCCGCGCTGGATCCAGCGACGCCTGCGCGCCGCCGGCGTGCGTCCGATCAACAACGTGGTGGACATCACGCAGTACGTGATGCTCGAGTACGGCCAGCCGCTGCATGCTTTTGACGCGGCGCGCATCGGCGGCGATCAGATCGTCGTGCGGCGTGCCCGTGAAGGCGAGGCACTACTTTGCCTGGACGGTGTCACCCGCGCGCTCAAGCCCCAGATGCTGGTGATCGCCGACGAGGCAAACGCGGTGGCGCTGGCGGGCGTGATCGGCGGCCAGGAGAGCGCCGTCACCTCGGAGACACGCAACGTGGTGCTGGAGGCGGCGACCTTCGACGGCGTCAACGTTCGCGCCACCTCGCGCGCCCTGCGCCTGCGCACCGAGGCTTCCGGTCGCTTCGAAAAGACGCTCTCGCCCGAGCTGGCGCTGGCCGGCGCCCGGCGGGCGGCGCAGCTCCTGGCCGAGATCGCGGGCGGCGCCGTGCATCGCGGCTGGCCAGACGTGTACCCGCGGCCGCAGGACCCGGTGCGAGTTCGCGTGTGGCCGGACAAGGTGGATGCGCTGCTCGGTGTCCACGTGCCTCTGGAGGAGGCTGAGGCCATCCTGCGTCACCTCGACTTCGGCGTTCGCGTCGACGGCCAGGACGGCTCCTGGGACGTGCTGCCGCCCGTCTTCCGGCTGGACGTGGCGATCCCTGAGGACGTGGTCGAGGAGGTGGGCCGCATCTTCGGCTACGACCGCGTCCCGGCCACGCTGCCCGGTCGCCGGCAGAGCACCATCCGGCCCTTCCAGCGTTCGGCCGATGCCGAGATCGACGCTCTCCGCCGGGCGTTCGCGGCCGCCGGCTTCACCGAGGCGGTGACCCCGGCCCTGGTGTCGGGTCGACGTCAGCAGCGATTGGGCCTGAGTGAGGGGTCGCTGCCCCTTTTCAACCCGGTCAGCGAAGAGGCCGACACCCTGCGGACCAGCCTCGTGCCCTCGCTGCTGCAGGTCCTCGAGCTCAACCGCAACCGCGGCCGCGGCGAGGTGGCGGTGTTCGAGACGGCCCGGACTTTCCTGGCGCGCCCCGAGCCGGACGGCAATCCGCTTCCACAGGAGCCCTGGCAGCTGGCGGCGGTCGGCAACCACGGCTTCCTGGGCCTGAAGTCGGTGGTCGACCGGGCCCTGCACGACCTGGGCGCGCCGCCGGCGGAGTACCGCCGGGGCAGGGGCACGCTCTTCCATCCCGGTCGGACGGCGCAGGTCAACGTGGCCGGCCAGGTGGTCGGCCGGCTCGGAGAGCTGCACCCCTCGGTACTCCGCGAGTTCGACCTGCCCGGCCGCTACACGGGCTGCGAACTCGACCTGGACGCGCTGCTGGCGGCTCGCCTGCCGCGTTCCGCGACCGAGCTGCCCCGGTTCCCGGCCGTTGACCGGGACCTGAACGTGGTGGTGGCGGCCGAGGTCGAGGCAGCCGGCCTCTTGAGCACGGTCGCGGACGCCGGTGGAACGCTCCTGGAGCGGACCGGCGCCATCGATGAGTACCGCGGCTCCCAGGTACCCGGCGGCATGAAGAGCGTCACGCTCTCGTTGACTTTCCGCAGTCCCGAGCGCACCCTGACGGACTCAGAAGTGGACGGCGTGATGGCGGAGATCCGCTCCGCGCTCGAGCAAAGGCACGCCGCGAGGTTCCGGGCCTGAGTCTTTTAGATCTCGGCGCAGTGTTCTTCCTGGTGATCTACCTGGCCCTGGGCTGGTACACGGGCACCGTGCGCCGGGCGCTCGGCCTGATCATCTTGCTGATCGCGCTCTGGACGGCCACCAACCTGGGCCAGCAGGGCGCCGGCATCATCAGCCAGTCGCAGCCGGGCATGGCGATACCTGATACGCGGCTGCTTTCCTGGGGCTTCTTTTTTCTCCTGATCCTGCTGGTGCTGGAGGGGGCCGCGACCGCGGTCCACGACCAGCTGCAGATCGCCGTGGTCGCGCTCAACCGCGGCGTCGGCCTGATCCTGGGCGTGGTGACCTTCGTGGTCCTGAACACGGCGGTCGTCTACATGCTGGCCGGCTTCGGTCAGCCGACCGCCCGCCAGCCGGATACGCTCCAGACCGACGTCCGGAATGCGGTCGTCAACTCCGCGTTCGCCTATCCGCTGGCCAAGTCGACGGCCGCCACCGTGCTGCCGCTGCTCAACTCGTTCCTGCCCCGCGATCCCAAGGCCTATTTCAACCTCGAAGGGACCGGCCAGGGGAGCGGATAACCTGGGCGGCTGGTGAATCAGTCGCTGTGGGACGTGGTGTGCGCCCGGGCCGCGCGCATCGAAGTTGCCGACCACCTGAGGGAGCGCCTGGCGCGCGGCGACAAGCTGCGCGTGAAGCTGGGGCTCGATCCCACGGCTCCCGACATCCACGTCGGCCACCTGGTGGTGCTCCACATGATGCGGGCCTTTCAGGACGACGGCCACACGGCGGTCATCATCATCGGCGACTACACCGCCATGATCGGCGACCCCAGCGGCCGCTCGGAGACGCGGCCGATGCTCAGCCGCGAGCAGGTGGACGCGAACGCGCGCACCTACTTCGAGCAGATCTACAAGGTTCTCGACCCCGACCGCACGGAGGTGCACGGCAACGCCGAATGGCTGGCCGAGATGACCGCCGCCGACGTGTTGCGGCTGCTGGCGAGCGCAACCCTGCAGCAGGTGCTGCAGCGGGAAGACTTCGCCAATCGGCTTCGCGACGGCGAGCCGATCGGCGCACACGAGGTCCTGTACCCGTTCAGCCAGGCTTACGACTCCGTGGCCACGCACGCCGACCTCGAGGTGGGCGGGACCGATCAGCTCTTCAACCTGCTCTTCGGCCGCGAGGTCCAGCGTGCGTACGGCCAGGAGCCGCAGGACATCGCCGTGTTCCCTCTCCTGGAAGGCCTGGACGGCGTGCAGAAGATGTCCAAATCACTGGGCAACTACATCGGCGTCGACGAGGCGCCCGAGCAGATCTACGGCAAGGCGATGTCGATCCCGGATGCACTCACCGAGCGCTACCTTCGGTTGGTCGCCGGCTTGAGCGCGGCCGAGGTAGGCGGGGTGCTGGCCATGGGTCCGCGCGACGCCAAGGCCGCTCTGGCGCGGCGCCTGGTCGAGCGCCTGCACGGTCCCGAAGCGGCGGCGGCCGCCGAGGATGACTTCGACCGCAAGTTCCGGCGCCGCGAGACGCCGACAGAGGTCGAAGAGGTCACGGTCAACGGCGCGCGCGACATCGTTTCGGTACTGGTGGAGACGGGCCTGGAGCGTTCGCGCGGGGTGGCTCGGAGATTGGTCGAACAGGGCGGCGTGCGCGTCGAAGGAGAGAAGGTGGGGGCGGATTTCGAGGTCTCCGACGGCCAGGTGTTAAGGGTTGGCCGGCATCGGTTCGTGCGCGTTCGCGTCAGTTAAAATCGCGAATGCATGTTCGGAGGTGAGTACTGATGTCAGGCCATAGCAAGTGGGCCGGCATCAAGCACAAGAAGGCGATCGTCGACGCCAAGCGCGGCCAGGCCTTCACGCGCGCCAGCCGAGAGGTGACGATCGCGGCCAAAGAGGGCGGCGGCGACGTCGACGGCAACTTCCGGCTGCGCCTTGCGGTCCAGAAAGCGCGTGAGGCCAACATGCCGGCCGACAAGATCCAGGCCGCCATCGACCGCGGCACCGGCGCGGGCAAAGGCGAGTCGCTGGAGGAGCTGCGCTACGAGGGCTACGGCCCGGCGGGGGTGGCGATCCTCGTCGACGCCATGACGGACAACCGCAACCGCACCTCCGCCTCGCTCAAGCACATCTTCGGTAAGTACGGCGGCAACCTGGCCGAGTCCAACGCGGTGGCGTGGATGTTCGACCGCAAGGGCATCATCGAGGTCGATCCCAACGGCAAGGACGCCGACGAGATCGGGCTGGCCGCCATCGAGGCCGGCGCCGAAGACATCCAGGTCGAGAAGGGCTCGGTCGAGATCACCACCCAGCCGGGCGACCTCGAGGCGGTCAAGAACGCGGTGGAGAAGCTCGGCGTCAGGGTCGAAAACGCCGAGATCACCATGCACCCTAAGCAGACCGTCCCCGTCGACGAGGACAAGGTGGCCTCCGTGCTCCGCTTGCTGGAGCACCTGGAGGAAGATGACGACGTCCAGCAGGTCTATGCCAACTTCGACATCCCAGCCGACGTACTTGAAAGAGTTTCAGCACAGGTCTAGATAGAGCAGCTCTTCCTCGGCATCGACCCCGGCCTCGCCAGCACCGGCTGGGGGCTTCTCGATCCCTCTCAAAAGGTCCTCGCCTGCGGCACCATCCGCACCCCGCCCGGTCCCGACGGTCCGCGCCTGTCCGCGATCGTGAGCGCGCTGGAGGGCGTCCTGCACGCTCACAAGCCCGCGCTGGTCAAGTCGGTGCTGACCGGGTACGGGGCCGCTTCCAAGGAGCAGATGGCGCGCATGCTGGCGCTCCAGGTCGGCGGGGCGGGCAAAGTCGACGACCACGCGGTCGATGCGATCGCGATCGCGGTCTGCCACGCGCGCTCGCGGCGCATGCGGCTGGCGGCCGGCGACGCAGGGGGGTGGGCGGGAGGAAGGGCTTTGCCCGGCCCGCCCAAGGGGGGAGTCCCCCCAAATTGATCGGTTATCTGCGGGGCACCGTGCGCCGGGTCGGAACCGACCAGGTGCTGGTGGAAACAGGCGGAGTCGGCTATCTGGTGAGCGTTCCCGCCGGGGTCCGCCAGGAGGTGGGCCCGGTGGGTTCGACGGTCGAGCTCCACATTCACACGCACGTTCGCGAGGACCAGCTCGCGCTCTTCGGCTTCGCCTCGCCCGAGGAGCTCGAGATGTTCGAGATGCTGATCCAGGTCGACGGCGTGGGACCGAAGGTCGGACTGTCGATCCTGGGCGCGGCCTCCCTCGACGTCCTCAAGCGTGCGATCCTGGCCGAGGACGTGGCACCCATCCGGCGCGCCACCGGCGTCGGCCCGCGCACCGCGCAGAAGGTGATCATCGACCTCCGGCCCAAGCTGGAGGCGGAGTCGGCGCTACTGGCGCTGCCGCGGGCCGCAGCGGCGGCCGGTGACGGAGCCGTCCCCAAGCAGGTCGAGCAGGCGCTGCGCGGGTTGGGCTACAGCGCGCAGCAGGCCAAGGTTGGCGTGGACGCGGTCGACTGGGCCGCGCAGCCGAGCGCGCAGGAGGCGCTGGCCGCAGCGCTGCGGGCCATGGGGAGGTGAGCGTGGTGGTCGATCCCCACGAGCTGCCCGAGGACGAGCAGCTCGACCTCACGCTCCGCCCCCGCACCCTGGCCGACTACGTGGGGCAGGACCAGGTCAAGGAGAACCTCTCCATCCTCCTGGAGGCTGCCCGCCGGCGCGGCGAAGCCGTCGACCACATCCTCTTCAGCGGGCCTCCGGGGCTGGGCAAGACCACGCTCGCCAACATCGTGGCCAACGAGCTCGGGGTCGCCATCCGGACCACCAGCGGTCCCGCCATCGACCATGCCGGGGCGCTGGCCTCGATGCTGCTCAACCTGGGCGAGCGCGACGTCTTCTTCATCGACGAGATCCACCGTCTGAACAAGATCGTCGAGGAGTCGCTCTATCCGGCGCTGGAGGACTTCAGGTTCGACCACGTGGTGGGGAAGGGGGCGGGGGCGACCACGCTCAACCTGCAGCTCCCGCGCTTCACTTGCGTCGGGGCCACCACACGGCAGGGCCTGCTCTCAGCCCCCATGCGGGACCGTTTCGGCGCCACCTACCGGCTCGACTTCTACACCGTGGCCGACCTCGAGCGGATCGTGCGCCGCTCGGCCCGGATCCTGGAGCTGGAGCTGGGCGTCGAGGCCGCCGCCGAGCTGGCCTCCCGCTCACGCGGCACTCCGCGGGTCGCCAATCGTCTCCTGCGCCGGGTGCGCGACTACGCCCAGGTCCGCGCCGACGGCCAGGCGACGCTTGAGGTGACCCGCGCCGCCCTGAAGATGCTGGACGTCGACGAGCTGGGCCTCGAACCGCTCGACCGCCGTCTATTGGAGACGATGATCACCAAGTTCGCCGGAGGACCGGTCGGGCTCGACACCATAGCCACCTCGCTGTCCGAGGAGCGGGAGACGATCGAGGACGTGCACGAGCCCTACCTGATCCAGGTCGGCTTCCTGGCCCGTACGGCGCGCGGCCGGGTGGCCACCGACCTCGCCTACAGGCACCTCGGCCTGACGCCTCCGCCGCGGGAGCTGTCTGAGCAGCAGAGTCTGCTGTGATCACCCCACAAAATCTGCGATTTTGCGGGGACCCCGATTGAAGCCCGCCGCCGCCCTGCGCACAGTGCGCCGGATCGCGCTCGCCCAGCCCGAGGCGGAGGAGCGGTTGAGCCACGGCTCACCGGCCTTCTTCGTGCGCAAGAAGCAGTTCTTGCACTACTGGAACAACCACCACGACGACGGCTGGCACGCGCTCTGGGCGGCGGCGCCCGCCGGCGCTCAAGAGATGCTGGTCGCCGCCGAGCCGGAGCTCTTCTTCGTACCGCCCTACGTGGGCTATCGGGGCTGGATCGGCCTCAACCTCGACCGCGCCACCGAGGACGAGATCACCGACGTGGTGGAGAATGCCTGGCGCACAATCGCGCCGGCGCGGCTGGTCGAAAGGGTCGGATGAGCGACGTCGGACGGCTGGTGCTGACGGTGGGCCTGCTGATGGTGCTGGTCGGTGGCGCCCTGATGCTGTTCGGCCGCTTCCACCTCCCGGGCGACCTCACAATCCGCCGCGGCGGCATCACCTTCTACGCGCCGCTGGCCACCAGCTTGATCCTGTCGGTGCTGCTGACTGTGCTTCTGAACCTGCTCCTACGCGCTCGCTAAACTTCCCCGAGGCTTGCAACTAGTACTCAGCTGGCCGGTCCGGATCCTGGTCGCCGCCCTCCTGATCTTCAGTGTTTTCGTGGACGGCGCCGGCTACTGGTACCGGATCGCCAACCACTACCCGCTCACGGGTTACGTCGCGGATATGCCCCCGCACTTCGGCGATTGGCAGCTCTACATCCACAAGGGTCTCGACATCCAGGGCGGCACCCACATGGAGCTGCAGCTCAAGGACCCGCCGGCCGGGCGCAACCTCGCCGACGTCCAGGCCGAGGAGATCGCGATCATCAACCGCCGGATCAACAACCTGGGCGTCAACGAGCCGCTGGTGGCGCCCCTGGGCAGCGACCGCATCGTGGTCGAGCTGGCGGGTGTGCCGGCCAGCAAGGCACAGGAGGTGATCGGGCGCACGGCGCGCCTGGTGACCACGACCTGGACCGAAGACCCCAAGAGCACATTCGACGGGCCCGAGGGGGTGACGGCCGGCTACAAGCCGGCGATCAGCACCCTCAGCGGCGACATGATCACCGGCGCCCAGGCCCAGCTCGACACCAACGGGGTGGCCTGGACGGTGCAGGTGACCTTCAACTCCCAGGGCACCGACCTTTTCGGGAAGATGACGCAGGAGGCCGTCAACGCCTGCCCCGGCAGCGGCACGGACTGCCCCAAACGCCACATCGCCGAGTGGCTTGACCTCAACCAGGACGACATCGCGCACTGGGACGACCCCGGCTACGCCGCCAACATCACCAAGACGATCGACCAGGGCGGCAAGCTGGTCACCAACCCCACGATCATCGACCCGATCCCCAGCGGCACCGCCGTTATCTCGGGCAACTTCAGCCAGTCGAGCGCCAAGGACCTGGCCACGCTGCTCAGCTCGGGCGCACTTCCGGCCTCGATCAACATCCTCACCAGCACCGACGTCAGCGCCAGCCTGGGCGCCGACTCGATCAAGAAGTCCTTCGCCGCCGGCCTCATCGGCCTGGCCGTGGTGGTGCTCTTCATGGTCGCCTACTACCGCCTGCCCGGCTTCCTGGCCAGCGTGGCGCTGATCTTCTATGCGGGGGTGGTCCTCGCCCTTTTCAAGGTTGTGCCGGTCACGCTGACCCTGGCCGGGATGGCGGCCTTCATCCTCAGCGTGGGCATGGCCGTCGACGCCAACGTACTGATCTTCGAACGCTTCAAAGAGGAGATGCGCGCCGGACGCACCATCGGCGCCGCCGTCGACGCCGCAGTGCGCCGGGCCTGGCCGGCGATCCGCGACTCCAACATCTCGACGCTGCTGACCAGCAGCATCCTCTACCTAGTCAGCACAAGTGGGCCGGTGAAGGGCTTCGCCTTCACGCTGGCGATAGGCGTCGCGATTTCCCTGATCAGCAGCATCATCGTGACCCACAACCTGCTGGCGATCGTGCTCACCTCCGGCTGGGCCCGCCGACAGGGTGCTCTCGGCGTCGGCCGTGGCTGAGGCCGTAGACCGCCCGACCGGGGCGGTCACCGAGGAAACCGCCGACACCGCGGGCGTCACCCGGCGTGTGCGCCGGCTCGACCTGGTCGGCCGCCGTAACTGGTTCTTCGCGCTCTCGCTGCTGATCATCCTGCCCGGGATCATCTCGATGATCTTTCGGGGCTTCCTGCTCGGCATCGACTTCGCGGGCGGCACCGAGTTCGACCTCCAGTTCGGCACCACGGTCAGCCAGGCCCAGGTGGAGAGCGCGCTGGCGGCCACCGGGACCGTGGGGACGGTCCAGGCGGGGACCAACGGCAGCTTCGTGGTGCGCACCGGCTACGCCGATCCGCAGCACCAGCAGGCCTTCCGGGACGCCCTGGGACAGAAGCTGGGGACCAGCGTCAACAACCTGAACACCGAGACCGTCGGCGGCACCGTCGCCGGCGAGACCGTGGTTCGGGCCTTCATCGCCATCCTGGCGGCCTCACTCCTGATCCTGGCCTACCTGACCTTCCGCTTCCGCCGGGTGCAGGGCGGCTGGCGCTCGGGCATCCAGTTCGGCGGCTCGGCGCTGCTGGCGCTCCTCCACGACGTGGCCGTGCTGGGCGGGATCTTCTCGATCCTGGGCAAGGTGCTGGGCCTGCGCATCGGCGAGATCGACACCCTGTTCATGACCGCCGTCCTGACCGTGGTCGGCTTCTCCGTCCACGACACGATCGTGGTCTTCGACCGGATCCGGGAAAACATGATCGTGGCCCGCTCGCTGACCTTCGAGCAGGTGGCCAACCTGTCGATCATGCAGACGGCCGCCCGGTCGATCATCACCAGCTTCACCGTGGTCCTGGTGCTGGTGGCGCTGCTGGTGGCGGGCGGGGACACGCTGAAGGGCTTCGTGCTGGCGCTCTTGGTCGGCATCGTCTCCGGCACCTACAGCTCGGTCTTCAACGCCACCCCCATCCTCGTCGTCTGGAGACGACTGGCGGGAGTCAGCCGGTAGGCTCATAAACCGGAACCGTTCACATGCCGACCTGGCCCATACAGACCATCCGCGAGCTGCTCGAGCCCACGCTCGCGCACATGGGCTACGACCTCTACGCGGTGGAGCAGGCGGGCAGCTCGGGCCGCACCCTGCGCATCGCCATCGATCGGCCCGAGGGCGTGACCGTCGGCGACTGCGAACGGGTCAGCAAGGTGGCGGGCCCGCTGCTCGACCAGGCCGACCTCATCACCGGCGGCCGCTATGAGCTGGAGGTCTCCTCGCCTGGAGCCGAGCGGCCGCTGAGGACCCGCGCCGACTACGACCGCTTCGTGGGCAAGAAGGTCAACGTGCGCTACCGGGTCGGTGATTCGGAAGCGGTGCTAGAGGGTGAGCTGGTGGCCGTCGACGACGCCGGCGTGGCGGTACAGGGCAAGCGCGCCGACGTGCACCACATTCCCTGGGCCGACATCCAGGCCGCGCGCCTCACCGTCTCGCTGTGAGCACCGACGCTCCGGTCGACCTCCGGGCGGCGCTGCGGCAGCTTAACCAGGAGGTGGGGGTCCCGATGGACCAGCTGGTGCGCACCGTCGAGCAGGCGCTGGCCCTGGCCTACAAGCGGCAGTTCGGCAGCGAGGGTTTCGTGCAGGCTCGCCTCGACCCCGAGCAGGGCGGCCTCGTCATGACCGCCACCCGGACGGCCGAGGACGGGAGCCAGACCGTGACCGAGCTGCCCGTCGACGACTTTCGGCGCAGCGCGGCCTATACCGCCCGCAAGGCGGTGCTGGGGCTGCTGCGGGGGATCGAGCGCCAGCAGGCCCAGCAGGCCTTCTCCCAGCGCTACGGCGAGCTGGCCAGCGGGTTGGTCGACCGCATCGACCAGCAGGGCGCGGTCCACGTCGACCTCGGCCACATCGAGGGCGTGATGGGCGTCGAGGACCAGATGCCGGCTGAGACGCCGGTGCCCGGTCGCCCGATCTCGTTCGTGATCCTGGAAGGTCGCCAGCCGGCGGGCCAGCGCACCCCGGTGGTGCGGATCTCGCGCGCCCACCGGCTGTTCCTGCAGCGGATGCTGGAGGCGGAGGTGCCCGAGGTCGGGGCAGGGCTGGTGGAGATCAAGGCCATCGCCCGCGAGGCCGGGCTGCGCACGAAAGTGGCGGTGGCCAGCAACGATTCCGGGGTCGACCCGGTCGGTGCCTGCGTGGGCCCGAAGGGAGTGCGCCACCGCTCGCTGCTGGAAGACCTGCCCGGCGAGCACGTCGACATCGTGGCCTGGAGCGAGGAACCCGAACGCTTCGTGGCCGCGGCCCTGGGTCCGGCGCCGGTCAGCGGGGTCGAGCTCGACCCCGACACCCGCACCGCGCGCGTGCTGGTGCCCAAGGACCACCTCTCGCTGGCCATCGGGCGCGACGGCCAGAACGCGCGGCTGGCGGCCAAGCTGACGGGTTGGCGGGTCGACATCCATGCCGAAGCGTCGCCATGAGCCGCGGCGCACCTGCGTCGCCTGCCGCCAGGAGGGCAGCAAGGACGAGCTGATCCGGCTGGTGCGCAGCGGCGAGGCGGTCGCTGTCGATCCCACCGGCCGGGCTCCGGGCCGCGGCGCCTACCTGCACCGGCGGCCCGAATGCATCGAAGAGGCTCGCAAGAAGGGCGGCCTCAACCGAGCACTGAAGGCCCAGGTCCCCGATTCTGTCTGGGTCGACCTCACGCCGTAGGGGAGGGGCTTGCCCCTCCCGCACTCGAGCGACGGGCGAGGCAAGCCTCGCCCCTACGCCGGTTCCGCAGAACGGTTAGCTCAACCCAGCCTGGGTAGAATCATTCGTTCGGGCCCAGATGAAAGTACACGAGCTCGCCCGCGAGCTGGACGTCAACGCCAAGGAGCTGCAGAACTTCCTGCAGCAGAACCGCCTGCTCTCGAGAAACCCGGCGTCACCGCTGTCGCCGAGGGCCATCGAGGCCGCGCGCGGTCAGTTCGGCGCGCGTGGCGGAGTGGCTGTCAAGGTCGCTCCCAACGGTGAGCGCAAGGTCGCGCTGCCCCCCAACGTCTCGGTCAAAGACCTGGCCGAGAAGCTGGGCGTCAACGCCGTCGACGTCATCAAGAAGCTGATCTCCAACGGCGTGATGGCCAACATCAACCAGGTCATCGACTTCGGCACCGCCGAGATCGTGGCCGACGAGTTCGGCTTCACCGTCGAGCCGGTGGCCTCCGAGGACCTGGTGTCAACGGAGGCCGAGGGCGAGAACGTGATCGCCACCACCCGCGAAGAGCTCTTCAGCATGGCCAACGAGGACAAGGCCAAGCTCAAGGGCCGCCCGCCCATCGTCACCGTCCTGGGCCACGTCGACCATGGCAAGACGTCGATCCTGGACGCCATACGCAAGACCCGGGTGGCTGCGGGCGAAGCCGGCGGCATCACCCAGCGCATCGGCGCCTACAAGATCGAGACCTCCGACGGCGAGCCGGTCGTCTTCATCGACACCCCGGGCCATGAGGCCTTCACGGCGATGCGCGCCCGCGGCGCCAGCGTGACCGACGTTGCGGTCCTGGTGGTGGCCGCCGACGACGGCGTGATGCCCCAGACGGTGGAGGCGATCCACCACGCCCGAGCCGCCAAGGTGCCGATCGTCGTGGGCATCAACAAGATCGACAAGGACAACGCCAACGTCGACCGCGTCCACGCCGAGCTGG
Source organism: Chloroflexota bacterium (assembly GCA_005881825.1). GTDB lineage: Bacteria > Chloroflexota > Dormibacteria > Dormibacterales > Dormibacteraceae > CF-28. The sequence continues at coordinate 1,909 of VBEO01000016.1, read as the reverse complement.
CCGAGAACGAGATCGTCACCCGCCATTACGGCGGGGATTTCGAATGCGTCCACGTCTCCGCCAAGACCGGCCAGGGGCTGGACGACCTGCTGGAGACGATCGTGCTCTCCAGCCAGATCCTGGAGCTCAAGGCCAACCCCGACCGCCACGCGCTGGGCACCGTGGTCGACGCCCACCTCGAGCGCGGCCGCGGCCCCGTGGCCACGGTCCTGGTGCAGAACGGCACGCTGCGGGTTGGCGACTACTTCGTATGCGGCCACATCGCGGGCCGCGTGCGGGCGCTGGCCGACGATCGCGGCGAGGCCGTAAGCGAGGCGCCGCCGGCCACCCCGGTGGTGGTCTCCGGCTTCACCGAGGTTCCGGTCGCGGGCGACATCTTCCAGGTCGTCGGCTCCGAGAAGGCCGCCCGCGGCATCGCGCTCAGCAAGCTGCAGGAGAAGCGCGCCACCGAGGCCGCCCAGCAGGCGACCCCCCGCATCACCCTCGAAGACCTGGCCCGCCGCGCCCAGGAAGGCGAGGTCAAAGAGCTCAACCTGGTGGTCAAGGCCGACGCCCAGGGTGCCCTCGAGGCCGTGGTCGCCGCGTTGCAGAAGATCGAGGACCCCGTGGTCCAGATCAAGATCGTGGGCTCCGGCGTCGGCGCCCCCAGCGACTCCGACGTGCTGCTGGCCAGCGTCTCCAACGCGATCATCGTCTGCTTCAACCTGAAGTCGACCCCAGCCGCCGAGCGGGCGGCCGAGAAGGCGCGGGTCGAAGTGCGCTACTACGACGTCATCTACAAGCTCACCGAGGACGTGGAGCGCGCGGCCAAGGGCCTGCGCGAGCCCACCTACCGGCAGATCCAGGAAGGTAGGGTCGACGTGGTGATGCCGATCAAGATCCCGCGGCTGGGCATCATCGCCGGCTCGCGGGTCGTGGAGGGCAAGGTGTCCCGTGGCGGCTACGCCAAGCTGCACCGCAACGGCACCCAGATCTGGGAGGGCCGGATCGCCTCCCTCAAGCACTTCAAGGAGGACGTGCGCGAGATGGTCGCGGGCCAGGAGTGCGGCATCGGCCTGGAGGGCTTCGAGGACTTCCAGGGCGGGGAGACGATGGAAACCTTCCGCCTCGAGAGAGAGGAGATCTAGCCCCGCGCCTGCGGTTCAACTCATGACCAGCTACCGAACCACTCAGGTCGGGGCTCAGGTCAGGGAGGAGATCATGCAGATCATCCAGCGTGAGCTCAAGGACCCCCGCATCGGGTTCGTGAGCATCACCGAGGTCCGCATGTCCCCCGACCTTCGCTCGGCGCGTGTCCGCGTCAGCGTGCTCGGCGACGAGGCGGCGCAGAAGGACGCCTTGGCCGGTCTCAACAGTGCCCGCGGGCTGATCCGGCACGACCTCGGCCGCCGGCTTCAGAACCTCAAGTTCTCGCCCGAAGTCCGCTTCGAGCTCGATCCTTCGATCGAGTACTCGGTGCGCATCGCCAAGACGCTGCGCGAGATCCTGCCGCCGGCTGCCGAGGAGCAGTCCTAGGCCGTGGCCACGCCCACCCTCGCCACCCAGTACGCGCGCGTCAAGGAGCTGGTCGACGCCAACGACCAGGTCCTGATCTTCGGCCACAAGGACGCCGACGGCGACACGCTGGGCTGCAGCCTGGCCTTCGCCGAGGCGCTGCGCGCCCAGGGCAAGGAGGTTTGGATCCTGATCCCGCCCCCGCTGCCCGAGATGTACGAGTGGCTGCCCGGCTTCGACCAGATCGTGGAGAGTCCGCCGGTCGACGTCGACCCCGGGCTGGTGATGTTCTTCGACGCCGGCAACATGGAGCGGTCGGGAGCGGCCGTCCAGCACATCGCCAGCCACGCCACCATCGTCAACATCGACCACCACACCACGAACGCCATGTTCGGGCACCTCAACGTGATCCAGG
>VBEO01000015.1 GCA_005881825.1 Chloroflexota bacterium | reverse complement strand
TCATCGCCGCGGCCATGTCGCAGGTCTGGGACCAGGTCAAGATCTACGAAGGCCAGAACCCGCTGACCGGCATCGGCACCAGCGCGAACCACTCGAAGACGTTCCGCTTCGTATGGCCGATGCCGGGCTCAACCATCACGCAGGGCTTTGGGCCGACGCCGTACTGGTTCGAGCCGGCCTACGGGGGCTTTGCGCACTTCCACACCGGCGTCGACCAGGCCCTGCCTGAAGGCTCCCCCGTGCAGGCTGCCGACGATGGCGTCGTGATCCTGGTCGGCAGTGGCCCATACGGCTACGGCAACTACGTGGTGCTCGAGCACCAGGGCGGGCTGACCACGCTGTACGGGCACCTGAACCGGGCGCTCGTCAAGGTGGGCGACGCCGTCACCCAGAGCCAGCCGATCGGCCTCGAGGGCTCCACGGGCAACTCGACCGGGCCGCACCTGCACTTCGAGCTGCGGATCAACAACCAGCCCGTCGACCCGATGCCGTACCTGCCGCCCGGCCCCCCGAGCGACTTCAAGGGCTAAGCGTCGAAAGGGCGGGGCAAGCCCCGCCCCTACGGAGAGACTTGGCTACCTCGAGTAGTACTTGGCGGCCGCGCGGGAGACGTCGCGGATCGCCTGCACGCCCTGGTCGGGGTTGTCGCTGTCGGTGAACATCGAGATCACGAACTGGTGGCTGCCGAGCACGATGCCGGCGTCGTTCATGACTCCGCCGTCCATACCGACCTTGTGCGCGATCGCGACGTTGCCCAGGTAGTAGTTGATGCGGTCGTTGAAGGCCGTGTTCTCGAGCAGGCCGATCAGCATCTGGCGCCCGCCGGCGTCGAGGACGGCGCTGGTGGCCAGCTTGGCAAGCATCAGGCCGGCCTCCTGGGGCGTGCAGTTGTCGTCCTCCTGGTGGCAGTCCGGCGCCCCGATGGAGGCAGCGTAAGCATCGACCTTGTCGCTGCCCAGCACGCGCTTCAGCGCCTTCCAGGCGGTGTTGTCAGACTGCTGGATGAGCAGCCCCAGGAGGTCCTGGTAGGACAAGGTGTCACCGGGCGCGTTGCTGTAGTAGAGCGTGCCCGTGCCGCCCATGAAATCCGAGTCCTCGAGCTGGATGGTGTCGCTGAGCTTGAGCTTGTTCTGGGCGGCCTGGTCGAGGAGGTAGAGCGCCAGAGGCAGCTTGATGACACTGGCGGCTTCCATGGAGTCGCCGGCGTGGTAGCCGATCTGGCGGCCGCTGCTGAGATCGTCGAGCCACACACCGTAGCGACCGCCCAACCCGCCCAGATACGCGTTCAGCCCAGCCACGAATGCGCCCTCGTCACCGGGGACCACCGAGGTGGGCGCGACCTTGACGTCGGTGCGCTGCTGCCATTGCACGTCGACTCCGGCCAGCCAGGGCCAGGTGTCGGCGGAGCGGAATGCGACCGTGTGATGCCCGACCTGCAGCTCGCCGGTCCAGCCCGTGGCCGAGACCGGGTTGCCGTCGATCAGGAGCTGCCCGCCGTTGGCCGCGGGTGCGCTCACCGCCAGCACCCCGAGCTTCGGCTGCAGCTTGGTGGAGACGGTCGCCTTCTGGTTGCGCGCGAGGCTGATCGACTGGGACCAGGGGACGTACACCGGCGAGTCGACGGCCACCACGTGGTCGCCGACCGACACTGATACCACGCAGGGCGTCGCCGGACAGCCCGGGATCGGGACGCCGTCGAGGCTGGGGGCCACCCCGGGGGGATCGGTCGTCAGGTTAAGCAGGCCGAACTGGCGTGGCGCCACCGGCGCCAGCTGCTCGGTGTGGTTGGCGCTCAGGTCCACGAGGCTGTGCCACAGGTCGTGGTCCCCTGCGAACACGGAGACGTCGGCGGCGCCCGTGGACCATGGGCGCGCGGTCCAGGACGGCCAGGCCGGAGCCGTGCTGTTGGAGAGGCAAGAACCCGGGCGCCGTGATGTCGACCTGGATCCCCGCGACCCGGTAGCCGCCGGCGAGCGCGAAGCTGCCGTCCGTTGCCGTGTGGGTGCTGGCGTCAGGGCCGATGTTGGCCGCCAGGCTGACCTGGGCGTTCGGCACGGGCTGCCCGTAGATATCTACGACACGTCCCGAGACCCGCACCGGCGTGACCATGAAGCCGGTCGCGCCGACCATAGCCGTCGCGCAGATCAGTCCGAGCAGCGCCCGCCATACGGAAATACCCCGCGCTCGCATCCTGCGCATGTTGTAACTGCCGCGCGCCGAAAACGTTTCAGTGGTCGTGTCAGCGATGTGTAAAGCTCGGTTGGGGAGGAGCCGGAACGCGGGCCCGGGCCGCCTCGTCGGGGGCGTGGCGGCGCTCCAGCTCCAGGCGCAGGCTCTCCTCGCCGCGGGCCATGGCCCAGCGATGGTTGGCCGCCAGCACCGGCTTCAAGACCGGCGAGAGCACGCGCAGCAACGGCTTGCGGGCTTCGATCCGCCAGTCGTAGCGGATGTCGCACCACTCGCCGTCCTGGGTGAAGGTCCAGACGCCGCTGCCCTCGAAGTCGCCGTGCGGGATCAGCGTGAACCCGTGCGGCCGCCGATTCTCGGTCACCGTGAAGGTCCAGCGCAGCGTGTAGGGCAGCCAGCCCTTGGTGTAGAGCGCGATCTCGCGTCCGACGCCAGTATCGGGATCGCCGGGCTTCAGCTCGCTGACGTCGAGGTAGACCGCAGGCCACCAGCGCTTGAGGTCGAGGGCGTCGGAGAGGATCTCGGAGACCTCCTCGCACGTGGCCTTGACCCGCCAGCGCGTCACGAAGTCGTAGTGGGTGAACATCGTCAGGCGGCGGCTGCAGCCGGCGCCGCGGTGGCCGGCTGCGGGGCCCGCAGCACTCGCAGCCGCAGGAGCAAGCCCATGACCAGGGCCACCGAGCCGTCGATCACGCAGTACCCGCCGGCGATGGCCGACGGCGGATTTCCGGATGGGAGATGGGTCCAAGGGGCGGCCGGCACCCAGGCCCAATCCCCAAAGAGCGTCCCGGCCAGCTCCAGGTCGGTGGTGGCCAGGAAGATGGTGGCGAAGAGCGCGTAGCGCGGCGAACGCAGGATGGCGAAGGCAAACAGGGGCAGACAGGCGGCGCCCTGCAGGTCCCAGCGGTGGGTCAGAAGTGGCAGCACCGTCAAGCCCGCCACGGCCCAGGCGGCGCAGGCCGCGAGCACGACGTAGGCGGCGCGCCGCCCGTGGCGCTTGAAGATCGGCGTAGCGCCCGCCGTCAGGCCGAACAAATACACCAGCCCGTGCCCCGGTGGGACGTAAAGAGGCAGGTTGTGCCAGCGGTAGCGGTAAACGCCCCACACCAGCGAGCCCAACACCTCGAAGCCGGTGGCGACCAGCACGCAGAGCCAGACCTGGCGGCGCGCGGCCGGAGCGATCCGGCGGGTGCAGAGGAAGAGCAGCAGGAGAGTGAGCAGCCCGAGCCCGGCCTGCTGCCAGCCGGCCGCGACCCGGGAGTCGGCGAAAAGCACCAGGGGCGTGTAGAGCAGCAGGTACAGGTGCAGCCAGTAAGGCCGGAGGTGGGCGACCAAACCGCCCGCTACGTTAGCGAGGGAGCCCGACGAAGCGGGCTCCCTCGCGGTTAAGAAGCTATCTAGGACGAGCGACCGCTGATGATCGCCCCGAACGGCTCCCAGTGGTCCTTGTTCCACTTCTCCAGCTGCCCCTGGGCGATCGGGAAGTGGTCGGTGGGCGTGGTCTGAATGACGATGCCGGGCAGGGTCAAGGGATTATCGGTTTCCTTGAGGCCCTTGGCGGCGATGTCCATCACGTTCTTGCGGGTCAGGTTGTTGCCCGCCTTCTTGAGCACGTCGACCATCGTGTAGGCGACGGCCATGCCGAACACGCAGAAGCCGTCGGCGCCGGTGGCGTCGCAGGCCGGCGAGGCCAGGTCGCCACCGTACTTGGTCATGATGTCCTTGAAGAGCTTGACGCCGGCGTCGCTGCCCCACTTGGCGCTGTCCAGCGGGTCCTTCAGGTAGACGGCTGAGATCATGCCGTCGAAGGCGCTGGCGCTGGCGCCGAGCTGGCTGGCGACCTGCTTCCAAACCGAGGTCGGGTTGGCCACCGCGTTCATGTAGAGCTTCGGCTTCCAGCCTGAAGTGATGGCATTGACAACCGCGCTGGCCGCGTACGCCGGGGTGGTCACTACGTAGAAGGTGTCGGCGCCGGTGGCCTTGAGCTTGGCCACCTGCGAGCTCATGTTGGTCGGGTCACCGGCGTTGTAGGTGGCGGTGCCCACGATCATGCTGTCGGCCTTGCCGCCGAGGCCGGCCTTCAGCCCGTTTACATAGTCGGTCCCGTAGTCGTCGTTCTGGTAGAGGATGGCGATCTTGTCATTGGGCTCGTTCTGCAGGATGTGCGCGGCGTACATCCGGGCCTCCGAGCCGTAGTTCAGCTGCCAGCCCAACGTCCAGGGGAACTGCCCGAAGTCCTTGCCCCAGTGGTCGGAGCCGGTGGACACGAAGAGCTGCGGGATCGACTGGCTGTTCCAGTAGTCGCGAACCGCCAGGTTGGTTGGCGTCCCCAGCTGTCCGAAGTCGAGGAAGACTTTGTCCTCCTCCGCCAGCTGACGGGCCTTGGCCGGAGTGTTGGCCGGGCTGTACGCGTCATCGAGAACGTCGAACTTGATCTGCCTGCCGTTGACCCCACCCTTTTCCTTGTTGACGTAGTCGAAGTAGGCCGTCATGGCTTTCGGAATGGAGTAGTAGGCCGACGCTGTCCCGGAGGCCGGGAAGATGCCTCCGAGCAGGATCTGGTTGCTCGTTATCCCAGGGTCCGTCTTGTTGGGGCTGTTGTTCGCCTGCTGCGAGCCGCAGGCGAGCAATGCCATCGACCCCGCGGCGAGCAGCGCCGCGACGCGCCGAGTTCCAATCATTACTCTCCTCCGTCTGAACTGTGATCCCCGCTCGATTGAGCGTGGAGGACAAGGATTTAACAATCGCCGGGGCCGGTCAAGTAGCGATCTGATCAGCTTCGGCAGGTGTGGCCTCCAGAGCGCCCGTGATCTGCCCGGCTTCGCGGCGGCGTCCGCGCAGCACCAGCAGCCCCCGACGCAGCAGTCCGGCGATGCCGTTGGGCGCCAGGAACACGACCACGATCAGCAAAGCGCCGAACGCCAGGTCGGGCTTGGAGTTGACCGCCTTCTCGGCCATGTAGGGCAGCCAGACCACGAGCAGGGCGCCGAAGAGCGGGCCCCAGATGTTGGCCAGCCCGCCGATCACCATCGCCACCAACAGCTGCAGGGAGAGGTTGAGGCTGTAGCTGTCCGGGTTCACGTAGGCGAAGTCGATCACCAGAAGTGACCCCGCAACCCCGGCGTAGAAGGCGCTGATGCCGAAGGCCAGGGTCTTGTAGTAGGCCAGGCCCACGCCATTGGCGGCGGCTGCCGTCTCGCTGTCGCGGATCGCCATCCAGGCGCGTCCGGTACGGCCTCGCAGAAGCAGCCAGGCGGGCACGAAGACCAGAAAAAAGATGATCCAGCCCAGGAAATACAGCCATTGCTCGTTGCTGAGGGGGATGTCGAACGGCGGGGTCACGGCCTTGAAGCCCACGCCCAGGTGGCCGCCCGTGAGCTTGTCGTAGTTGTTCAGCACCGGGGTCACCGACAGCGCGAGCGCGAATGTGGCCAGGGCCAGGTAGATGCCGCGCAGGCGCAGCGCCGGGATGCCCACCAGCAGCCCGACCAGGCCGGCAAGCAGGCCGCCGACCGGGATCGTTACCAGATAAGGCCAGCCGGCGCGCGCGGTGAGCAGTGCGGTGGTGTAGCTGCCGATGGCCATGAAAGCGCCGTTGCCCAGTGAGATCTGGCCGCTGTACCCGGTGAGGATGTTGAGGCCGACCACGGCCACGGCGTAGGCCGCGACCTGCGCGAACATGAAGGTCTGGAACTGGTCGGTGACGTTGGGGATCACCAGCAGGAGCGCCAGCCCCACGGCGCCGATCGCCCAGTTCAGGTAGTCGCGTCTCATACGCGTCGTGTCTCAGGCCGGCCGAGCAGGCCGGCCGGGCGCAGCAGCAGCACCACCACGATGATCAGCAGCGCGAACGGCGTGCGCAGGTTCTCGCCGCCGGGTATGTAGGTGCCGACCAGCGCCAGCAGGATGCCGATCAGGAGCGCCCCCACCACGGCGCCGACCGGGCTCTCGATCCCCCCCAGCACGGCGGCCGCGAAGGCGAAGAGCAGGACCGACTGCATCATGTTGGGGTCCAGGAAGACGACCGGCGCGACCAGGATGCCGGACACCGCGCCTACCGCCGCCGAGAGGCCCCAGCCCAGCGCCAGCATCCAGCTCGTGCGCACGCCGACCAGGCGGCTCGACTCCGGATAAAGCGAGGCCGCGCGCATGGCCAGCCCCAGCTTGGTATACCGGAAGAAGACGGCCATCGCGACCAGGATCACCACAGTCACAGCGATGATCCCGAGATCTGTGTAGTTGAAGGAAACCCCGCCCGCGTTCACGGCGCTCTGCGGGAAGGGGCAGCAGAACGTCTTGAAGACGTAACCCCAGTTGAAGCCGGCCAGCCCGTTGACGATCGAGAAGAGCCCCAGGGTCACGATCACCAGCGTCAACAGGGGCGCGCCTTCGAAAGGCCGGATGAGCACGCGCTCGATCAGGATGCCGAGCCCGAAGGAGGCCACGACCGCGATCGCAAAGGCGATCCAGAAGGCCTGGGGCAGGCCCAGGTGGAGGCCGTTGAAGCCGAGCTTGGTGCCCAGCAGCCCGAAGTCGCCGCCGACCAACGCGTAGGCGATGTAGGTCGAGAACATCGCCATCTCGCCCTGGGCGAAGTTGGCCACGTCCATGGCCCGGTAGATGAGCACCAGCGCCAGGGCAAGCGTGGCGTAGACGGCGCCGGCGCCGGCCCCGGAGACGACCTGCTGGATGAGTCCCGTGAAGGTGAATCCGGCGGCCAGCAGCAGGTGCACGGTCAGATCCCCAGGTACGACTTGCGGACCGACTCATGGCGCGAGAGCTCGGAGGCAGATCCTTCGAGGACGATCCTTCCGACCTCCAGGACATAGGCGCGGGCGGCGATCTTGAGCGCCAGGTTGGCGTTCTGCTCGACCACCAGCGTCGACAACTGCTCCTCGCGGTTGATGGTCGCGATGATCTCGAAGATCTGGCGCACGATCAGCGGCGCCAGACCCAGCGAAGGTTCGTCGAGCAGGAGCAGGCGCGGCCGCATCATCAGCGCGCGGCCGATGGCCAGCATCTGCTGCTCGCCCCCGGAGAGCGTCACCGCGACCTGGTGCCGGCGCTCGCGCATCCAGGGGAAGTAGCCGGTCACACGGTCGAAGTCCCTACGGATGGCGCCCCGGTCGCGGCGCACGTAAGCGCCCATCTGCAGGTTCTCCCAGACGGTCAGCTGCGTCATGGTGCCGCGGCCTGAGGGCACGTGCGCGATGCCCAGGCGCGCCACGTCCTCGGGACGGCCGTTGGTGATCTCGTGGCCCTCGAACTGCACGCTGCCCTGGGTCTTGACCATCCCGGATACCGCCCGCAGTGTGGTGGTCTTGCCGGCGCCGTTGGCTCCGAGAAGCGCCACCACAGAGCCGGCCGGCACCGCCAGCGAGATGCCGTGCAGCGCCCGGATGGGGCCGTAGCTGGCATGCACGTCGCGCAGTTCCAGGAGGGCGTGCCCGTTCCGGCTCGCGCTGTCAGGCGGCGCCATTCTCTTCCTGTCCCAGGTAGGCCTCGATCACCGCGGGATTGCTGCGCACCTCCTGCGGTGTGCCGTCGGCGATCTTGCGCCCGAAGTCAAGGCAGACCACCTGGTCGCACACCCGCATGACCAGGCTCATGTGGTGCTCGACCACCAGCACGGTCATTTCCAGCTCGGTATGGATCTTGCGGATCAAGTCGGCCAGCAACAGAACCTCGTCGTGGTTGAGCCCTCCGGCCGGCTCGTCCAGGAGCAGGAGGCGGGGCCGGGAGACGATCGCACGCGCCAGCTCCACCGCTTTCAGGGTGCCGAAGGGGAGGCCCGCCACCGGCTTGTCGGCGACGTCGGCCACGCCCGCGAACTCCAGCGCCTCGCGCGCGCGTCGTTCTGCCTCGCGCTCGGCCCGGAAGGTGAAGGGCATGCCGATCGCCGCGAAGAGGGCGTACCAGCGGCCCACGCCGCCGATATTGATGTGGTCGCCGACGAGCACGTTCTGGAGCGCGGTCATGCGCGGGAACAGCTCAACGTTCTGGAAGGTGCGCGCGATGCCCTTGCGGATGACCACGTGGGGCGGATCGCCGAGCACGCTCTTGCCTTCGACCAAGATGTCGCCGCCGTTGGGCTGATAGACGCGCGTGACGCAGTTGAAGAGTGTCGTCTTGCCAGCCCCGTTGGGACCGATCAGCCCGACGATGCTCTCCGGCCGCACCTCGAAGGAGACATCGTCCAGGGCGACGATGCCGCCGAATCGGATGCTGACATTCCGGACCGAGAGCAACGCTTCGGCGGGAGCGGTGGCCACGGACCCGCTAAATATGGGTGAGCGGCGCTACCTCGTCAATCGCCGGGCTCGGGGATGTCGAGCGGATCGTCACCGGCCAGGGGCCGCAGCGGTTCCGGCGCAGGCTCCTCCCCGCGTGGCGGGGAGGTCCCGGCCGCAGGCCGGGGGAGGGGGTCGGCTTGGAGGTTGCTGCCGGGCGGTTTCAGACTCCGATGCACCACACGGGCCGCCGGCACGGGCGCCGGCCGGGCCACGCGTGTCCCGCTCCAGATCCAGAATCCGGCGCCGCCCAAGGCCGCGAGCACGAGCAGCAGCGGGAAGAAAACGAAAGGCGGTTCCAGGAGAACCGACACCGCGCTCACCGGCCGCGACTCGGGCGCCGGGGCGGCCGTAGGGGCGGCGCTTGCTCCGCCCGCCGCGGTCGGCTGGCTCGTGGGCAGCGGCGTTGGCGGGACCGTGGGCGTCGGGGTGGCTGCCGCGGTGAGCACGAAGTTGGCGCAGCGCGGGCCGGGATTCTTCTCGTCGGCGCAGACCAGGTGGCTGGTTCCCGGGTCGCCGCCCTGGGCACTGACGTCGACCTTGAAGTTGCCCTGGCCGTCAGCCGTGGCGGACCCCAGGCCCTTGTCTGCCGAGTCCCAGAACAGGTTCACCTGCTCGCCCGGCCGGAAGGAGCTGCCCGAGACCGTGATCTTGCCGCCCGGCGGGCCGAGGGTGGGATCCAGCGAGACCTGTCCCACGCTGGGCGTCGGCGTGGGCGCGGGAGTCGCGGTAGGCGTGGCCCTGGGGCTAGGCGGCGCGTTGGTCGGGCTGGGGGAGGACGATGTGGCTGCCACAGTCAGCAGCCACGCGGCGGGCAGGAGGAAGAGAAGCCGGGGATTCAAAGTCGCGGGCATCCTACCTACGTAGTAACTGCGATTCGACTACAAGGGCTACACGGGCGGCCAGGGCACCGACCACGCCGAGCCGGGCTCCGGATAGCGCCAGCCCGGCTGGGCGGCGGCCTCCAGGCGCCGGCGCAGGGCGCGCACCTCGCGCGCCGCCAGCAGCTCGCGCAGCGCGTCCCCCAGCGGGCAGCCGGGGTCCAGGGCCGCCAGCGTCCGCGCCACGTCCTGGCGCAGGCGCCGCGGCGCCGTCCGTCCGGCGAAGTCCCAGATCACCGTCCTCAGCTTGTCCTCGACATGAAAGGTGAGGCCGTGGTCGATCACCCACACCCGGCCCTCGGCGTCGGCCAGGCAATGCCCGGCCTTGCGGTCGGCATTGTTGGCGAGCACGTCGAACAGAGCCACCTCTTGCCAGGTCGCCTCGGGCACGTCCGGCGAGTTCAGGTAGTGGCGGTCCACCTCCGTTTCTATGAAGAGCTGCAGCGCCCCCACGCCATGGGGCGCAGACTCGCGGATCACCGTCGGTGGGATGCGCGGCCAGCCCAGCTCCCGGGCCAGCAGATAGGAAGCCATTTCGCGGCGGTAGAGAGTACCCGTCGGGAAGTCCCATAGTGGGGATTCGCCGGCGGCTGGCTTATATACGGCCAGGAGCTCCGGCGTAGGCCCCAGGCGGGCCAGGAAGGTGTAGTTGCTGGAGCGGCGCAGCACCCCCAGCAGCTCGATCTCCGGCAGCTCGCGCAGCCGCGACTCGGCTTCAGAAAATCGGGCGGGATCCATTGGACGCCGGACAAGGATGCCCCGCCGGGTCGATGGGGAGGCCACAGTAGGTGCAGACCGGCCGCCCGGAGCTGAGCACCTGCTCCGCCTGCCGGGAAAAGGCGCGCACCCGGTCGGCCCCGGCCCAGAAGCGGGCGGTGGCGGCCTCCTCCGTCTCCTCGCCTTCGCCGAGCTGCTCGCGGGCCACGATCACGAAGAGCTTGCGGCTCTCGTGGTAGCCGAGGCCGAGCTCCCCGATGGTCCAGTCCTCGGCCTCGACCGCGGGCGTGTTGCGGGCCGGCGTGGGGTCGAAGGCGGCACCCAGGCCCTGCGTCTCCAGCAGCTGCTGGATGCGCGCGACCAGGCCCTGGATGTGGAACTTCTCGCAGGCCAGGGTGGCCCGTTCCCCGGCTCCGCCGGCGAGCAGGAAGAATCTGCGCTGGCCGGGGTCGCCGACCGCGGCGACGGCCAGCTCCTCGACCGGGTCGAGCTCGAAGTTGCGGCCCATTGCCCATGATTCTCCCGTTTCAGCCTTCCGGGCCGTGGGAATGGTCAACTGAGAAATCAACCGGGGCCCGAGGCCCCAGAACCGGAGGAACAGATGCCTAAGACAGTGGGAATCGACCTCGGGACCACCAACTCCGTGATCGCGGTCATGGAGGGTGGGGAACCCGTTGTGATTCCGAATGCGGAAGGATCGCGGACGACCCCGTCCGTCGTCGCCTTCACCAAGGGCGGCGAGCGGCTGGTGGGCAACCTGGCCCGCCGCCAGGCTGCCGTCAACCCCCAGAACACCGTTTATTCGATCAAACGCTTCATGGGCCGCAAGTTCGGCGAGGTGGAGTCGGAGCGCAAGATCGTGCCCTACAAGGTCAAGTCCGGGAAGGAAGACCGGGTGGTGGTCGAGGTGCCCAACGCGGGCAAGGAGTTCACGCCCGAAGAGATCTCGGCCATGATCCTGCAGAAGCTCAAGGGGGACGCAGAGGCGTACCTGGGCGAGAAGGTCACCGACGCCGTGATCACGGTGCCGGCCTACTTCAACGACTCGCAGCGCCAGGCCACCAAGAACGCCGGCCAGATCGCCGGGCTCAACGTGCTGCGGATCATCAACGAGCCGACCGCCGCCTCGCTGGCCTACGGGCTCGACAAGAAGGCCAACGAGACGATCCTGGTCTTCGACCTGGGCGGCGGCACCTACGACGTCTCCATCCTCGACGTCGGCGACGGCGTCTTCGAGGTCAAGGCAAGGCCGACCCGCAGGCCCTGCAGCGCCTCACCGAGGCGGCCGAGCGGGCCAAGATCGAGCTTTCGTCCCGGCTCGAGACCACCGTCAACCTGCCCTTCATCACGGCCGACCAGAACGGTCCCAAGCACCTGGAGGTGACGCTCACCCGCGCCAAGTTCGAGGCGCTGAGCGCCGACCTCACGGCGCGCCTCAAGCCTCCTTTCATGGCGGCGCTCAAGGACGCCAGCCTGACGCCGCAGCAGATCAACGAGGTGGTGCTGGTCGGCGGCTCGACCCGGATGCCGGTGGTGCAGCAGCTGGTCAAGGAGCTGCTGGGCGGCAAGGAGCCGCACAAGGGCGTCAACCCGGACGAGGTGGTGGCCGTGGGCGCCGCCATCCAGGCCGGCGTGCTCAAGGGCGAGGTCAAGGACGTCCTGCTGCTGGACGTCACGCCGCTTTCGCTGGGCATCGAGACGCTGGGCGGGGTCAACACCAAGCTGGTGGAGCGCAACACCACGATTCCGACCTCGCGCTCCCAGGTCTTCAGCACGGCCGCCGACAACCAGTCGTCGGTCGAGGTCCACGTGCTCCAGGGCGAGCGCGAGTTCGCCCGCGACAACCGCACGCTGGGCCGCTTCCACCTGGACGGCATCGCTCCCGCGCCGCGGGGCATGCCTCAGATCGAGGTCACGTTCGACATCGATGCCAACGGGATCCTCAACGTCAAGGCGCAGGACAAGGGCACCGGCCGCGAGCAGTCGGTGACCATCACCGCCTCCTCGACTCTGTCCAAGGACGAGGTCGAGCGGCTGGTCAAGGAAGCCGAGTCGCACTCGGCTGAGGACCGCGCCAAGCGCGACGAGGTCGAGCTCCGCAACCAGGCGGACCAGATGGGCTACCAGGCCGAGAAGGTCCTCAAGGAGAACGGCGACAAGATCCCGGCCGACGTCAAGTCGGAGGTCGAGAGCAAGCTCACGGCCATGCGCGAGGCCGCCAAGGGCTCGGACGCGGGCGCCCTGCGGCGCTCGATGGACGAGTTCAACGACGCCCTCCAGAAGGTCGGCCAGCACATCTACCAGGGCGCCGGCACCAGCGCCGCCGGCGGCAACGGGACCGAGCCGGAGGCTGAGAAGAAGCCCGAGGACGAGGTCGTCGACGCCGACTACCGCGAAGTCAACTAACGCTTGTTGAAAAAGGGCGCCCCCGCCGGGGCGCCCTTTTCCTTTGGTATGAAGGTCGCGAGATGACTGCGACCAAGGCGCGCGACCTGGCGGGCGAGGTGGTGTCGGCAATCAACGCGCGCGACCACAGCTATATCGACAAGCTCACCACCGACCAGGTGCAGCTGCGGCTGCCGCCGGACCAGGTCTTCTTCGGACGTGACGGCGTGCGCGACTTCGTGAACGTGCTCGAGGACCGCCTGCCCAAGGCCACGCTGATCGCGCGCAAGGTCCATGCCGGCGAGGACTTCGCGGTGGTGGAGTACGACATCAACTCCACGACAAAGACCGGCCGCGAGGTCGAGGGCATGGGCGCGGTGGTGCCCGAGCCCCGGCGCCGGAACTGTTTTCCGATTGGAGCACCCTCGCGCGGGCAGATCTCGCGTCCAGCCTGACTTGGGACGGACTCGCACCCAGGTGTTGCCGGAATCGCGCCGTGAAGTGACTGTGGCTGGAAAAGCCGAGGCTGAGGGCCAGATGCGTCAGGTCGTCGCAGCCGTCCGCTAAGCATCCGAGAGCGATCGCCAGGCGCAGCCGTGTCAGGTAAGCGTGCAGCGAGGATCCGGTGAGCCGGCGGAAGTTGCGAGCCAGCTGAAAGGGGGAGCACCCGCAGTCTTGTCCCAACTCGCGAAGCGTCCAGCGATGCTGCGGAGTCCCGGCGATCGCCGCCTGGGCGCGGGCCACCTGGGCTTTGGCCAGGGGCGATGCCGGGCGCCATTCCGGCTCATCGAGCGATGCCAGCACGCTGCCGGCGGTCGCCAGCGCCTCCTCTTCGACCGCGAGTTCATCGCCCCTGGCCGCCGCCAGCCTGCGCACGGCGAGCGCCGAATGGAAACCGACGGCGCAGGCGCGCGCAGGCGCCCAGGTATGCACGCGCAGGCGCGCCTGCAGCCGGTCTGCGAGTTCGTCGCCCAGCACCAGCACCAGGCACCAGTCGCCACCCTCGATCGGGTGCGCGACCGTGTACTCCTCGAGGGCGAGCGGAATGAGCGCCATGCCCGCGTGCGCGACCGCAGAGTGCTGCCGCTGCCGCCAGATGAAGACGCCGCGCTGGGGCAGCACCAGGCGCGGCCCGCGCAGCCATTCCGCAGGTCCGTGGCCAGACACGGGCGACGCGCAGCGGACATCGAGCAAGCCCACCGCCGGTGAGTCGAGCAGCACACGCTCGGACACCAGGCGATGGTAACCGGCGTAACCGCGGAGGGGAGTTAGGCCCGCTGTCAGGATCCTGCTCTCCGAGTTGGGGTCGCCCTTGACGCTCGGCGGCGGCCGCGCCTAGCGTGCGGCTTCGAGTGATGCTCGACGCCCGCCACGCGATCCTGCATCACGTTTGGGCGACCGGGATCGTTCTGGACGCCGCACGGGCTCTCAGCAGCCGGCAGCTCGAACTCACGACGCCGGGCACGGCCGGCAGCATCGCGTACTGCCTGGCCCACATCGTGGGCGGCGACCAGCGTTACCTCGCCGGACTCCTGGGCCGCCCGCCTGATCGGCCGCTGCGGGAATCGACCGGTCCCTCATTCGACGCCGTCGAAGCCACTCACGCCGCCAACCGCGCCGCTTGGGCCGAGGTTCTCGACGCCGGGCTCGACCTCGCCGACTGGATCCCCAATCCACTGGCCAGCCCCCAACCGCAGCAGTTATGGGAGCGGGCCGCGACCCGTCGCTGGGTGATGCTGGTGCAGGCGCTGCATCACGGTGCTGACCACCGCACGCACATCGCCTCGATCCTGGGTGCGCACGGTTTGGAGCTCCCGGAGAGTGACGTCTGGGCTTACGCGAACGCGCTCGGCGATCTCCGCGACGAATTGCCCGAAGCACGATTGCGATAGCGCCCGCGTCGGCGCCCCGCTAGCCTG
>VBEO01000014.1 GCA_005881825.1 Chloroflexota bacterium | reverse complement strand
AGCATCGGCCGCGCCCCCCAGCGCTCGATGATGTCGGCGACGGTCTCGGCCGGGGTGGCGGTGGTGCCGGTGAGCACGATGCGCAGCTTCAGGTCCCACCGCTCCGGGTCCGCTTTGTAAGCCGCCATCAGGTCCATCGCATGGGTCGGTACCAGGAACGAGATGGTGACCGCCTCGGCGGCGAGCGTGTCGAGCATCCGGCGGGCGTCGCCCCGGCCGACCATCACGGCGGTCGCGCCGGTGTAGAGGGCGAGCAGATAGGTGTAGGCCCAGCCGGCCTGGTGCGCCATGGGCGCAGCCACCCCCCAGACGTCGTCGGGACCGACCTCGACCGCCTCCAAGAAGCCACGGAGGCCCGCCAGCTTGGTGTTGGCGGTGTTCATGACGCCCTTCGGACGCCCCGTCGTGCCGGAGGTGAACATCACCTCCATCAGGGCGTCGGGGTCGGGTAGGTACCCAGCCGGCGGCGTCGCCCCCGGCTCGCACAGATCGCTGCGGTCGAGGTCCAGCCGGAGCAGGCCGTCCAGGCAGGGCCATGCGTCGGCGGCGCCGGCGTAGGCGCCCACCTTCATCCGCTCGACGATCGCCGCGATCTCGGCCTCGCCGGCGGATTGGACGACCGGCACGGCGACCGCCTCCACCGCGTGTGCGGCGGCGCTGGCGATGACGAAGTTCGCGGAATCGGGCACCCGGACGATGACCGCGTCACCGCGATCGACGCCGGCGGCGCCGAGCTGCGCGGCGGCCCGCTCCATCCCGGCCGCCAGCTGCGCGTACGTGAAGCGCCGGCCGGGCTCGACGATGGCCGGCTTGTCGGGGCGCTCCGTCGCCCAGCGCCGGAGGAGGCCGGGGATCGTGTCGGAGTTCCAGTGGCCCTCCGCGTAGTACCGGTCGGCCCCACGGCGCGGCTGTCGCAGGAGGAAGCTCACGGGGGTTGTCCAATTTACCGAACGGAAGGTAAATTGGCCCTGCGATGAGCTCGGCCGACGCGCCCCGAGTGCGTATCCCGCCGCCCTCCGGGGTCGACGCGCTCGAGGCCATCTGGACGACCCGCGCGATGCGCCGCCTCGACCCCTTGCGCCCCGTCCCCGACGAGGACCTCCGGCTGATCCTCGAGGCGGCTTCGATGGCGCCCTCGGGGGGCAACTCGCAGCCGGTGCGCTGGCTCGTCGTCCGCGACGCCGAGCTGCGCCGCCGGGTCGGCGAGGCCTACCGCGGCGTCGCCCGGCGCACCTTCCTCACGAACTACGAGGAGGCGGCGCGAAAGGACGAGAGCGTGGCTCGGCTCCTCGCCTCGGCGCTCCACCTCGCCGACCACATGGGCGAGGCGCCCCTGCTGCTGATCCCCTGCGCGCCGGCCGGCCGGATCCGGATCGAGGGCGCCGTGTTCCCGGCGATCCAGAACCTGATGATCGCCGCCCGCGCCCGCGGCTTGGGATCCACGCTCACCTCTGTCCACCGCGACGACGAGCAACCCGTGAAGGACATCCTCGGGATCCCCGCCGACATCCAGACCTTCGCGATCATCCCCGTCGGCTACCCGAGGGGGCGCTGGGGGGCGCCCTCCCGGCTGCCGGTCACCGAGACAACCTACCTCGACCGCTGGGGCGAGCCGCTGCCGCGCCCCTGAGCCGAAGAAATATGCGCAGGGTTTTGTCTAGACTTTCCCTACCTACTAGTCAGTAGGCAAAGCCGCCACCATGCCCTACGTGAGCCGCAAGGACATCGCGCTGACGCGCGAGGAGGTCGACGACTTCCTCCGCGGGAACGTCTGGGGACGGCTGGCGACCGCGGGCCTCGACCTCGAGCCGCACTTGACCCCGCTCGGGTACGTCTACTACGACGGCGCGATCTGGTTCCACGGCCTGCGCAGCTCCCGCCGCGGCCGGCAGATCGCCGAGAACCCGAAGGTGGCCTTCCTCGTCGACGACGGCGTCGCGCCTGGCGACCACTACACCCAGCGCCGGGGCGTCATCGTCTATGGCCGCTGCCGGATCGCCAACGACGACCCCCACCTCGAGGCGGCGCGCGCCGCATACATGCGCGGTATGGGCATGACGACGGTCGAGGAGGTCCAGCGCCGGACGCACGACTGGTGCCGGATCGACGTCGACCGGGTCTCCTCGTGGGATTTCCGGAAGATTCCCGCCGGGAGCGACCGCAAGGCCTGATGGCGCGCTTCCCGAGCAGGTCCGACTGCGTTCTCGGTGACATCCTCGCCGCCCGCGCCGCCGCGATGCCGGACCGCGTCTACGCAGTCTTCGATGATGGCGAGGAATGGACCTTCCGGGAGACCGCCGAGCGCTGCTGGGCGGCCGCCGCCGGCCTCCAGGGCCTCGGGCTGCAGCGGGGCGAGCCGCTCCTCGCCTGGCTGCCCAACGGCCGCGAGGCGCTGACCGTCTGGTACGGCGCTGCCCTCGCCGGGCTCGTCTACACGCCGCTCAACACCGCCTGGAAGGGCCAGATGCTGGAGGAGGGCGTCAACCTCATCGGGGCCCGCGTCATCGTCTGCCATGCCGCGCTCGTCGAGCGCCTGCTCGGCCTCGATCTCCCCCGGCTGGAGGAGATCGCCATCGTCGGCGACGGTGCGCCGGCGGTCCCGCCAGGGCTCCGTGTCTCGCGCTGGGCCGACGCCGGCGAGGGCCGCTCGCCGGCGCCCCCGCCGGTGGCCGACCCCGTTGAGCCCTGGGAGGACCAGATGGTCATGTTCACTAGCGGCACCACAGGGGCGTCCAAAGCCGTGCGGCGCCCGCACGTCCTCTACCAGAAGATGGCGGAGGCGACCTTCGACAACGTCGGCGTGACCGCCGACGACCGCTTCCTCGTCTGCGCCCCCATGTTCCATGGCGGCGGCGACGTGCCCTGCTACGCCGCGCTGCGAACCGGCGCGTCGATCGCGATCGTGAGCGGCTTCCGGACCCAGGACTTCTGGAAGGACTGCCGCCGCCACGCCTGCACCGTCGCTTGGATCCACTCCGCGATGGCGCTCTTTCTCTGGCAGCAGCCGCCCTCGCCGGGCGACCGCGACCATCCCCTCCGGCTGGCGATGCAGGCCCCCCTTCTGCCGGATATGCAGGCGTTCGCCGAGCGCTTCGGGGTGCGCCTCTACACCGTCTACGGGATGACCGAGATGCCCTGCGTCTTCTCGCTCCTTGACCCCGTCGACCACCGGACCCTCGGCTGTACAACCTGGAGGCGACTGCCCGCGTCTGGCGGAACGGCTGGTTCCACTCCGGCGACGTGCTGGTGAAGGACGAGAAAGGCGAGTACCGGATCGTCGACCGGGTCAAGGACTCGATCCGGCGCCGGGGCGAGAACGTCTCTTCGGCGGAGGTCGAGCGCGAGCTGCTGGAGCACCCGGCCGTCCGCGAGGCGGCGGTGATCGGCGTTCGGGCCGAGATCGACCAGGAGGTGCTGGCCACGGTCGTCGTCGACGAGCCGGTCGACCCCGAGGAGCTGATCGCCTTCCTGGCCGAGCGGCTGCCCTACTTCGCCGTCCCGCGCTACCTCGACTTCGTCGACGTCATCGAGCGCAATGTGGCGCTGCGCCCTGACAAGAACCTCTTGCGTGAGCGCGGCGTTCGCCCTGAAGCCTGGGACCGCGAGACGGCGGGGATCAAGCTCCGCCGCGAGCAGCTGACCACAGGTAAGTCGCGCAACTCGCGCAAAGAACTGGAGGAAAACCGGGATGCCCGCAAACTCGTGTGAACTGCTGGTGATCGGTGGCGGAGGGGCCGGGATGGCGGCGGCGCTCGCCGGCGCCGACGCCGGTGCCGACGTGCTCGTGGTCGAGAAGTCGCAGAAGCTGGGCGGCACCTACGCGTTCTCCAGCGGCCTCGTCTGGGTCCCGGCGAACCGGAGCGCCCGCGAGGCCGGGATCGAGGACTCGATCGACCTCGCCCGCCACCACATCAACAACCTGAACGGCGGCAAGTCGGTCCCGGAGGTCCTCGAGGCCTACCTCCAGCGCGGGCCGGAGACGCTCGACTTCCTGGCCGAGCACGGCGTCCCGCTCGACTGGATTCCCCGCTATCCGGACTACTACGCGGAGCAGCCGGGCGGCCTCATGGAAGGCCGCTACCTCTCATCGCCGGTATTCGACGGCGCCCGCGAGCTGCCGGCGGAGTGGCGGGAGCGCGCCGAGTTCTCGCCCTACTACACGGACGTGCCGGCCTCCTGGCCCGAGATCCAGGCCTGGGGCGGCTACGGCCTCATCTCGGAGTGGGACTGGAAGCTGCTCGAAGAGCGCAAGCAGCGCGGAGTCGTCGGGTGGGGCGGCGCCACGACCGGCTACATGATGGCCGCCTGCTTGCGCACTGGCCGGATCCGGTTCCAGCTCGGGACGAAGCTGCTCGAGCTCGACAAGGACGCGTCCGGGCGCGTCGTCGGCGCGACCGTGTCCATCGACGGGGGCGGTCCGGAGCACATCGCCGCTCGGGCGGGGGTGGTGCTCGCCGCCGGTGGTTATGACCACAACCCCGAAATGCAGCGGCAGTTCGATCCCCATCCCAACGCGACGCCCTTCTCCAACCCGTCGGTCGACGGGTCGGGCGGGGAACATCGTCGGCAACGTGGCCGGCCGCGAGCCTTCCTTTCCGGGCTCGTTCGTCGTCAACCGGGCCGGCCGGCGGTTCGCCGACGACTCCTTCTACCGGGTCCTGGTCAGCGGCATGGTCCGCTTCGACACCAAGAGCTGCCAGTTCGAGAACCTGCCCTGCTGGATGGTCTTCGACGAGGAGTGGAAGGCGACCTACCGGCTCGGTCACGTCAAGCCGGGCGAGGCGCCGTCCTGGATGCCGAGGGCCGGGAATGCTGCCCAGCTTGCGAGCAAGATCGGGGTCGACGCCGCCGGGCTCGAGGAGACGCTGCGAACGTTCAACGCCGGCGCCGCGGACGGCCGCGACGACGAGTTCGGCCGCGGCTCGATGGCCTGGGCGCGCAATAACGGCGACCGCCGAATCAAGCCCAACCCGTGCGTGCGCCCGCTCTCGGGAACGCTCTATGCGGTCGAGCTGAAGCTGGGCACTATGGGCACGCTGTCGGGCCTGGCGGTCGACGAGCATGCCCGCGTCCTCCGGGCGGACGGCTCCCCGATCGAAGGGCTTTACACGTGCGGGCAGTCGATGTCGGCGATCGTGGAGGGCTACTGGTACAACAGCGGGACCTCGAATGGCCGCGCACTGATCTTCGGCGGCATCGGGGCCCGGCACGCGCTCGGGGCCGGCCGGGAGGTGACGGCGTGACGCAGCCGCTGCCCCACGCTGCTGAAGCAGCTGGGCGTGGAAGCAAAGGAGGCCTGGCCTTGGACCATCCCCTGAAGCCATATTTCGACGCGCTGGACGCCGGCGACGTGAAGGCGCTCGCCGAGTGCTTCGCGGAGGACGGTGTCTACATCCATCCTCCCTGGGACCCCGCCAAGCAGAACCGCCTCTTCGCGGTCGCCGGGAAGGCCGCGCTGCGCGACTACTTCGCCAAGCGTGGCAAGCAGCCCCAGCACCACCGGATCCTGTTCGCCGCCGTCAACGGGTCCTCCTGCTTCATCGAGGGCCGTGGCGGCGGCGAGGGCGTCCGACTGCACGCCTTCGTGTCCCACGCGATCTTCGACGGCGAGGGGAAGATCAAGCGCTACGTGGCGTTCCTCGAGTACCCGGACCGCGAGGAGCTGGTGGACTCCAGCATCGGCTTCGACAATGGCGAGTTCAAGGCGGTTCCCGAGATCATGCTGGGCACCGGCCCCGACGTCGATCCCTAACGCCGGCTGAGCAGCGGGAGGACCTCCCTGGCGACGCGGGCGGTGTTCCTCTCCGCCACATCGACGCCCGCCGTGTGGGTGCCGAGCATCACCCGGTCGAATCCGAGGTCGATGATCGCCCGCAACCGCTCGGCGCACTCCTCTCCGCTCCCAACGATGGCCCAGCGATCGATCAGCTCGGCCGACGCGGCCTCGTCCGGGTAGAGGTTGACCTCGCCCGGCCGCTCACCCTTGGCGTCCACGCCGCCGCGGGCGGACCGCCAGACGTGCTCCATCGTTTCGACCGCCTGCCGGTACTCGGCGTGCTCGGCGACGGAGACGTCGGCACGGGCGGGCCGCGCCTCGAACCCGCTGAAGCGCGCGTGCGTCAGCGCGATGCCGCGGATGGCCTCCCGGCCCGATTGGTCCTTTTCGTCGACGACCGCGACCTGGAGGTAGCAGCCCAGCTCGAGCTCGCGGCCTGCCGCCCGGACCTGCCCGATCGAGTTGCGGAGGCGGTCGAGGTCGGCGCCGACCGAGATGACGACACCATCGGCGAGCCGGGCCGCGAGGTCGATCATTCGCGGGCCGCTCGCCGCGACATCGATGGGGGGCCGGGCGACGTCGAGGCCCGGGTCGACGGCGTACATCCGGGCCATCGACGACAGGTTGCCGTCGATGTCGACGTCTTCTCTCTTGAGGTAGCCCTGAAGGCGGCTTAGGTAGAGCTCGAACTCGGCCACCTTCATCGGCGCCTGGTGGAGCAGCTTCACGGCACTGTCGCCGCGCCCGACCCCGAAACGGGCGCGGCCGCCCGACACCGCCTGGATGGTGGCCATCGCGCCGGCGGCGAGGATCGGGTGGCGGATGGGCACGGCTACGGCCGTCCCCAGCTTCAAGGTCGTCGTCGCGAACGCCGCGAGGGCGAGCACGGCGTACGGGTCGGGCAGGATGCCGTGCGCCTCGGCCACCGCGAATCCGTCCCAGCCGTCCGCCTCGAGGCGGCGGGCGATCTCCCCCGTCTCGGTGACCGAGACGGGGTTGGCGCCCATGCGCCAGATCTCGGTCACGCGCGTCTCAACTGGCCGGCGCGCGCGCGGCGGCGGCGGTCGTTGCGGCCGTCTTTGCCGCCTGGAGGCCGCTCGTGAGCGCGAGGGCGAGGCCACCTGCGTAGCCATAAACGAATGCCCCCCCGGTGTCGGCGCCGGCGGCGAGCAGGCCGGGGATCGGCGTCCCGTCGGCAGCGATGACCTGCGCGCTCGAGTTGATGAGCATCCCTCCCTGCGTGAAGGTGATCGCGGGCCAAACCTCGACGAGGTGGTAAGGCGGCACCGCGATGCGGTTCCGATCGTGCGCCCGGGGCGGCTGCAGGGAGTCGGGTTCGGAGACCACGCGTCGGTTGAAGTCCTCGAGCGTGGCGACGACGGCGTCGGCTTCGTAGCCCCACTCCGCCGCCACCCGGCGCACGCCCTCGAGGTCGTCGACGCGGGCGTAGTGCCCGCCGCGCTTCTTCGTCTCGCCGATGCGGTCGGGCACGGGGAGGCCCGGCGCGTACGGCTTGAGCACCCACTCCTGTAGGACACGGTCGTCGCAGAGCAGGAGGGCGCGACCGCGCGGCTGCTCGAGCGTCGTCTGGGCATTGAGGTGGTCACCCACCGTCTCGTCCATGTACCGCCGGCCCGAACGGTCAAGCAGCAGCGAGTGTTCCGAAAAGTACATTGAGAGTGCGACAAACTCGCTGGGGTCCGTGAGCTGGACCGGGAAGGGCACGAGGTGGCCGTAGAAGCCCGCCTTGTCGGGGCCGAACCGAGCGCCGACGGCGCGGCCAAGACGGAGCCCGTCGCCGGCCGAGCGCGGCTGAGTGCGTCGCGGGATGTCGCGGGCGTTGAGATGGATCAGTTCGGCGCAGAGGTCGCGGTCGTTCTGATAGCCGCCCGTCGTCAGCAGCGTCGAGTGGGCGCGGAGCTCCCGGGACACGCCGCCGGCGAGGGTCACCACCGCCCCGACCACGCGGCCACCGTCCACCAGCAGGCGCTCAGTGCGCGTTTCGGTCAGGATCCGGCCTCCGTTCCGCACGATCGACTGCGCGCAGGTGTCGACGTAGGTCTCCATCTCGACCGGCGTCCCCCGCCCGAATCGCATCATGTCGACCGGCTCACCGGTCCGCACGCCGAGCGTCTTGATCCACTCCACCGCCGGGGGGACGTTCTCGACGATCATGGCCAGCAGCTCGGGATCCCCGCGCGGGATCTCCCGCTTGATCGTCTCGACGTCGGGCGCGGTCCAGACGAAGCCGGCGTAGCGGGCGTTGCCACCGGTCTGCTCGTCCTTTTCGACGAGCGTGACCGAGAGCCCTTCCTGGGCCGCCCAGGCGCCGGCTGAGAGGCCCGCCATACCGCCGCCGACGATCAGCAGGTCGATTTCCTGGTCGGCCATCTCTTTCAGTCCACCCCCTGGATGGTCATGTAGGCGAGGTAGCGCTTGATGCGCCCGTCGTCGCCGAGGCTGAGCGTGCAGACAGCCGCCGGGGCGGCGCCCGGCATCCCCGTGACATTGAGCTCGAACATCGCGTTCGGGCCCCGCTGGATGAACCCCGTCAGGACGTGGTCGAACGCCGCCGGCCCCCGGTGGTTGAACCCCTCCAGCAGCTCGGCGTGGCCGCGGAAGATCACCCGCTTGTTGCTCGTGATGCCCGTGCCGCGGTAGGGCGGGTGATTGTAGGTGCAGTCCTCGCTGAACTGCTCGACCGCCGCCGGGAACTCGGCGGCGTCGAGGTGGTGGAAGTAATCGTCGACGCGGCGGCGGGCGTCGCCCGGCGTCGTGCTGTCGGTCCGAGGAAGCTCGTCGAAGGGCTCGCAGGCGTAGGCGACGTAGCGCCGGATCCGCCCCTCGACATCGAGCCGGAAGCTGGAGACATAGGTCCGGACCGGCCGGCCGTCGGCCGCCGAGAGGAGGCGGCCTTCGATGAAGCAGGTGGCGCCGTCAACGGCGCTGAACAGGACCTCGTGGCGGACCGCCTGCCAGTCGCGCTGGGCGAGCCAGGCGCGCATCTCTTCGCGGCCGCGCTTGACGACGAGCGGGTCGACCTCGTTGCCGGGCGGCACGAGGCCGGCGACGACGTCGCCGGCGAGCTGCGTGGCCGCCTCGTCGAGCCGCCCCGAGTCGGCCGCCTCGTAATAGGCCGCGATCGTTGGCGGCACCGGGTCGCCGACGGCGCGGAGGGTAAGTTGCGTGGTCATGAAGCTTCTCCTGAGGTGGTTTCGACCGACTCCACGTGGCCGACGTAGCCGATCGCCAGAATCTGCTCCTGGCTGATCGAGCCGACCGTTCCCCGGTAGATCTCGCGACCGCGCTCGAGGATCGCGATGTGGCTCACGTACTGCAGGGCGACCGCGCCCGACTGCTCGATGACGACCAGCGTCGCCCCCTGCTCGCGGGCGCCGGCGAGCAGGTCGTAGACCGCCTCGATGGCGCGCGGCGCCAGGCCCAGGGACGGCTCGTCGAGGATTACAAGCCGCGGCTTGGCGATCAGCGCCCGCGCGACCGCCAGCAGCTGCTGCTCGCCGCCGCTGAGCGAGCCGGCGACGACGTCGAGGCGGTCCCGGATCGAGGAGGGGAACGGCTGGAGGACGGCGCGCATCCGCTCGTCCAGCTGCTTGCGCGACTCCTTGATCGAGTAGGCGCCGAGCATGACGTTCTCGCGGACCGTGAGGCGGTAGAAGAGCCGCCGCCGCTCGGGGACGAGGACGATGCCGAGATGGTTCAGGGCGCGGTTCTCGGTGTAGCGGACGGGAGCCCCGAACGCCTCCACGCTTCCGCTGCTCGGCTTCAGCATCCCGCCCATGACGTTGGCGAGCGTCGTCTTGCCCGCCCCGTTGGCGCCCAGGATCAGCGTGAAGGTCCCCGCCTCGACGTCGAGATCGATGTCGCGTAGGGCTACGACGCCGGCGCCGTAGCGGTGGCCGACGGCGCGCAGACGCAGGGGCGGCGCGGCGGGCACGGTGGCGGCGCTTTCCCCGGCCTCCCTCAAGCCGACTTCTCTTTGCGCCCGAAGTAGGCCTCCTGCACGGCGGCGCTGGACTGGATCTCGACCGGCGTCCCCTCCGCGATGAGCCGGCCGTAGTCGAGCACGCACACGCGGTCGGCGAGCGAAAGCACCTCCTGAATGGCGTGGTCGACGAGGAGCACCGAGATGCCGGCGCGCCGGAAGGCCAGGATCAGCTCGTGGAGCTGCTGCTGCTCGTTGAGGTCGAGCCCGCTGAAGGGCTCGTCCATGACGACCAGCGAGGGTCCGGTTGCCAAGGCGCGGGCGATGTCGACTCGCTTCTGGACGCCGAAGGGCAGGGCGTCGGGGCGCTCGCCGGCGACGCGCGTCAGCCGGAGGAGGTCGAGGACGGCGGCCGCCGACACCGCGGCGGACTCGCCGGCGGGCCGACGGGCGCCGGCGGCCGCGAGCCGGACCGTCTCCTCGACGGTGAGCTCGCCGAAGAGCTCGGCGTGCTGGAAGGTCCGCCCGATGCCGACCCCCGGCCGCCGCCGCGGCGACGCCCGCAGGAGGTCGTGGCCGCCGAAGCTGACGACTGCGCCCTTGAGAGGCCGGACGAAACCCCCGAGCACGTTGAGGAAGGTCGTCTTTCCCGCCCCGTTGGGCCCGATCAGCGCCACGACGTTGCCGGGCGGGATGCGGAGGGAGACGTTCTGATTGGCGATCAGCCCGCCGAAGCGGACGCTGACCTTCTCCACAACCAGCTCGGCGTCGCGAGCTACCGGCCGCCCCTTCAGCCACTCCTCGAGCTCCGAGGCCAGTCCGGTGTCGGAATCCACAATGGTCGGCCGCCGGCGCCTTATCAGCAGGGGAGTGATCCGCCGGAACGTGCCGGGCACGATGCCCTCGGGGACGAAGAGCAGGACGGCGATCGTCAGCACGCCGAAGACGATCACCTGCAGGTCCTTGGTGCTCCGGGCCAGCTCGGGGAGCACGACGATGAAGGCCGTGCCGAGAAGCGACCCGGCGGTGCTCCCGACGCCGCCGACGACAGCCGCCACGATGAAGTTGATCGCGCTGGTGAGCGAGAAGAAGTCGGGGCTGATGTACCCGATCTGCAGCGCCAGCACGACGCCGGCGACGGCGGCGATAGCGGCCGAGGCGGCGAAGGCGGAGGCGTTGGCGAGAGCGGGGTTGAGCCCGATCGCGACGGCGGCCGTCCGCTGGTTCTTGACAGCGAGCCAGCGCCGGCCCGGGCCGCCCTGTGCCGCGAGGTCGACCACGATGAAGACGGCGGTCGCAGTGAGGATGGCGAGGCTGGTGATCTCGTCCAGCGTCAGGCGGTGACCGAGGATGATCGCCGGCGGGACGGAGGCGCCCTGGTCGCCGCCGGTGACGGCAACCCAGCGGCCGACCACCTCACCCGCGACGAGCGCGAGGGCGAGCGTCAGGATGGCGAGATAGAGAATCTCGAAGCGGCCGGCGGTTAGGCCGAGCAGGAAGCCGATCGCGGCCGCGACGAGCATCGCCACGAGGACGATCACCGGCAATGGGTAGCCGTGGCCGCCGAGGTACGCCGCCGAGTAGGCGCCGACCGCGACGAAGCTCATGTGCCCGACCGACCAGATGCCGCTGAGCGCGGCCAGCTCGCTGACGCTGATCGTGACGATCGCGTAGATCGCGACTGTGGTGATGACGAAGTTCTCGTAGCGGTCCGTCAGGAGGAGCGGCCCGGTCGCTAGGTAGGCGAGGATCCCGACGGCGAGCGCCGCGGCCACCCGCCAGCGGGCGGCGAGGAGACGGCGCGCCTGGGCCATCGGGAGCTGCTTCAGACCCGCTGCCGATGCTGGGCGGCGAGCAAGCCTGCCGGACGCAGGAAGAGGACGAGGACGATGATCGCGAAGACGAAGGTGTCGCGGAAGCTGGCCGAGACGTAGCGGCCGGCGAGGTCGTCGAGGACCCCGATCGCGAACCCGCCCACGGCCGCCCCGATCATCGACTCGAGGCCGCCCAGGAAAACGCCCGCGAAGGCTCTGAAGAGGGGCGCCACCATCAGCGTGACGGTCAGCGTGGCGTCGGGCGCCAGCAGCAGGGCGGCAAGCCCCGCCAGGGCGCAGCCGATGAACCAGGCGATCGCGGCCACGAGGCCGCGGTTGATGCCGACGACGCGGGCCGCGTAGTGGTCCTCGGCCGCGGCCCGCATTGCGACGCCGAGGCGGGTGAAGCGCATGAAGAAGGCGATCACCGCCATCGCCACCACCGCCAGCGCCGCGGTGGCGATCTTCTGCCATGCGACGACCAGGCCGAGGATCGCGACGTGTCCGGGGACCAGCGCCGGGAAGGGCTCCGGCTGGTGGCCGAAGAGCTGGCCCGCTAGCGAGACCAGGATCAGTGACAGGGCGAGGGTCAGCACCAAGGCGGCGAAGGTCTTCCCGGGGCCGAGCGGCCGGACCACGGCGCGCTCCGTCGCCACCCCGAGAAGGCCCGCCACCCCCACCGCCGCGATGGCGGCGATGAGGAGCGGCAGGCCCCGGGTGAGCAGCGCGAAGGCGACGTAGACGCCGAAGGTCCCGAAGTCGCCGATTGCGAAGTTCACGACGTCGGTGGAGCGGAAGATGATGACGATCCCCAGGCCCAGGAGGGCATAGGTCGCGCCGCTCACGACTCCCGAGACGAGGACGGCCGGGAGCTCGTTCACCTATCCGCTCTCAGAAAACTTTGCTGCTCGTGTGGCGCCTAGAGGTTGCTATCGGCGCCGACGTAACTCCCGACCAGGGTCCACTTGCCACCCGTCAGCTGCACCCGCTGGATCTTGGACGCGCCGAGGTGCTGGCTGGCGCTGAAGGTGATCGGGGGCATCACGCCGCTGTCGTAGTTACTCATGGACTGAAGGGCCTTGACGATGCTTTCCTTGTCGATCTTGCCGCTGATCTTGCTGATGGCGGCGACCGCAACTTTGCAGAGCGCCCATGTCATCTCCGACTCGTAGTCGGCGGGCGTGCCGGCTTCGTACTTCTGCATCGCGTTGACGAAGTCCTTGACGCCGGCCGCGCTGGTGTCGTCGGGGGGCAGCGTGAACGCCTCCGACTTGAGGCCGTCGGCGTCGGCACCGGCGAGCCGGATCACGTCGGCCGAACTGTTCGGGGCGTAGGTGTAGATGCCGGTCTTGAGGCCCTGCTGGGCCGCCTGCTTGAGGTAGGCGACGACCTCGGCGGTGCTCAGGATCATGATCACCGCGTCCGGGTGCAGGTTCCTCACCTGGAGGACGACCGGCGCGTAGTCGGTGGTGTTGAACTTGACTGCGACGTCCATGACGTTGGTCGAGGGGCTGGTGGACTTGATCTGATCGGAGCCGGCCTTGGCGATGTTCGCGAAGGCCGCCGGATCCGAGTGGACGATCGCGATGTTCTTGTAGCTGTCCTTGAGCGCCCACTTGGCGAGCACGCGCATCTGGTCCTCGTACAGGGTCTGGATCCCGAACAGCAGCGGCTTGGGCGGGCTGTACCAGGTGGAGTCGCCCCCGTAGGTGTCGATGATTGGCACCTGCGCCTGGTCGAGAACGTAGGAGAAAGCCGCCGCCGTGTTGGCGGTACCGTTGGCGCCGACGATCGCGATGGAGTTCTCCTGGTCGATCAACTTGTGCGCCGCGGCGACCGTCTTCTGGGGGTCGTAGGCGTTGTCCTCGACGTTCCACACCACCTTGCGGCCGTGGACGCCGCCGTGGTCGTTGAGGAACTTGAAGTAGGCGGCGCCGCCGGCCCGCTGCGCGAGGCCGTGCACGGCGATGCTCCCGGTGAGCGGCATCCACGCGCCGAGCTGGATCGGCGAGGTGTCACCGGAGGACTGCGCCGGCGACTGGCCGCCGCAGGCCGTGACAAACAGCAGCGCGACAGCCGCGGCAGAGAGAAGGGTTCTCCTCATTGCTCCTGATCGCCCCCAAAGTTGATTACTTACCGACTGGACGGTAGGTTAGCGAGACCTTACACCAACGCGGCGGGGTGCGGCAAGGAGGTTGCTGCCATGCCGCCGTGCGTCAAACCGGTCTGCCGGAGCCTTCGGCGCAGGGGCTATGCGGGGTCGAAGTAGAAGGCGGCATAGCGGCGGATGAGGCCGTCCCCGGCGAGTGTCAGGCTTCCCATGGAGAGGCTGTCCTTCCCACCCGGGAGACCCACCACCGCCTGCTCGAACATGGCGTTCGGCCCCCGCTGGACGAAGGCGTCCATCCGGTAGCCGAACGAGGCCGGGCCCCGGCGGTTGAAGTTCGCGAGGAGGGCGTCGCGGCCGTGCAGCTCGACGCGGTTGGGGTCCTTGATCTGGGTGTGGCGGTAGGGCGGGTGGGAGTAGAGGCAGTCCTCGCTGAAGCAGGCGGCGGCGTCCTCGAAGCGTGCCTCCCTCAGTGCGTTGAAGTAGCGGTCGACGACCGCGCGCGCGTCATGGTCGCTGCGCGTCTCCGTCGAAGGCGACGGGTCGATCGTCGAAGCGGCGGCGTAAGCGAGGTAGCGCCGGATACGCCCGTCAGACGCCAGCGTCACGCTGGCGACGAAGCTGCGGTCGCGGTGGCCGCTGCCGGCGAGGACCGAGACGCCCTCGACGAACGCGTGCTCGCCCTCAACCGCGCTGAAGAGGATCTCGTGGCGGTAGGGCAGGTGGCCGCGGCGGTCGAAGTAGGCCTTGAGCTCCGATGCGCCGACGACGTTCGGCGGGTCGCTCTCCTGGCTGCCGGCGAAGGGGACGATGTATTGGGCATCGTCGCT
>VBEO01000067.1 GCA_005881825.1 Chloroflexota bacterium | reverse complement strand
CTGCGGGTCGTATGGAATGTTGATGGCGCATGTCACCTCGCTGAGGTGGCCGACCATACGAGAGAGACTGTGAAGAGGGGTCTAATTACTCCCGGTGC
The DNA here is from genome assembly GCA_005881825.1 of Chloroflexota bacterium. GTDB lineage: Bacteria > Chloroflexota > Dormibacteria > Dormibacterales > Dormibacteraceae > CF-28. The sequence goes on along the minus strand of VBEO01000067.1, from coordinate 29,970 downwards.
ACTCCTTCGAGCCGATTCACTCGATCCTGTCGGGGCGTGACAGCAAAGTCCGACGCGCCCCATGTGGGTCTGGTAGTAGAGGGATCAGGTGACGCCGGGGCAGTACCGCTTCTGCTTCGCCGTTACCTTCATCGACTTGGCGAATTCCGGGACCTGCTAGGCAAGCCGGTGCCTTGCAACGGCCGCGAGAATGCTCTCAAGCCTAAGGGCCTCGAGGGCTATGTCGCAACCGCGGCCGCTCGGCCCGGCTGCATCGCGGTAATCGTCGTCCTTGACAGCGAGGGAGATCCCGTATGTCGCTTAGGACCGTCTCTTACTAAGAGGGCGGAGCAGGTGACTCAAAAACCGGTCCTCGTCAGCATCGCCCATGAGAGCTACGAGGACTGGATCGTTGCTTCGGCCGAGACGCTGGGCCTCGGCCTCAACTTTCAGCCAGGTATGAACGGGCTCGCGCGATATCGGCGGCTCTCCGCCCCGCAAAGTATGTTAAGCCGACTTGGCAGCCGCGCCTCACGCAGAGAATTGACATTGAGGTCGCGGCGTCACGTAATGCAAGTCTTCATAGGTTTTTCGCCCGCTTCGAAGACATCATCAAGGCTTTCCGGCGGGCGACGTGATGACGTTCGAGGTCATGACCGGCCACCGGGGGATATGCCTTGACTCGACTATCGAGAGGTGCGCCGCCTCCTGCCAGTCCCTTGTGCCCGTGGCGGAGAGCTCGATGGGTGAGGTAGTCAATACCGAGACCGACCTGGGGTCGCACACCGGGCTGCTCACCCCTAACGAGCGCCATTTCCGCCGCAACAACTTCCCCTATCCGGAGTCGTGGCCCGGCCTTCTGGTCGAGCCCGGCTCGCGGCTCTCCTTGTCGGACCTTAAGCGTTTCGAAACCAGGGAGCTGGTCGTGACCCTGGAATGCGCCGGCAATGGGCGAGCTTTCCTGGACCCGCCGGTGCCCGGCGAGCAGTGGGGACTGGGAGCCGTGTCGACCGCCCGCTGGGGCGGGGCGCCGTTGGTTCGGCTCCTCCCGGACCTGCCGGATTGGGCCGTCGAGATCGGCTTCGAGGGCGCCGACGGCTTCGTCCGCTCACTGCCGATCGAGATGGCACGCCACCCCGACGTCCTGCTGGCCACCACCATGAACGGCGAGCCGCTGCCGCGGGAGCACGGCGGCCCAGTGCGGCTCCTCGTCCCAGGCTGGTACGGGATGGCCTCGGTGAAGTGGCTCACGGCCATCCGGGCGCTGCGGGAACCGTTTCAGGGCCACTTCCAGGTCGAGCGCTACGTCATCGATGACAGGCCGGTGCGCGAGATGCAGGTGCGGGCGGTGATCACCCAGGCCGGTCCGGGGCAGGCCCGGGGTTACGCCTGGAGTGGGCAAGGGGCGGTTTCGGCGGTCGAAGTCTCAGACGATGGCGGCGTTACCTGGTTCCCCGCCGAGCTCAAAGAGTCGGCGCCGCCGTATGGCTGGACGCGCTGGGAGGCTGGCTGGAAACCAGGTGGGTCCGGCGCCACGCAACTGCTGGCGCGCGCCCACGACAGCGCCGGCAACCGGCAGCCGCTGGAACAGGTCTGGAACACGCTCGGGTACTGCAACAACGCGGTGAGGCCCTATGCGATCTCTTAAATGGGGCGCACCAGGGGCCTGCTAGCAGCATCATCTGCCGGCTGTGAGCCGGCGCCTCCGACTGCTGGTCGGAATCACCTCCCTGATCGGCGTCTGCCTCAGCGTCATCATGCTCACGGCCGTCACCGCGGTCGTCTTCCACGACAACCAGTGCGATCCGGGCGGCGCGCGCACACGCGCGATACAGCGCGACCCGGTGCTGGCGATTTCCGCCCCCAGCGGGGTTCGAAGCAGCCTCCACGTGAGCGCCCCGCACAGCGACCTGCTGCTGCCCGGGTGCCAGCAAGGACTGGTCGAGATCCGCTTCCGAGGCAGCCTGGATCCGGCCTATGCCGAGCTCCACGCCGGCATCGAAGAGGCGGGCTGGTCCCTGGGCGGCGACGAGAGCCAACTCGTGGACACCGTCCTGCGTTCGGCCTACTTCACCAAGATGATCGCCGGGGTTCCCTACACGTTGGACCTGGACCGCTTTGCGTCCGGGCTGGGGATCTTCATCACGATCCCGGCCGCTGGCTGACGCGAACCCGGAAGGGCAGCGCCTTCACCTCGCGCTCGTCGATGCGGATCTTGAAGACGTAGGCCCCGGCCCGCTCGAAGCTGAGGCCGTCGAGGTTGATCGCGAGCGCCACCAGCTGCTCATCCCCGGGCTGAATGCCCGGCGGCCGCCCCACGGTGAACGACCCCTCGATAGCGGCCTGCCCGCCAGGATCTCCGATCGGGAGCTGGTTGCCGTCCTCGTCCTCCAGGGTCAGCTCGAAACGCTTGGCCAGGTTGTCGGCGAGGGCATAAGGCACGCGCACGACCAGACCGATGCCGATGCGCGGGTGCCGGGCCGGCAGGGCCTGGGCGAAGATGGTGTTCCAGGCGCCGCCCTGGACGTACATCTTGTGTTCGGCGACCACCACCGAGTCGGCGAGCAGTGCCTCCGCCGTCACCTGCTCGGCCAGCAGCCGCTCCGGGACCATGCCATGAGGTTAAGTCGCGCCGACTGGGGCAAAGGCGAGCGCGGGTACAGTAGGTTCGTGCGTCGCCCGCCGGCGCCGGCGCTGGCCGTGCTGCTGGTAGCCCTGGCCGCCTGTTCGACTTCCGCCCCGCCGTCGCTGCGCACGCAGAGCCAGAGCCTGGCCTCGGACCAGACACTGCGCATCCGGCTGCTGGACGGTCCCCGCAGCCTCGACCCGGCCCTGGTGCAGGACGAGCGTGAGCTGGCGGTCGTGCGCCAGTTCTCGGAACCGCTGCTGAAGCCCACGGCCGACCAGCGTGATGTCCAGCCGGCGGCCGCCGAGTCGTACTCGGCCTCGGGCGACGGCCTCACCTACACGTTCCACCTGCGCGGCAACGCGCGCTACGCCGACGGGCAGCCGGTCCACGCCCAGGACTTCATCTACGCCTGGCGCCGCCTTATCGACCCCCGGACGGCGGCTCCACGGGCCGATTTCTTCGCCCGCATCGTCCAGGGCGGGGAGGACGCCAACGCCCTGGATCCTCGCCACGACGCCGATCGCATCGACCCGGCCCTGGCGGCTTTGGGTCTGCAGGCGCCAGACGACCTCACGTTCGTGGTCAAGCTGTCCACGCCCGCGGCCGAGGCCAGGTGGATCGCGGCCATGCCCGAGGGCGGTCCGCTGCGCCCGGAGATGCTGAAGGCGCCGGGCACGAACGGCAACGGACCGTTTCGGGTCTCGGACACCACCAAGGACCAGATCACCCTGGCCCCCAACAACAGCTACTGGGGCGGCCGGCCCACGCTCTCCACGATCGTCTTCACCTTCGGTTCCGATGCCGCGGCCGTGACCAGGTACCGCGCCGGCGAGCTGGACCTGGTGGTCGATCCGCCCGACCCGCTATCGGCCGACATCGTCAAGGTCCCCGAGCTCACGACCTTCTGGGTCGACTTCAACGTGGAGCGCGCTCCGTTCCAGGACAGCCGCGTGCGACAGGCTTTCGCTACGGCCGTCGATCGTCAGGCGCTGGTCAGCGACGAGTTCAAGGGTCGTGCCGAAGCCGCGACCTCGCTGGTCCCGCGTGGGATGAACGGGTACCACCCGGAGGACGGCAAGCCGCAGGAGACCAACGCGACCGCGGCCAAGCAGCAGCTGGACGGATTGGGCGTGCCAAGAGCCCAGCTGACCGGGTTGCCGATGATCGTCCACGATCGGCCCCTCGACCGTGCCATCGCCGAAGCGCTGGCCTCTCAATGGAGCAAGACGCTCGGCGTCAGCGTGTCCATCCAACCACTGAATCCGGTCGACTACGGCCACCGGCTGCGTGCTGGCGACTTCGCGCTGGCCGGCCCGACCGGGTGGACGGCCGACTACCCGGACCCGCGCGACTTCTTCGACCTCTTCCGGTCCAACGACGGCAACAACGGCGCCCGCTGGCGCAATGCGCGGTATGACGCCGTGGTGCGGGTGGCCGACATCGAGAGCGACGAGACCAAGCGGGACGCGCTCTACAACCAGGCCCACCAGCTGCTCGAGTCGGACACTCCGGTCGCCTTCCTGGTCCAGCGCTGGCATTGGAGCCTGGAGAAGCCGTATGTGAAGGGCGCGCCGGTCATCTCGGTCGACGAGTGGCCCGGCGCAAGCTATTCCAATCTGCTCTACGTAGCCGCACACTAGCGGGCGCCATGCGCGCCGAGGAGCTGACGCGGGTGCTGCGGGCCGCGGGCGCCCTGACTCGGGGTGAGGTGGCGGCAGTCGAGTCGCGGGCCACGACCGCCTTCAACTCCGACGTCACCCGGTTGACCCTCACCTTTTCGGAAGACGCCCCGGCCCAGGCGCCCAAGCACCTGGTCCAGAAGGTCTCGCTGAAGAAGGACTGGGCCACCCGCGCCGGGGCCACCGAGGTGTCCTTTTACAAGCAGGCGCAGAAGCGACGGCTGCCGATGATCGCGGAGTGCTACCTGGCCTACCAGGAGCCAGAGACCGGGCGCGCGGTGGTGCTCCTCCAGGACCTGAGCCCGAGCCACGAGCAGCCCGTCACGCGGCGGTCCCTGATCGACGGCCACGGCCTGCCCACCTCGGTCCGCATGCGGGCGATCGTCGAGTCCCTCGCCGACTTCCACCACGCCTGGCGGGGCCGGGCTGCCCTGCGCACCGGCCTGCCCGAGGCCTTCTGGTTGCAGGGGCCGACCGCGTTCGGGCGCTTCGCGGACGCGTGCCGCAAGGAGCTCAACAGCTTTCGGCGCACGGTGGGCGACCGCCTGGACGAGGCTGACTGGGCGGCCTGCGAGTCGATCGTGGACTCACTGCGGCCGGTGTGGGGACGCTGGCTGAACAAACGCGGCGGCCGGGTCTCGCACCTGGTCCTTGCGCACGGCGACTGCTACCTGAGCAACTGGCTGGTGCCGCGGCCGGAGTGCAGCGGCAGCCCGACCTTGATCGACTTCCAGCATGCGCACGTGGACACCCCCGGCGAGGACCTTGCTTTCCTGGTCGGCACCTTCTGGACCGAAGCTCAGCGGGCCACCCATGAGCTGTCGACGCTGCGCCGCTACCACGCGCGCCTCGACGCCCCCGCCTATTCCTTCGAGGCCCTGCTCGAGGACTATCGGTGGGGCCTGGTGCGCATGCTGGCGCGCACGGTATGGGACCACCACAACGGGTCGCCCGAGGCCTACTGGCGCCCTAAGCTGCGCCGCGTGCTCGGCGCGCTGCGCGACCACGGCGTCGTGTATGCGCCGAAACTCTTCGTGTGATTCGTAGGGGAGGGGCTTGCCCCTCCCGCCGAGGGGCGAGGCAAGCCTCGCCCCTACGATTACGACTGTGGTAGACGCGTTCAGCTCTGCGACCGAGATGCTGCGCGCCCTGCAGATGCGCCAGATTTCGCCGAGCGAGCTGGTTGAGCTCCACCTGGAACGCATCGCGCGCTTCAACCCGGATCTGAACGCGATCGTCACGGACAATGGGGAAGACGCGCGCGCACGTGCGCGCGAGGAGCGTTCGGGCGCGCTGGGCGGCCTGCCGGTCACGATCAAGGACTCCATCGACCTCGCCGGTCTACCCACCACCTCCGGCGACCCCGCCAGGCGCAACGCAATAGCGGAAGCCGACAGCCCCCTGGCGGCCCGCGTGCGCGCCGCCGGCGCGCTCGTCCTGGGCAAGACCAATGTGCCCTTGCTGACAGGCGACTGGCAGACCAACAACGCGGTCTTCGGCCGCACCCTAAACCCCTGGGACCGCACCCGCACGCCGGGCGGGTCGACCGGCGGGGGCGCTGCCGCCGTGGCGGCCGGGCTCAGCCCGCTGGAGTTCGGCTCCGACATCGGCGGTTCGATCCGGGTTCCGGCAGCCTTCTGCGGGATCTTCGGCCACAAGCCCAGCGAGGGGCTGGTGCCGCCGATCGGCCACTTCCCGACCGCAACCGTCATGGCGGTGCTGGGCCCGCTGGCTCGCAGCGCCGCCGATCTCCAGCTGGGGCTCGACGTGATCAAGGAGCGCCAGTTGCCTCCGGCGCGCGCGAAGAGCCTGCGCGAGCTGCGGGTGGCCGTGCTGCCCTGGTTGAACTGGCTGCCGGTCGACGTCGAGATCCAGGCAGCAGTCGAGGAGCTGGCCCGCTGCCTACCCCGCTGCCGCACGGCGCAGCCCGCGGGCTACGTCGCCTGGGCCCAGGAAGAGCTGTTCGCCTCGATGCTGGCCGCAGTTACCTTCGGCGAGGTGGGCGAGGCTCGGGAAGGGATCGCCGGCAGCATCTCCAAAGCCCCCGAGCCGCTGGGCCCGGCCATACTCCGGGGCTTGCGCGCCGGCCCGGCGGAGTTCGACCAGCTCCTGGCCGAAAGGGAGCAGGCGAGAGCCCGCTGGCAAGCCTTTTTCCAGGACTTCGACGTCCTGCTGACGCCGGTGACGCTGGTCAACGCCTTCCCCCATCAGGACGGTCCGTTTTTGCGCCGGACCATCGAGGTCAATGGCGAGCCCCAGCCTTACAAGCGGCTGGAGGTGTACCCGGGCCTGGCGGCGCTGACGGGCCTGCCGGCGACCGCGATCCCGGCCGGCCTCAGCGAGGACGGCCTGCCCATCGGCATCCAGGCCGTCGGTCCGCTCTTCGAGGACCTCACCCCACTGACCTTCGCCGCTCTGGTCGAAGAGGAGCTTGGCTACACATTCCAGCCACCTCCCACGTACTCGGGCGTGACCTCGATCGCCTGATATACTCCTCGTTTGTCGCCTACGCGGTGGATTCCGCGTGGGATCAAAAATCGTATTCGGAGACCCGTTTGCCCACCATCCAGCAGCTGATTCGGATCGGCCGCAAGCCGTCCGTCAAGAAGTCGAAATCACCGGCGCTCAAGGGCTCGCCCCAGCGCCGGGGCGTCTGCGTGCGCGTCTACACGACCACGCCCAAGAAGCCCAACTCCGCGCTGCGCAAGGTCGCCCGGGTCCGCCTCACCACGGGCATCGAGGTCACCGCCTACATCCCCGGCATCGGCCACAACCTGCAGGAGCACTCGGTAGTCCTCATCCGCGGTGGCCGCGTCAAGGACCTGCCCGGCGTCCGCTACCACATCATCCGAGGCACTCTCGACACCGCCGGCACCAAGAACCGCAAGCAGGGGCGCTCAAAATACGGCGCCAAGCGCGAAAAAGCGGCGCGAGCCTAGCCCATGCCGCGACGTAACAAGCCCCCCAAGCGTCCCACCACGCCCGACCCGATCTACAACTCGGAGGCTGTGGCCAAGTTCGTCAACATCGTCATGCGCGACGGCAAACGCGCGGTGGCCGAGCACATCATGTACGACGCCCTGCGCCGCGCCAGCCGCCAGGCCAAGCGCGAGCCCATGGAGATCTTCGACACCGCCATGCGCAACGCCACGCCGTTGCTGGAGGTCAAGCCCCGGCGGGTGGGCGGCGCCACCTACCAGGTCCCGATCGAGATCCGGCCCGAGCGCCGGCTCGCCCTCGCCCGGCGCTGGCTCGTGCGTTTCGCGCGCCAGCGCGGGGGGAAGAGTATGTCCGAGAAGCTCGCCTTCGAGCTGCTCGACGCTGCCAACAACACCGGCGGCGCCGTGAAGCGGAAGGAAGAGACCCACCGGATGGCCGAAAGCAACAAGGCTTTCAGCCATTTCCGGTACTAGCAGGAGGACTGAGGACATCACCGCCGTGGCTCAAACCGCGCCCGCCACCAAGACGCGTCTCGCCAAGATCCGGAACATCGGGATCATGGCGCATATCGACGCGGGCAAGACCACGACGACGGAGCGGATCCTCTTCTACGCGGGCCGCCTGCACAAGATGGGCGAGGTCCACGAGGGCGCCGCGACCATGGACTGGATGGTCCAGGAGAAGGAGCGCGGGATCACGATCACCTCGGCGGCCACCACCGCCCAGTGGCGCGACCACTCCATCAACATCCTGGACACACCCGGGCACGTGGACTTCACGGTCGAGGTCGAGCGCAGCCTGCGCGTGCTGGATGGCGCGGTCGCCGTCTTCGACGCCGTGGCCGGCGTCGAGCCGCAATCCGAGACGGTCTGGCGCCAGGCCGACCGCTACTCGGTTCCGCGCATCGCCTTCATCAACAAGATGGACCGAATGGGGGCCGACTTTTACGGGTCGGTCGACTCCATCCGCACCCGCCTGGGAGCCAAGGCCGTGCCCGTGCAGCTGCCGATCGGCGCCGAGGACGGCTTCAAGGGCGTGGTCGACCTGATCCACAAGCGCTCGATCATCTACACCGACGACCTGGGCAAGAACGTCGAGTCGGGCGAGATCCCGGCCGAGCTGGTCGAACGCGTGGAGCAGTACCGCCATGACCTGATCGAGGCCATCGCCGACTTCGACGACGAGGTCATGCACAAGTACCTCGAGGAGCAGGAGGTGACGCCGGCCGAGGTTGTGCGCGGCCTCCGGGCCGGCACCGTCCGGGGCGTGCTGGTGCCCGTGATCTGCGGCGCCGCGCTGCGCAACAAGGGCGTGCAGCCGCTGCTGGACGCGGTCGTCGACTTCCTGCCCAGCCCGGCCGACAAGCCGGCGGTCGAGGGCATCGACCCCGCCTCCGGCCAGCTGATGGTGCGCGAGGCCTCCGACGACGAGCCCTTCTCGGCGCTCGCCTTCAAGGTCCAGATCGACCCCCAGGGCGTGGGCAAGCTCACCTTCTTCCGCGTGTATTCGGGGCGCCTCCGGGCGGGCACCAGCGTGCTCAACGTGACCACCGGGCGCAAGGAGCGGATCGGCCGCATCCTGCAGATGCACGCCATCCGGCGCGAGGAGCTGCAGGACGTCGCCACCGGCGACATCGCCGCTGCCGTGGGCCTGAAGGGCACGACCACCGGCGACACGCTGGCCGACGAGCACAAGCCGATCCTGCTCGAGAACATCACGTTCCCCGAGCCCGTGATCTCGGTCGCCATCGAGCCCAAGACCAAGGTCGATCAGGACAAGCTGGGTATGGCGCTGCAGCGCCTCTCAGAGGAGGACCCCACCTTCCGCGTCTACACCGACGAGGAAACCGGCCAGAACATCATCGCCGGCATGGGCGAGCTGCACCTGGAGATCATCGTCGACCGGCTCACGCGCGAGTTCAAGGTCGACGCCAACATCGGCAAGCCGCAGGTGGCCTACCGGGAGGCCGTGCGCCGGCCCGCCAAGGGCACCGGCCGCTTCGTCCGCCAGACCGGCGGCAAAGGGCAGTTCGGCCACGTCGAGATCGAGATCGAGCCGGGCGAAAAGGGCAGCGGCTACGTCTTCGAAGACAAGATCACCCAGGGCCGGATCCCGCGCGAGTACATCCCGGCTGTGCAGAAGGGCATCGGCGAGGCGCTCACCACGGGCGTGGTCGCCGGCTACCCGGTGCTCGACGTCACTGTCAAGCTGGTCGACGGGTCATATCACCCCGTCGACTCCAGCGAGATGGCGTTCGGCATCGCGGGTTCGATGGCCATCAAGGACGCGCTGCGCAAGGCCGACCCCACGCTGCTGGAGCCGATCATGAAGGTCGACGTCGTGATGCCCGAGGAGTACCTGGGCGATGTGATGGGCGACCTCAGCTCGCGGCGCGGGCACATCCTGGGCATGGAGGGCAAGGGCAACTCGCAGGCGGTCGTGGCGCACGTGCCGCTGGCCGAGATGTTCGGTTACGCGACCGAGCTGCGCTCGATGACCTCGGGTCGCGCCACCTATTCGATGGAGTTCAGTCACTACGCGGAGCTGCCGGCCCAGATGGCCGAGGCGATCAGCAAGCGCACGAGCTAAGGAGGAACTAGTGGGTAAGAAGAAGTTCGAGAGGAACAAGCCGCACCTCAACGTCGGCACCATCGGTCACATCGACCATGGCAAGACGACGCTGACGGCCGCCATCACCAAGGTCCAGGCCGAGAAGGGCCTGGCCCAGTTCACAGCGTTCGACAAGATCGACAAGGCGCCGGAAGAGAAGGCCCGCGGAATCACAATCTCGATCGCCCACGTCGAGTACGAGACCGAGAAGCGGCACTACGCGCACGTCGACTGCCCCGGCCACCACGACTACATCAAGAACATGATCACGGGCGCCGCCCAGATGGACGGCGCGATCCTGGTCGTGGCGGCCAACGACGGTGCCATGCCGCAGACGCGCGAGCACGTGCTGCTGGCGCGCCAGGTCAACGTGCCTTACCTGGTCGTGGCGCTCAACAAGATCGACATGGTCGACGACGAGGAGTTCATCGAGCTGGTCGAGCTCGACCTCCGTGAGCTGCTGACCAAGTACGAGTTCCCCGGCGACGACGTGCCCATCGTGCGTGTCTCGGCGCTCAAGGCGCTGGAAGGCGACAAGGAGGCGATGGAGGGCATCGGCCGCCTGCTGGAGGCCGTCGACACCTACATCCCGGAACCGACGCGCGAGATCGACAAGCCCTACCTGATGCCGGTCGAGGATGTGTTCACGATCGAGGGTCGCGGCACCGTAGTCACCGGCCGGATCGAGCGCGGTCAGGTCAAGCTCAACGAAGAAGTCGAGATCGTCGGCATCCGCGACCCCCGCAAGACGGTCGCCACCGGCCTCGAGATGTTCTACAAGCAGATGGACGTCAGCCAGGCCGGCGACAACGTCGGCGTGCTGCTGCGCGGCATCAAGCGCGAGGAGGTCGAGCGCGGCCAGGTGCTGGCCAAGCCCGGCTCCATCAAGCCGCACACCAACTTCAAGGCCAACGTGTACGTCCTGACCAAGGAGGAGGGCGGGCGGCACACGCCGTTCTTCTCCAACTACCGGCCGCAGTTCTACATGCGGACCACCGACGTCACCGGCGCCATCAAGCTCCCCGAGGGAGTCGAGATGTGCATGCCCGGCGACAACGTGGAAATGGACGTCGAGCTGATCACCCCGATCGCGATCGAGGAAGGCCTGCGCTTCGCCATCCGCGAAGGCGGCCGCACCGTCGGTTCGGGCGTCGTGACCTCGGTCACGAAGTAGCTCGGTAGGGGCTCGCAAGTGGCGCAGAAGATCCGGATTCGCCTCAAGGCGTACGACCACAAGGTGCTCGACCAGGCCGCCGACAAGATCGTCGACACGGCCCGGCGCACCAACGCGCGCACGGCGGGCCCCATCCCGCTCCCGACGGAGATCAACAAACTGACGGTCATCCGCTCACCGTTCATCGACAAAGACTCGCGGGAGCAGTTCGAGATGCGCACACACAAGCGCATCGTCGACATCCTCGACCCCAACCCGCGCGTGGTCGACGCGCTCATGCGCTTGAACCTGCCTGCGGGTGTGGCAATTGAAATCAAGCTGTAGATGACTAAAGGACTTATCGCCCGCAAGCTGGGCATGACGCAGCTCTTCAACGCCGACGGCACTCTGTCGGCGGTGACGGTGCTGGAGGCGGGGCCCTGCCGCGTGGTCGGGCTGCGTACGGTCGAGAAGCACGGCTACACCGCGGCCCAGCTGGGCTTCGGCGAGCCGCGTAAGAAGGGCCTCAGCAAGCCCGAGGCGGGCGTCTTCACCAAGGCCGGCGTCGACCCTGCGCGCACCGTGCTGGAGGTCCGCGACTACGACGGGCTCGAGGTAGGGCAGGAGCTGAACGCCGACCTCTTCGCCGAGGGCGAGCTGGTCGACGTCACCGCCACCTCCAAAGGCAAGGGCTTCCAGGGCCTGGTCAAGCGGCACCGCTTCAGCCGCGGCCCTGAGTCGCACGGCTCCATGAACGTGCGCCGGCCGGGCTCGATCGGCGCCACCGACGCGGCCCGGGTCTTCCGGGGCGTGCGCATGGCCGGCCAGATGGGCAACGCCAAGACCACGGTCCAGGGCCTCAAGGTCCTGCGCGTCGACACCGAGCGCAACCTCCTACTGATCGGCGGCGCCGTTCCCGGCGCCAAGGGTGCGGTGGTGATGGTCCGCGGTTCGGGCAAGGCCGCCCGCCAGGCCGCAAGGAAGAAGAAGTAGTGCCAGAGAACGAGGACGTAGGGGAGGGGCGTGCCCCTGCCGCCCCGAAGCGAGCCCCGCGGGCCCGCAAGAAGGCCGCCGAGATCGAGGCTTCGCCGCTGAACGTCAGCTCCTTCGGGGCCGACGGCGAACGCTCGGGCGAGATCCGCCTTCCGGAGTCGATCTTCGGCCAGGAGCCCAACGGCTCCTCCATGCACCAGGCCTACCTGCGCCAGCTCGCCAACGCCCGCCAGGGCACCGCCAAAACCAAGCGCCGCGGCGAGGTGAGCGGCGGCGGCGCCAAGCCCTATCGCCAGAAGGGCACGGGCCGGGCGCGGCACGGCTCCATACGGGAGCCCTCAATGGTGGGCGGCGGCACCGTGTTCGGCCCTCAGCCCCGCAGCTTCGCCCAGCGCATGCCGCGCAAGATGCGCCGGCTGGCGCTGCGCAGCGCCCTTTCCGTCAAGGCGAACGAGGGCCGGGTGGCGGTGCTGGACGGCTTCGAGCTGGAGGAACCCAAGACTCGCGCCGTCGTCGACCTGCTGCACGCGGCAGGGGTCGAGAACTCCGCGCTGGTGGTGCTGCCGGCGTCCAACGACCTGGTGCAGCGCTCCTTCAACAACCTGCCCTGGGCCAAGGTCGTGCTGGCGCGCAACCTCAACCTCTACGACCTCTTCACGCACGAGCACCTCGTGCTAACCAAGGACTCGCTGGAGCTGCTTGAGGAGAACTTCGCATGAAGACCGCCGACCAGGTCGTGCTGGGTCCGGTGATCACCGAGCGCTCGTACGCGCTGTATCAGCTCGGCCGCTACACCTTTCGCGTCGCCAGCGACGCCACCAAGCCGGAGATCGCGGCTGCGCTCGAGCAGCACTACTCGGCGCAGGGCATCCGCGTGGTCGCTGTCAACACCGTGCACGTGCGCGGCAAGACCCGCCGCAGCGGCCGCCGCGGGATCAGCGGCAAGACCTCGGATTGGAAGAAGGCGATCGTCACCCTCGGCCCCGGCCAGAAGCTGGAAGGCCTCTTTGGGAGTGTCTGAGATTGGCTGTTAAGAAGTACAAGCCCACCAGCCCCGGCCGCCGCTTCATGGCGACCTCGAGCTTCGACGAGATCACGTCCGCCGAGCCGGAGAAGTCGCTGCTCGAGAAGCTGCCCTCGAACTCCGGACGCAACAACCAGGGCCGGATCACCGTCCGCCACCGCGGCGGCGAGGGGCGCCGGCAGTACCGCAAGATCGACTTCAAGCGGGACAAGCTGGGCGTGCCGGCCAAGGTCGCGACCATCGAGTACGACCCCAACCGCACGGGCCGGATCGCGCTGCTGCACTACAAGGACGGCGAGAAGCGCTACATCCTGGCCCCACTGGGCCTGCGCGTCGGCGACCAGCTCATGAGCGGCCCCGACGCGCCCATCCGGGTCGGCAACGCGCTGCCGCTGCAGCGGATCCCCGTGGGCTCCACCATCCACGCCATCGAGCTCACGCTGGGCCGCGGCGCGCAGCTGGTGCGCAGCGCGGGCACCAGCGCCCAGCTGCTGGCCAAGGAAGGCGACTACGCGGTGATCCGCATGCCCTCGGGCGAGCTGCGCCGCGTGCACGTGCGCTGCACGGCCACCATCGGCCAGGTCGGTAACCTGGAGCATGAGAACGAGTCCGGCGGCAAGGCCGGGCGCTCGCGCTGGCTGGGCAAGCGGCCCGCCGTGCGCGGCTCGACGATGAACCCCACCGACCACCCGCACGGTGGCGGCGAGGGCAAGACCGGGCCCGGCGGCAACCCCAAGACGCCTTGGGGCAAGCCCGCCATCGGCTACCGAACGCGGAAGCCGAAGAAGGCCTCCAACAAGCTGATCATCCGGCGCCGGGAGAAGAAATAAGTGTCGCGCTCGACCAAGAAGGGACCCTTCATCGACCAGAACCTGCGGGAGAAGGTCGAGAAGCTGAACAAGAGCCGGGACCAGAAGGTCATCCGCACCTGGGCGCGCGCCTCCACGGTGTTCCCGGAGATGGTCGGCCACACCGTGGCCGTGCACGACGGCCAGCGCCACGTGCCCGTGCTGATCAACGAGAACATGGTCGGCCACCGGCTGGGCGAGTTCGCACCCACCCGCCGCTTCCGCGGCCACGGCGATAAGACCGAAAAGGTATCGAAGGTTCACTGATCTGATGGAAGTCATCGCGAAGGCGAAGTACATCCGGCGCACGCCGCGCAAGGCGCGGCTGATCGCGGATGCCGTGCGCGGCATGCCCGTGGCGGAAGCGCTCGCCTTCCTGGAGTTCTCGCCGCGGCACGCGGCGCTGGACGTGGCCAAGGTCATCAAGTCAGCCGCGGCCAACGCCGAGCACAACTTCAACCTCAACCGCGAGGACCTGGTCGTGAAGGCGCTGATGGTGGACGAGGGTCCGACCATGAAGCGCATCCGGCCGGTCAGCCGGGGCATGGCCCACCAGTACTTCCACCGCACCTGCCACATCACGGCGGTGGTGGAGGACCGCGAAGAGGCCGTTCCCACAGTGCGCGCCACCCCGGCGCGCACTCCGCGCACCACAAGGAGTAACAGCTAGTTGGGCCACAAGGTTCACCCCAACGCTTTCCGCCTGGGCGTCTATCGCCCCTGGGAGGCCAACTGGTTCGCGCAGAAGAAGGACTACACCAAGCTGCTGCACGAAGACCTCGACATGCGGCGGTTGATCCTGCGCCGCCTGCGCAACGCGGGCATCGCCAAGATCGAGACCGAGCGCTCGTCCAACGCGCAGATGACGGTCACCATCCACACCGCCAAGCCGGGCATCGTGATCGGCAAAGGCGGATCGTCGGTCGACCAGCTGCGCGAGGACCTGGAGAAGCGCTTCGGCAACCGCGTGCGCATCTCGATCCAGGAGATCAAGCAGCCCGAGCTGGACGCTCAGCTGGTGGCCGAGAACATCGCCAGCCAGATCGAGCGCCGAATCAGCTACCGGCGCGCCATGAAGCAGTCCATCCTGCGCACCATGCGCTCGGGCGCCAAGGGCGTCCGGGTGGCGCTGGGCGGCCGCTTGCGCGGCTCCGAGATGGCGCGCCGCGAATGGGACCGCGAGGGTAGGGTGCCGCTGCACACGCTGCGGGCCGACATCATGTTCGGGCGCGCCACCGCGCGCACCACCTTCGGCGTGATCGGCGTCAAGGTCTGGATCTACAAGGACAACTTCTCGATCGCGCCCAAGGGCGGAACGCCTCCCGAAGAGGTGGCTCCGCAGCCTGCGCCGCCGGTTCCGCCCCAGCCTGTGATGGAGGCTGAGGCTGCCGCAACGGCACCGGTCGTGACCGATATTCCCCCTGTCAACCCGGGCTCCCCCGCGGTCGCCGAGGCGGCTGTCGCCGAGCAGGTCAAGACCGAGGAATCGGCCAAGGCGCCGCGCAAGCGGGCCACCAAGAAGGCGGAGACGCCGAATGCGGAGGCTGACGGCGATGCTTCTTCCTAAGCGCGTCAAGCACCGCAAGCAGCACAAGGGCCGGCGCGCCGGCATCGCGACGCGGGGCGCCACGATCGCGTTTGGCCAGTTCGGCCTGCAGGCGATCGAGGACTGCTGGATGACCAACCGGCAGATCGAGGCCGCTCGCCGTGCGATGACCCGCCACGTCAAGCGCGGCGGTCAGATCTGGATCCGGATCTTCCCGGACAAGCCTGTAACCAAGAAGCCGGCCGAGACTCGCATGGGCTCGGGCAAGGGCAACCCGGAAGGCTGGGTGGCCGTGATCAAGCCGGGCCGCATCCTGTTCGAGATGGGCGGCGTCGACCACGCCACCGCCAAAGAGGCGATGAAGCTGGCGGCCGCCAAGCTGCCGATCAAGACTCGTTTCGTCGAGCTCGAGGCTGCCGGCGTGGGAGGTCAGGAATGAAGGTGACCGACCAGCTGCGCGACCTGCGGGAGCTCGACCAGGAGGAGCTGGACGCGCGCTTGAAGCAGTCGCGGCGCGAGCTCTACGAGCTGCGCTTCAAGCTGGCCGTCGGCCAGCTCGAGAACAACCGCGAGATCCACAAGGTGCGCAAGGACATCGCGCGCATCCTCACCGTGATCCACCAGCAGCGCCTGGACATGGCGCCCGCACTGGAACCCGTAGGGGCGGGGCTTGCCCCGCCCGTTGAATCAGCGCCTGAGGAGGACGTTGCAGCGACGGACGAGGAGGAGTCGGAGTGAGCGAGGTCCAGACCAAAACGCGGGGCTTCCGCAAGGTCCGGCTGGGCCGGGTGGTCTCGGACAAGATGGAGAAGACAGTCGTGGTGCAGGTCCAGGACCTGAAGAGCCATCCGCTCTACAAGAAGGTCATGAAGCACCGCGTGCGCTTCAAGGTTCACGACGAGCGCAATGAGGCCAAGGTCGGCGACCTGGTGCGCATCACCGAGACACGCCCGCTCTCCAAGGAGAAGCGGTGGCGTGTAGTCGAGATCGTGGAGAAGGCCAGGTGACGTCCTCCCAGATCGTCGCGGCCGTCTCATCGGCCCGGAGCCACGATGCGTGCGTCGCCTTGTGCGCGCGCTCGGTCACGCACCTTTTGGTGCGCTCCCTCACGTGCTCCGCGGCTCCTTCGCCTCGTGTCTCGGGGCCGCGATCCGGCTCGGACGCCAGGGAGGCCGTCACCTAGCAATGGTCCAGCAAGAAACCCGGTTGAAGGTGGCGGACAACAGTGGCGCGAAGGAGCTGCTGTGCATCCGCGTGATGGGCGGCCACTACCGCAAGTACGCGCACGTGGGCGACATCATCACGGCCACCGTCAAGTCGGCGCAGCCCGGGGGCCAGGTGAAGAAGGGCGAGGTGGTGAAGGCCGTGGTCGTGCGCGTGGCCAAGGAATACCGGCGCACCGACGGCTCCAACATCCGCTTCGACGACAACGCGGCCGTGATCATCAACCAGCAGATGAACCCACGCGGCACGCGCATCTTCGGACCGGTCGCGCGCGAGTTGCGCGAGCGCAACTTCATGAAGATCGTGTCCCTGGCCCCGGAGGTCCTGTAGCAGTGTTAACCAACAAGAACGCAACCATGCCCAAGCGCCTCGACCTGGCGCCTGGCGACACCGTGGTCGTGATCGCGGGCAAAGACCGCGGCAAGCGCGGGCGCGTGCTGCGCACGCTGCCTCGCGAGCACAAGATCGTCGTCGAGGGCGTCAACATCCTCAAGCGCCACACCAAGGCAGGCCAGTCGCGCGGCGGCACGCGCGCCATCCAGGGCGGCATCGTCGACTTCGAGTCGCCGCTGGCGTACTCCAACGTGATGCTGGTCTGCCCCAGCTGCGACAAGCCCACACGGGTGCGCCACACGGTCCTGGAGTCGGGCAAGAAGGCGACCGTGTGCCTGCACTGCGGCGAGCCCTATGAGCGTGTGCGCCAGGCGGAGAACCAATGAGCGAAGTCAAGACCAAGGCACCCGCGGCAGTCCCCGGCATGCTCAAGCTCTACAACGACACGGTGGTGCCCGCGCTGATGCGCGAGTTCGACTACGCCAACGACATGCAGGTGCCGCGGATCGCCAAGGTGGTGGTCAACATCGGCATCGGCGAAGCCAAGGACAACCCCAAGGCGCTGGAGGCGGCGGTGGGCGACGTGCGCCGGATCACCGGCCAGCAGCCCATCACGATCAATGCGCGCAAGGCCGTGGCCGCTTTCAAGCTGCGCGCGGGCATGACCGTCGGCATCAAGACGACGCTGCGCGGCCGGCGCATGTGGTACTTCCTGGAGAAGCTGATCGGCGTCGCGCTGCCCCGCATCCGCGACTTCCGCGGCGTCAGCCCCGAAGGCTTCGACGGCCGCGGGAACTACTCGCTCGGCTTGCGCGAGCAGATCGTGTTTCCGGAAGTCGACTACGACAAGATCGACAAGATCCGCGGCCTCGAGGTCTCGATCGTGACCACGGCCCGGACCGACGACGAAGCCCGCTCGCTGCTCACGCGGCTGGGCATGCCATTCCGAAGGAGAGGTACGCAGTAGCTTGGCTAAGAAATCCTCGATAGAGCGCTGGAAGCGAGCCCCCAAGTTCCAGGTGCGGTTCCACAACCGCTGCCGGATCTGTGGTCGCTCCCGCGCCTACCTGCGCAAGTTCGGCATGTGCCGGATCTGCTTCCGTACCCTAGCCGCCGAAGGGCGCGTCCCCGGCGTGACGAAGTCGAGTTGGTAGTGGTGGCTCCTCACGTGCCCGCCGCCGCAGCCTCGATCGCTCAGTCGCTCGATGCACGCGTCGCCTTGTGCGCGCGCTCAGTCACGCATCTGCCGATGCGCTCCCTCACGTGCTCCGCGGCTCCCAACCCCATCGAATCCACGGATTCGATGGGGGCCCCTTTCACAAGTGGTCTCCACGAAGTCACGCGACTTCGTGGAGTTGGAGCGCCGGAGCGGCGAGCAGTGCGGGCCGTGCCCGCGAGGAGCCACTGATGGCGACCGCAACCCCGACCAAGCCCAAGATCGACAGCGGTGTCGTCAGCGACCCCATCGCCGACATGCTCACGCGGATCCGCAACGCCAACCACGCGCGCCACACGGAGGTGCGCGTGCCCGCCAGCAAGCTGAAGCTGGAGCTGGCGCGGGTGCTCCGCGAGGAGGGTTACATCGCCTCTTTCGAGGTCGAGCGCAACGAGGGGGTTGCGGGGGAGACGCTGCGCATCCAGTTCAAGACTCGCCCCGACCGCCGGCGCGTGATCAGCGGCCTCAAGCGCATCAGCCGTCCCGGGCTGCGCGTGTACGCTCGTAAGACCGAGATCCCGCGCGTCCTGGGCGGGCTCGGAATTGCCATCCTGTCGACCAGCCAGGGCGTGATGAGTGGCCGCCAGGCCCTCCGCGCCGGCGTGGGCGGCGAAGTCCTCTGCTACGTCTGGTAGGAGCCAAGCAACTTGTCGCGTATCGGAAAGCTACCGATTCCGGTGCCCAGCTCGGTCAAGGTCGAGCTGGCCGCCAATCGCGTGAAGGTGGAGGGGCCGAAGGGCGCCCTCGAACGGACCCTGCCCGCGCAGGTCTCCATCAAGATGGATGACGGCCAGATCCTGTGCGAGCGGCCCACCGACGGCCGCGAGCACCGTTCGCTGCACGGGCTCACGCGCACGCTGGTGGCGAACATGGTCACCGGGGTCAGCCAGGGCTTCACGAAGCACCTCGAGCTGGTCGGGGTCGGCTATCGCGTGTCCAAGCAGGGCGACGACCTGGTCCTCAATCTCGGCTATTCGCACCCGATGCGCTACACGCCGCGCAGCGGCATCAGCATCGAGGTCGCCGATCCCACGCACTTCTCTGTGACCGGGATCTCGAAGGAAGATGTCGGCCAGGTTGCGGCCGAGCTGCGCAAGCTGCGCCCGCCCGAGCCCTACAAGGGCAAGGGCGTGATGTACCGCGGCGAGCGCATCCGGCGCAAGGCCGGCAAGGCCGGTAAGGGAGCGAAATAGCTCAAATGCTGAAAACCTTCGATCGCAAAGGCGCGCGGGCCAAGCGGCATCGCCGCGTGCGCGTAAAGCTGGCCGGCACGGCCGAGCGTCCGCGCCTGTCAGTGTTCCGCAGCCTCAACCACATCTATGCGCAGGTGATCGACGACAGCAGCGCGCGCACGCTCGCCTCGGCTTCCACGGTGGGGCTGAAGAGCGGCAAGAACGACGCCGCCGCGGCGGCCGCCGTGGGCAAGGCGATTGCGCAGGCGGCGTCGAAGGCCGGCATCAAGACCGTCGTGTTCGACCGCGGTGGGTTCCTTTACCACGGCCGCATCAAGGCGCTGGCGGAGGCCGCCCGCGAAGCCGGCCTGGAGTTTTAGAACGCATGGCAATTCGTAACCCGCAGTACTCGGGCGAGCGGTCCGACCTCCTCGACCGCATCGTCTCTCTCAACCGCGTGGCCAAGGTGGTCAAGGGCGGTCGCAAGTTCAGCTTCTCGGCCATGATCGTGGTCGGCGACGGCAACGGCCGCGTGGGCGCCGGCCTGGGCAAGGCGCGCGAAGTCCCCGAGGCCATCCGGAAGGGCATGGACATCGCCAAGCGCAACATGATCACGGTGCCCATGGTGGGCACCACGATTCCGCACGAGGTCCGCCTCAAGTGGGGCGCGGCGCGAATAATGCTCAAGCCCGCGGCGCCCGGTACCGGCGTGATCTCGGGCGGCGCCATGCGCGCCGTGCTCGAGGTGGCCGGTGTCAAGGACATCCTCACCAAGTCCACGGGCACCAACAACCCGATCAACACCGTGCGCGCCACACTGGCCGCGCTGGAGTCGATGCGCACGGCCCAGGAGATCGCCGAGTTGCGCGGCAAGTCCGTCGAGGAGATCGTCGGTCGTAGGCTGGCCCAGGCCTATCGCCACGCCGAGCAGACCGGCCACGTCGAGGCCGGTCCGCAGCCTGAGTCGGATGCCGCCGTCGTGGGGGCGCCGACACCCACCGAGGCCAGGGAGGAGCCGCCGGCGCGGCCGCGCCGCACCGCCGAGCCCAAGCCGCAGCCGCAGCCGCAGCCGACCCCTGAGCGGACCGAAACCTTGACGCCAGAGGCACCGGCTGTCGCCGCCGATGAGCCGCCGGCCGCCACCACCCCGCCGGAGCCCGAAGCTTGATCAAGGCCACCTATCGCAAGAGCTCCGGAGGGTATGGACCTGCGATTCGGGCAACCATCCAGAGCCTTGGCTTTCGCAAGCTGAACCAGACCCGCGAGCTGCCCGACACGGACGCCGTCCGCGGCATGCTGGCCAAGGTCGACTTCCTGGTCTCGGTTGAGGGCAAGCCCTGGAACCCGCCCCAGCGCTCGCGCTACAAGATCTGGCGCAAGCGCTCGGACAAGAAGCACGCAAGAGGAAAGTAGCCGTTGAAATTGCATGAGCTGCGGGCCCCCGAGGGCTCGCGCACCAAGAAGCAGCGCGTCGGCCGGGGCACAGGCTCCGGGCGTGGCAAGACCTCGGGCCGCGGCCAGAAGGGCCAGCTCTCGCGCAGCGAGGGGTTCCGGCTTGGTTTTGAAGGCGGGCAGATGCCTCTCGCACAGCGCCTGCCCAAGCTGGGTGGCTTCAAGAATCCGTTCAAGAAGTACTACCGGCCTCTCAACCTCACCAAGCTGAACCGCTTCCAGGACGGCGCCGAGGTGGGTCCCGAGCTGCTGGCCGAAGCCCGGCTGGTGCGGCCTGGCGAGCCCTACAAGGTGCTCGGCACCGGCTCGCTCGGACGCAAGCTGACGGTGACCGCCCACGCCTTCAGCGCCTCGGCCCGCGCCGCCATCGAGAAAGCCGGTGGCAAGGTGGTCTGGATCGGCGGCGAGCCCGAGCCCAAACCCCAGCCCAAACAGGCGGAGCTTGCCCCGCCCGCCAACGCGGCTCCCGAACCCGAAGAGGAACCAGAACAGGAACCTGAAGAGGAACCCGAGCCCGAGGCATAGCGCTTGAACCTGCTCCAGGCGGTCTACAACGCTTTGCGGCTGCCGGAGCTCCGGAACAAGCTCCTGTTCACGGCCGGGATGCTGATCATCTTCCGGCTCTTCGCCAACATCGCGGTGCCCGGCGCCAACAGCGCCGCCCTGCAAACGCTGTTCAACAGCACCGCCCTTCTGGGCCTGCTCGACCTCTTCTCAGGCGGCGGACTGTCGCAGTTCAGCGTTGTCGCCATGGGCATGAACCCGTACATCAACGCCAGCATCATCATGCAGCTGATGACGGTGGTGTCCGAGCGCATCAAGGACATCTCCAAAGAGGGCGAAATGGGGCGCCGCCGCATCACTCGGTACACGCGCATGCTCACCGTTGCGCTGGCCGCCGGACAGGCCTACGGACTGACCGTGCTCTTCCAGAACAGCACACCCAATGTGCTGCCCACCAACCTGGAATGGTTCACGCGCCTGGCCATCATCCTCACGCTCACCAGCGGCACCGTGATGCTGATGTGGTTCGGTGAGCTGATCACGGAGTACGGCATCGGCAACGGCATCTCGCTCGTGATCTTCGCGGGCATCATCGCGCGCGGCCCGCGCACGCTGATCAGCACCGTGCAGTCGCACACGACCGGCGCCGGCATCGGCGACTTCCTGCCCTTCATCGCCTTCGGCGTGATCGCGCTCGCGGTGACGGCCTTCATCATCGAGGTCCAGCAGGCGGTCCGGAAGATCCCCATCCAGTCCGCGCAGCGCGTATCGGGCGGCACCCGCACGGTGCAGGGCCGCGCGTCCTACCTGCCGCTCCGTGTTAATCAGGCGGGCGTGATCCCGATCATCTTTGCGATCTCGATCATGTTCTTCCCGACCATCCTCGCCAACTATTTCGCGGCCGCTCCGGTCGACAGCATCTTCTACAAGTCCTCGACCTGGATCCGAACCAACTTCGTGCCCACCGGACCCAACATCACGATGGACATCGTCTACAACTCGCTGTACTTCCTCTTTGTGTTCGGGTTTACGTACTTCTACACCGCGGTCACCTTCGACGTGTACGACGTGGCCGACAACCTGAAGCGCTACTCGAGTTTCATCCCCGGCATCAGACCAGGGCTGCAGACTGCCCGCTATCTGGGCGCGGTGCTCAACCGCGTGACCTTCGCGGGCGCGGTGTTCCTGGGATTCATCACCGTCGTCTTACCCATCCTCACCTCGCGCATCACGGGCATCGGATCGCAGCAGCTGTACCTGGGCGGCACCGCCATCCTGATTGTGGTCGGCGTCGCGCTGGACACCATGAAGCAGCTGGAGACGCAGCTGATCATGCGTCAATACCGAGGGTTCATCCGCTAGGTGAACCTCTTGCTGTTCGGCGCCCCCGGCAGCGGCAAAGGCACGCAGGCCGAGTTCTTGAAGGAGAAGCACGGGATTCCGCAGATCTCGACCGGCGACATGTTCCGGGCCGAGGCGGCGCGCGGCACCGAAGAGGGCAAACGCGTCGACGCCATCATGAAGTCCGGCGAGCTGGTTCCCGACGACCTCACCATTGCGATCGTGCGCGAGCGGCTCAAGCAGCCTGACACCAAGCCGGGCATGATCTTCGACGGGTTTCCACGCACGCTGCCCCAGGCCGAGGCGCTTGACCAGGTGATGCGTGAATCCGGTCGCCGCTTCGACAACGCCCTCTACCTGGTGGCTCCGGAAGCGGAGCTGATCGCCCGCCTCTCCGGCCGTCTCACCTGCCCCAAGGACGGGCGCACCTTCCACCCCAAGTTCAACCCGCCGCCGGTGGCGGGGATCTGCCCGTTCGACGGGACACCACTGATCCAGCGCAAGGACGACACGGAGGAGACGGCCCGCACGCGGGTCCAGGTGTACCTTCGAGACACCATGCCGGTGATCGACTACTACCGCCGCCAGGGCCTCGTCCAGGAGATCGACGCCCTGCGCTCCATCCCCGAGGTGCGGGCGGAAATCGAAAAGGCCCTCGAGGGCGTCAACGCAGCTTGATCAACCTGAAGACCCAGCACGAGCTCGACATCATGCGCAGGGCCGGCCTCGCCCTGAGCAAGGTCACGGCCGAGCTGATCGATGCCTGCCGGGTGGGTGTCAAGACCGCCGAGATCGACCGTCTCGCCGACCGCCGGATCCGGGAGGCGGGCGGCCGGCCCGGGTTCCTGGGCTACAACGGCTTCCCCAAGTCAATCTGCATCTCGGTCAACGACGAGGCGGTCCACGGCATCCCGGGGCCGCGCCGGATCCAGGACGGCGACCTCGTCAGCCTCGACCTGGGGCTGGTCATCGACGGCTTCTGGGCGGACATGGGCGTCACCGTGCCGGTCGGCAACGTCAGCGCCGAGAACATGCGCCTGGTCAAGGTCACTGAGGAGGCCTTCTGGAAGGCGGTCGAGCAGTGCGTCCCCGGCAACCGCCTGGGCGACGTCTCCAGTGCCGTCCAGCGCCACGTTGAAGCCGCCGGATTCAGCGTGATCCGCCAGTTCGTGGGCCACGGCATCGGCCGGAACATGCACGAAGACCCGCAGGTCCCCAACTTCGGCCGCCCGGGCACCGGGCCCGAGCTGAAGCCCGGCATGACCCTGGCGATCGAGCCCATGGTCAACCTGGGCTCGCCCGACGTCTACATCAAGCCGGACGGCTGGACCGTCTGCACGGTCGACGGGCTGCCCTCCAGCTACTACGAGCACACGGTGGCGATCACCAAGGAAGGCGCCCTGATCCTGACCGCCGCCGAGGCTGGGCTCCCGGCCGACCGGGCCCTGGCAGGTTGAGGTACAATCGCAGTTCGTGCCCGAGCGCCCCGAGCTGGTTCGAGGCGTGGTTTTGGAACCCCTCCCCAACGGTATCTTCCGTGTGGAGCTCCAGAACGGGGCCAAGGTCCTCGCTCACGTCGCCGACCGCCTCGGCACCCACTTCACCCGGCTCCGGGCCGGGGATCGGGTGCAGGTAGAGCTGGCGGAGAGGGACCACAGCCGAGGGCGTATTCGACAAGTTGATCGGTAACGAACTGAAGGAGACGTAAGGGGTCCCCGTGAAATCGCAGATTTCATGGGGATCGTGACAGATGAAAGTGAGACCGTCGGTGAAGAGGATCTGCCCCAACTGCAAGCTGATCAAGCGAGCTGGGGTCGTTCGCGTGCTGTGCTCCAACCCGAAGCACAAGCAGCGGCAGGGCTGAGGCCAGGAGAGTAGATGGCGCGCATCGCCGGCGTCGACATACCCCGCGACAAGCGAATCGTAATCTCGCTCACGTACATCCACGGCATCGGCCGGACCACCTCCGAGAAGGTCCTGAAGATGGCCAACATCGACGAGAACCGCCGGGTCAAGGATGTGCCCGACGAGGAGATCGCGCGCCTGCGCCAGGTCATCGACCGCCTCTCCAGCACCAAGGAGATCCTCATCGAGGGTGACCTCCGGCGCGAGGTGGCCATGAACATCAAGCGCCTGATCGAGATCGGCACCTACCGCGGCATCCGCCACCGCCGCGGCCTGCCCGTTCGCGGGCAGCGCACGCGCACCAACGCACGTGCCCGCCGGGGCCCCAAGCGCACGGTCGGCGTCCGCCGGAAGAAGAAGTAGCAGTGCTGCCCCTCAATCGTCCACTGTCGCTAAGCGGCCTAGGCGGTCGACCGGCGCCTTCGGCGCCTGGCCAGCGTCAGCTCCTGTGCGCGCTCAGTCACGCACCTGTCAGTGCCCTCCCTCGCGTGCTCGTCGCTTCCTTGGCCTCGGCCGCCGATCCCGCTGATCGCCAGCGGCCGCTCGAGGGTCAGCACTGATGGCCAAAAAGAAAACCGTTCGCACCCGGCGCCGCGAGCGCAAGAACGTGGTCACCGGGCAGGCTCATATCCAGAGCACGTTCAACAACACCATCGTGTCGATCACCGACACCACCGGCAACGTGGTGGCCTGGGGCTCGGCCGGCGGCCAGGGCTTCAAGGGCAGCCGCAAGTCGACGCCCTTCGCCGCCCAGGTCACTGCCGAGGCGACGGCCCGCAAGGCCATGGAGCACGGCATGCGCCAGATCGAGGTCTTCGTCAAGGGTCCGGGCTCGGGCCGCGAGGCGGCGATCCGCTCGCTGCAGGCCACCGGTTTGGAGGTGACGGCGATCACTGACGTCACGCCGATCCCGCACAACGGTTGCCGCCCACCCAAGCGGCGGAGGGTCTGACGCAGATTGGCTAACTACCACGGTCCCGTCTGCCGCTTCTGCCGGCGGGAGGGCGCCAAGCTCTACCTGAAGGGGGAGCGCTGCTACACGCCCAAGTGCGCCATCGAGCGCCGAGCGGTGCCGCCGGGCATCCACGGCCAGGCCCGCCGGCGCAAGACCTCCGACTACGGCTTGCAGCTGCGCGCCAAGCAGAAGGCCCGGCGCACGTACGGCCTACTCGAGAAGCAGTTCCGCAACTACTTCGACGCCTCCGTGCGTGAGGGCGGCGTGACGGGCCTCAACCTGCTCCGCCACCTCGAGCTCAGGCTCGACAATGTGGTCTACCGGCTGGGGATGGGCTCGTCGCGCAAGCAGGCGCGGCAGCTGGTCACGCACCGCCATTTCGAGGTCAACGGCCGCCTCGTCAACGTGCCCTCGTACCGGCTCAAGCCGGGCGACGAGGTGCGCCTGCGCGAGAGCAACGGCGCCGTCGAGATGGCGCTGGAGGCCTCCAACGTGCGCACCGTGCCGTCCTGGCTGGCCTTCAACGATGAACAGAAATCAGCCAAGGTGCTGGCCCTGCCCGATCGCGGCGAGATGGAGCAGGGCGTGGAAGAGCACCTGATCGTGGAGTTCTACAGCCGCTAGCGGCTGGAGGGAGAAAGTTTCGTTTGGCAATCGACATCCAGGCACCGGTCAACCCGCAGGTTCGCAAGCTCGACGAAGGCGAGGGTGGTGGCGACGATCGCTACGGCCGCTTCGACATCGAGCCGCTGGAGCCCGGCTTCGGGACCACGCTCGGCAACACGCTGCGGCGGGTCCTGCTGTCGTCGCTCTGGGGAGCCGCGGTCACTTCGATCCAGATCGAGGGCGTGGCACACGAGTTCACCTCGATCCCGCACGTCAAAGAGGACGTCACCGAGCTGATCCTCAACCTGAAGCAGCTCAACCTGAAGAGCTTCACCGAGGACCCCGTCACTCTCATGCTCGACGTCAAGGGCCCGGCGGAGGTGCACGCCTCCGACATCCAGACCACCTCCGATGTGGAGATCGTCAACCCCGACCTCTACATCTGCACGATTGCGGCCAAGGGCCACCTGCGGATGGAGCTCAACGTGGAGCGCGGCAAGGGCTACGTGCCGGCCGAGCGCAACAAGCGCGAGGGCCAGCCGATCGGCGTGATCCCGATCGACGCCATCTTCTCGCCCGTCCACAAGGCCAACTTCACCGTGGAGAAGACGCGCGTCGGGCAGTCTACCGACTACGACCGCCTGCTGATCGAGGTCACCACCGACGGCACCGTCACGCCGGAGGAGGCGGTTAGCACCGCCGCCCAGCTGTTCACCCAGCACCTGGATCTCTTCGTGCGTTTCGGCGATTCCATCGTCACGACGCAGCCGGGCGCGCCCGCCAAGGGCCCTGGCAACCGGCTCAACGAGACGCCGATCGAGGAGCTCGACCTGTCGGTGCGCGCGTTCAACTGCCTCAAGGCCAACGACATCACGTCGGTCGGCCAGCTGCTCACCAAGAAGGAAGAGGAGCTGCTGGGGCTGCGCAACTTCGGGCGCAAGTCGCTGGACGAGATCAAGGAGAAGCTGGTCGAGAAGGGCTTCGTGCAGCCCGAGGACATGGAGACCGTCTTCCGCTAGAGATGCGTCACCAAAAGAGCGGCCGTCGCTTCAACCGTGACACCGATGCGCGCAAGGCGCTCATGCGCAACCTGTGCACGTCGCTGCTGCAGAACGGCCGCATCACCACCACCGAAGCCAAGGCCAAGGAGCTGCGGCGCTGGGTCGACCGCCTGATCACCACGGCCCGGTCGGGCGACGTCGCCGCCCGCCGCCAGGTGGCCACCGAGGTCAGCCAGCCCGAGGTGGTGGAGCGGCTCTTCAGCAACCTGGTTCCCCGGCTCGGCGAGCGGCCGGGGGGCTACACGCGGATCATCCACAAGGGCCCGCGCCACGGCGACGCGGCGCCCATGGTCGTGATCGAGCTCGTCGACTGAGACAACCGATTAACAACTGAATATCAAGGTCGTGCTCGAGTACGACGGCACCGGTTTCGCCGGCTGGCAGCGCCAGACGGGACGCCGGACCGTCGAGGGCGAGCTGCGGCGAGCACTCCGCGAGCTGTGCGGCTCCGAGGTCCACGTGACCGCGGCCGGCCGCACCGACGCGGGCGCCCACGCGCTGGGCCAGGTGGTCAACTTCCGTCTCGACCGGATCCCGGTCGGCAGGTTGGCCGGCGCCCTGAACTCGCTGCTGCCGGAGGACGTCAGCGCGCTCTCCGCGGAGGACGTCGACGACGGCTTCCACGCCCGCTACTCAGCCCGCTGGCGGCGGTACCGATATCGGTATCTCGACCGCCGGGACCAGCTTCTGTTCGGCAAGCGAGCCGGCCGGCGAGCGGACGCGTGCGATGCGCGCGGCGTCCGTCCGGCGCCAAGGCGAGTTCGTCGACCTGGAGCTGGTGGCGGAGGGCTTCCTCCGGGGCCTGGCGCGCGGCATCGCGGGCGCGCTGGCCGAGGTGGGGCTCGGGCGCAGGCCCCCGCAGTGGGTGGGCGAGGTGCTCGCGCTGCGCGATCGGCGCGCCGCGGCCAAGACCGCGCCCGCGAGGGGACTGACCCTGATGGAAGTGATCTACGAGTAGTGAGGAATTGACGAAGCAGAAAACCTGGACGGCCAGGAAGGAAGACCTTAAAGGCGAGTGGTACGTGGTCGACGCCAGTGGCGTGGCCCTCGGCCGCCTCGCCAGCAGTGTCGCGCGCATTCTCAAGGGCAAGCACAAGCCCACCTACACGCCGCACCTGAACACCGGCGATCACGTGATCGTGGTCAATGCGGCCCGCATACTGCTCACCGGTGGCAAGCTGGACGGCAAGACCTACACGCGCTACTCGGGCTACCCCAGTGGACTGCGGGCGCGCACGGTGCGCGAGCAGATGGAGCGCGATCCCACCTTCCCGGTCACCAACGCGGTGCGGGGCATGCTGCAGAACAACACGCTGGGCGCCGACATGCTGAAGCGGCTTCGCGTGTATGCCGGTCCCGAGCACGGCCACGCTGCCCAGGCGCCCAAGGCCTTGCGCTTCGACGCCAAGGGGGAGATCCAGATTGGCTGACAACACCACCCGCGGCACCGGCCGCCGCAAGACCGCCATCGCCCGCGTTCGCCTCACCCCGGGTGAGGGGCGCGTGATGATCAACGAGAAGACGCCGCTGGCCTACCTGGGCCGCCGGATCCTGGAGATGGAGGTCCTGGAGCCCCTCAAGCTCACCGACTCGCTGCGCCGCTTCGACGTCAGCGTCAAGGTCGAGGGCGGGGGGGTGTCGGGCCAGGCCGGAGCGATCGCGCACGGCATCGCCCGCGCCCTGGTCGAATATGACGCCGACAGCCGCCCGGCGCTCAAGAAGGCCGGCCTCCTCACGCGCGACGCGCGCGAGAAGGAGCGCAAGAAGTACGGCCTGAAGCGAGCCCGCAAAGCCCCCCAGTACACGAAGCGCTAGCGAAGTAGGGCGAGGAGACTCCTCCCCGCAACGCGGGGAGGTGCCGTGCGCAGCACGGCGGAGGGGGCTAACCTCCCCGCATGCGCACCCTCGCCGACGCGCTTCGCTGGCGGGCCCTCCGCCATCCGGACCTGCCCGCCACCTGGTTCCAGGGCCGGACCCGCAGCTTCGCCGAGCTCAACGAGTCGACGACGGAGCTCGCCGCCGGCCTCGTGGGGGCTGGCATCAAACCTGGCGATCACGTTTGTGTGCTGGACAAGAACAGCGACCTCTACTACGAGCTGCTGATCGCCGTCACCAAGTGCGGAGCCATCGCGACACCGATCAACTGGCGGCTGACGCCCTCGGAGGTCGCCAAGGTTGCGACCGATGCGCAGTGCGTGCTGATGGTGGCCGGTGAGGAGTTCACGGCGGTGGCCGCCGAAGCCGGCTTCCCGGCCATGAGCTTCGCCCAACTGCCGCGCAAGCCGGGCGCGGCCGATCCGCGCCTGGACGCCGAAAACCGGGTGGCCTGGCAGCTCTACACCTCGGGCACCACGGGGCTGCCCAAGGGCGCCATGCTGACCAACCTCAACCTCACCGGCCTGCTCGGCCTGTTGCTCTTCGAAGTGCCCGAGCTCCGGCAAGGCGGCCGCGGCCTGGTCGCGATGCCGCTGTACCACATCGGCGGCTGCGGCTGGGCGGCGGCGGTGATGGCGACCGGCTCCTGCATGGTCTTCACGCGCGAGGTCATCCCCCAGGAGCTGTTGCAGGTCATCCCCGAGCAGCGCATAGAAGTCGCGTTCCTGGTGCCTGCGGTGCTGCTCTTCATGACGCAGCTGCCGGAATCGCAGACCGCGGATTTCTCGAGCCTCAAGAACATCCTCTACGGCGCGTCTCCGATCACGCCGGCGGTGCTGCGGAAGTCGATCGAGACGTTCAAGTGCCGCTTCACCCAGGTTTACGGGCTGACCGAAACCACAGGCGCGATCACCGCCCTCCAGTT
>VBEO01000153.1 GCA_005881825.1 Chloroflexota bacterium | reverse complement strand
CCGACTAGCCGGGTACCACCTCTATCCACACCAGGCCGTTCGGCAAGGCAATGGCCTGGCCGGCGTCGGTGGTGAAGACGAGCGGGCTGCTGCGGTCCGGCGAGGACCAATGCGCGCCGTACTTCAGCCCCTGGTAGTACACGTCGGCCGACCCTGAACCGTCGATGTTGTAGTCGAGCCCATGGGCTCCGTTGACGTCCTCGATGATCCCGGTAGTGGTCACCTGCGTGCGCATCACGATGACCATCGAGATGCGCAGCGGCTGGCCGATCGAGGCATCTCCGAACTGGTGTCCGCCTTCGGTCTTCAGGTAAGCCTTGCTGTCGTTCTCGAGACTGAAGGTCGTGCTGTGCTCGGGGACGCTGATGCTGTTGGCAGGCTGGCCGCCACTCAACTTCGGATTGCCCGTGGGCAGCGCAAAGGCAGCCGGTCCCGGTGCCTCAGCGCGTGCGATGGCGTCGGCGTTGATGTACAGGTTGTCAGGAGCGCGGTGGTCGCTGGTGCGATAATAGAAGCCCTGCGTGTCGAAAAAGGTCGGCACAGGGTCGCTGTTGAGCACGCCGAAAGTGCCCTGGCTGGTGCCACTCAGAAACAGCCGCCCGCGATAGTGACGAGTCAGCTTTAACGAAATGAGGCGGCCGCTGCGCACCGGCCCAACCTTGTCCGGTACCTGCTGGAAAACGGCCGTGAAACGCGTGATGCCGCCCTCCGCGACCGACTCGAAGACCATGTTCGCGGACTGCAGGCCGGACTGATCCCAGGCCCCCGGGTCGTTGGGAATCTGGATCAGGGCGGGATAGCTCAACGGCGTCGTGTGCACGCTGATCTTGAAGACCAGGTTGGCGGTGACCTTCCAGTCGATCGGCAGGATGTGGCCGAGCGCGTCGTGTCCGCCGTCTGCAAGGCTGAGCGCGAGGGGCCCGACCGGTCGGCGATGGCAGTGCCCGTGTCGGTGGTGAGGGCGATCACGTGAGGCACGATCGTGGTGGTGAAGGTCCAGGAGGCGGGCTTGACCGCGACGCCGCGGTCGTCGCTGAACTGCTGCAGGCTCACCCTGTACTCCGTGAGGTCTGACCAGGGCCCGTTCGTCGTCCAGGTGAATGAGCGCCGGTCGGGAGCCGCCTCCAGCACGCCCTCGACTGCCGGCGCGATGTGGAAATGGGACTCCACATTGCCGAGCGACGCCGGCCGCTTGAGGCTCACGACCAGCTTCTGGGCCAGCGGCACTTCTTTCTGACCGTTCTTCAGATTGAAGGTAGGCGAAGTTGGCTGCCCATCCTGGTATGCGGCATAACCGAGGGTGCCGCCAATGCCGCCGAGGAGCAGGATGACCACCACGGCGACCGCCACGTACACGCGGCGATCGAGGCCGGCCAGCCGGGACGTGAACGAAGACAAGGCCGCGGGGATTATGCCGGAAAAGGCAGGAGGCCGCGCAGGTACCTGAAGGTGTAGATGCCGGTGGCGTGGCCGCTGGCGAAGCCCAGGCCGAGCGCGTACTGGCCGATCAGGCGCGCGTCCTGCAGCTGGAGCTCCGGCCCGGGTAGGTCTTCAACCCGGTCGAGCCGGCCGCCCGAGCCCATCTCGCCCCGGCACTCGGCGCAAGGACACGCCCAGCGCAGCTGCTCGCCGGGAAACTCGGAGATGGTGCCGTCCTCCCACTCGATCCGCAGCCGGTTCTCGGCCCGAGCGAGGTCGATGGCCACCGGGAACGGATCCGGAGAGTTCAGCGCACGTTCAAAACGGGCAGCCGGCGGAAGGACTGGATCGAGGTTCGGGCGGCCAGTTGGCTGGCGATCGCCGTGAACGCCTGCGCGCCCTCGGATTCGGGCGCGGCGACGACGATCGGCGTCCCCTTGTCGGCCTCCACCCGGATCTCCGTCTCCAGGGGCAGCGCCCCCAGGAAGGGCACGCCCAGGCGCTGGGCGGCCCGCTCCGCCCCTCCGTGGCCGAAGGGATGGTGGCGCTTCCCGCAGTCGGCGCAGGTGAACCAGCTCATGTTCTCGATGAGCCCCAGCACGGTCACGTTGAGCTGCCGGAACATCTGCAGCGCCTTGACGGCGATGTCGACCGCCACGTCCTGAGGCGTGGCCACGATGGTGACCCCGGTCAGCGGGATGGCCTGGCCGATGGTGAGGGAGGCATCGCCGGTGCCGGGCGGGAGGTCGATGACCAGGTAGTCGAGCTCGCCCCAGTCGACGTCCTGCATCATCTGCTCGATCGCCCGCGAGACCATGGGGCCGCGCCAGACCATGGCGGTCGTGGACTCGCCGGCGATGAAGCCGATCGACATCATCTTGATGCCCCAGGCTTCCAGCGGCAGCAGGCGCTTCTGGAGCTCGCCCTTGGAGTTGGGCTTCTCGACCACCCGCGGCTGCTCGTGGACACCGGTCATGCCAGGGATGGACGGTCCGTAGATGTCCGCGTCCAGCAGTCCCACGCGGGCGCCGCTGCGGGCCAGCGCAACCGCCAGGTTGACCGCGACCGTCGATTTGCCCACGCCGCCCTTGCCGGAGGCGACCGCGATCGTCTGCCGGACCCCGGGCAGCATCTCGCCCGCCGGCGGCCGGTTGCCGAAGGCCGGCCGCACGTTCGCCGTCATCTTTACTTCGACTGCTGTCACGCCCGGCAGCGCGCTCACGATCTCCTCGGCCATGGTGTGGAAGCGGTCGCGCACCGGGCACGCGGGCGTGGTGAGCTCGAAGGTGAAGCCAACCTTGCCATCGGCCCCGATGGCCAGGTTCTTGATCATGCCCAGGCTCACGACGTCGCGGCCCAGGTCGGGATCCTGGATATGGGAGAGGGCCGTGAGGACGTCCTGCTCGGTGGGGGCTGCTGACACCTAGACCGCCTTCGACAGGTCGTGCAGGTGGTCCGCGGGCTTCACGCCAGCCTCCCGCAGAGCGTGTTCCAGCATCTCGTGGATGAGCTCATGGAAGCCGGTCCGCGGCTTCCAACCCAGCTTCTCGCGCGCTTTGCGAGCATCGGCCAGGAGGCGCGGGACCTCGGCCGGACGCACGTAAGCGGGATCGGTGCGGACGTAGCGTCGCCAGTCGAGACCGACCAAGCCGAAGGCGGTCTCGACCATCTCCTCGACGGTGCGTGTCTCGCCCGTTCCGATCACGTAATCGTCGGGCTGATCTTGCTGGAGCATCAGCCACATGGCCTCGACGTAGTCTCGCGCGTGGCCCCAGTCTCGCGCCGATTCGAGCGTGCCGAGCTGCAGGTCTTTTGCTTTCCCCGCCAGGATCGCGGCGATGCCGCGCGTGACCTTCCGGGTCACGAAGTTCTCCCCGCGGCGGGGCGATTCGTGGTTGAAGAGGATGCCGCTGCAGGCGTAGATGCGGTGGGCCTCCCGGTAGTTGACGGTGATCCAGTGCGCGTAGACCTTGGCCACCGCGTACGGGCTGCGCGGATGAAACTGCGTGGTCTCGCTCTGCGGCGGCGGCGCCAAGCCGAACATCTCCGAGGTCGAGGCCTGGTAGAAGCGCGTTTCCGGGCTGGCCGTCCGGATCGCCTCCAGAAGCCGGGCCGTGCCCAGCCCGTCGACCTGACCGGTGTACTCGGGCTGGTCGAACGAGATGTGGACGTGGCTCTGGGCCGCGAGGTTGTAAACCTCGTCGGGCTTGATCATCTTCATCAGGCGGTTGAGGCCGCCGGAGTCGGTCATGTCGCCGTAGTGGAGGACGAAGCGCTCCTCGCCGTCCTCGCCGGGATGGGCGTGATGCAGATGGTCGATGCGGCCGCGGTTCATGGTCGAGGAGCGGCGCACCACCCCGTGCACCTGGTAGCCCTTTTCGAGCAGCAGCTCGGCGAGGTAGGAGCCGTCCTGCCCGGTAACCCCGGTGATGAGCGCGGTCTTGGCCATCTGCCTAGCGAGTTTAGACTGACCGTCGAGTTGATCCTGCCGGCCGCGGACCTGCTGGAGTACTACCGCGGGCCAGCCTCCGACATCTACTTCCAGCGCGCGCACGCGACGCTGGCCGGCGAAGGGCTCGACCCCGTGGTGACCATGGAGTACTTCGGCGACCGCGCGGGTGTGCTCTGCGGCATGAACCAGGTCCTCGACGTGCTGCGCGGCTCGCTGGGCGACGGCGCCGAGGCCTGGGCGGTGGGCGAGGGCGAGCGCATGGAGGCCAAGGAGGTCGTGCTCAGGGTGCGCGCGC
>VBEO01000066.1 GCA_005881825.1 Chloroflexota bacterium | reverse complement strand
CCATCACGTTGGTCCAGACGTCGGTCGCCTTGAGGCTGACCTTGATGTGGCCGAAGCCGTAGTCGAGGTCTTCCAGGATCTTGCAGTGGCCGAGCGCCACCTCGACCATGCGCCGCGCGGTGGCCATGCGGTCATCGCGGTCGATGGCGTGCTGCTCGCGCAGCGACTTGTGCACCTCTTCGGGCAGGGAGCCGGCGTTGACGCCGATCCGGAAGGGGATGTCGCGCTCCTTGGCCGCGGCCACCACCTTGCGCACCTTGTCGGGGTCCGGGATGTTGCCCGGGTTGAGGCGGAGACCGTGCACCCCGTTGGCGATCGCCGCCAGCGCCAGCGTGTGGTCGTAGTGGATGTCGGCGATCACCGGCAGAGGCGAGTGGGCCACGATCTCCTTC
This sequence comes from Chloroflexota bacterium, assembly GCA_005881825.1. Taxonomy (GTDB): domain Bacteria; phylum Chloroflexota; class Dormibacteria; order Dormibacterales; family Dormibacteraceae; genus CF-28. The sequence goes on along the minus strand of VBEO01000066.1, from coordinate 55,817 downwards.
AGCGCCTCCGCCGCCTCGTGGTCGGGCACGGCGGGACGCACGATCTCGCAGCCGGCCTCTTTCAGCGCCGCAATCTGGTTGAGGGTCGCCCGCACGTCGCGGGTGTCGGTCTTGGTCATGGTCTGCACGGCGATCGGGGCCGCGCCGCCGACCACCACCTCGCCGACCCGCACCGGGATCGACTTCCGGCGCTCGGTCAATGTGCCGAGGGTCATGGCGTTATCGGAGGCCGGGAAATTGGTGGGTCACGATCCTCTGTATATCGAAGTAGGCGATCAGGCCGGCCAGGGCCAGGATGGCAGCCAGGCCCCAGCGCTGGACCGCCAGCTCCTTGTCGCGGTCGAAGGGCCGGCGCCGGAGCGCCTCCAGGAGCACCACGACGATCCGGCCGCCGTCCAGGGCGGGCAGGGGCAGCAGGTTGGCCAGGCCCAAGGCCACCGAGAGCGCTGCCGCGACCTGGAACCAGTAGATGAGCCCCGCCTCGGCCGCCGTGTAGGTGATGGCCGCGATGCCGATCGCCCCGGTGGCGCCTTCGGGGCCGAAGAAGCCGCCGGGGATCTGGCCGGTCGCCAGCTGGTAGAGACCGGTGCCGATCATGCCGGTGGCCTCGAACGGCCACTTGAAGCCCTCGACCACTGCAGTGCCCGGCCCGATGATCGGCTGGCTGTAGATCCCGACCACGTACCGGTTCTGCGAGGCGTCGAAGTTCGGCGTGATGGTCACGGTGCTGACGCTGCCATTCCGGTGGCGGATCTCGAAGGCCACCGGCTGGCCCTGCTCGGCATTGACCTGGCTGCGGATGTCCTCCGGCCGGGTCACCCGGTGGCCGTTGACGGAGAGCACGCTGTCGCCGGCCTGGAGGCCTGCCGCATACGCCGGGCTGGGTGGGTTGGTGATGATGCCCGCGATCTTGCCGGGGTCGGAGTTGAGCTGGGTCATGAAGATGCCGCTCATCACCACGGCGGCCACCAGGAAGTTGACGGCCGGACCGCCAAGCAGGATCAGGATCCGCTGGTACGCCGGCTTCATGTGGAACCCGTTCGGCTCGCTGTAGTTCTCGGGCTCCATACCGCCCAGGCGCACGAAGCCGCCGAGCGGGATCGCCCGCAGGGCATACATGGTTCCGCCCCGGGTGGTCGAGAGCAGGCGGGTCCCCATCCCGATCGCGAACTCGTAGACCCGGACCTGGAACAGCTTGGCAAAAGCGAAGTGCCCGCCCTCGTGGGGACCGATCAGCACAAGGAACATGAGAACGACCGAGATCGCCCCCACCAGGTACTGGATCACCGCTTGTAGATACCCACCCGCGAACGCACGTAGTCGCGCGCCCAGCGGTCGGCTTCGAGGATGTCCTGCATCGAGCTGCCGCCGCCTGGGAAGGCGGCGAGCGCCGACTCTACCAGTCCGACGATCTCGCCGAACCCGATTTCGCCGGCCTGGAAGGAATCCACGGCCGCCTCGTTGGCGGCGTTGAGCACGGCCGGATAGCCGCCCCGCCGCAGTGCCGCCTCACGGGCCAGACGGACGGCGGGAAACCGTTCCTCGTCGAGCCGGTGAAACTCCAGCGGCCCCACCGCTTCGAAGGCGGTCGGGGGCACCGCATCGGGCAGCCGGTCCGGGTAGCTGAGCGCGACCGCGATCGGCAGACGCATGTCCGGATTGCCGAGCTGGGCTTTAGCCGACCCGTCGACGAACTCGACCAGCGAGTGGACGATGGCCTGGGGGTGGATCAGGACCGCGATCCGCTCCAGCGGCAGGCCGAAAAGGTGGTGCGCCTCGATCGTCTCCAGCGCCTTGTTCATCATGGTCGCTGAGTCGATCGTCACCTTCGGCCCCATCGACCAGCGCGGGTGCTCCAACGCCTGCTCCAGGGTCACCGAGGCCAGGTCCAGGGCGGGCCGGCTCCAGAAGGGTCCGCCGGTGGCGGTGAGCACCAGCCGGCTTACGGAGTCCAGGTGCTCGCCCCAGAGGCACTGCCAGATCGCGCTGTGCTCGGAATCGACGGGCCGGATGGCGTCCTGGCTGTGTCGCGCGAGCTCCATGACCAGGTCGCCGGCCATCACCAGCACTTCCTTGGTCGCCAGCGCCACCTTCTTGTGGGCGCGCAGGGCGGCCAGGGTCGGGGGCAGCGCACGGGCGCCGGGGATGGCGACCAGCACCAGGTCGCATTCGGGATGAGTCACCATCTCCTCGGTGCGAGCCTCGCAGTCGGGGTCGACGGCTGTCGCGGTGTAGCGGGCCTCGCGATCCAGGGCCCGCTTGCCGGTGACCAGGCCGAAGACGCGAAAACGGTCGGGGTGGCGGTCGATCACGTCCAGGGCCTGGGTGCCGATCGAGCCGCTGGCGCCCAGGATGACGACATTGAGCGGCCTTCTCACATTGAGACCGGAGGTGCTGTAAGGGCTGGCTTGCCGGCCCGTATGAGTCCGTGATCCAGGCGTTGGGGACGCGGCGCTGCGCCAAAGGGAGGTAGGTCCGTGGGAGGAACCGTAGGTTCTTCCCGCGAAGCGGAGCGAAGCGGAGCGTCCCTTCTCACGTCAGCAAGTGGAAGACCGTCGCGTAGACGAAGACGACGATCGGCGGGAAGAGCACCGAGTCCATGCGGTCGAGCATGCCTCCGTGCCCGGGGATCAGCCCGGATGAATCCTTGACGCCCGCCACCCGCTTCATCTGCGACTCCACCAGGTCGCCGAGCTCGGCGCTGGCTCCGATCAGGAGACCGATCACGACGGCATGGCCCAGCGGGATGCCCAGGCCGGTGATCGCGCCCAGCAGGACGGCGGGCACACAGAAGACAACTCCTGCGATTGCCCCCTCCACGGTCTTCTTGGGACTGATGGCTGCGAAAAAGGGCGTGCGTCCAAAGGCGCCGCCCACCAGCAGGGCCGCGACGTCGCTGACCGCGGCCGTGAGCACCGTGAAGATCACCCAGGCCCGACCGTGGGCCGGCGCCGAGGTGTAGAGCAGGAGGTAGTAGTTCATCGGCAGGCCGATGTAGATGGCGCCCGCCAGGCCCAGCGCCCAGCGACCCAGGCCCTCGCGCTGCCCGGGCAGGTAGAGGAAGGCCCCGAGGCCCGCCACCAGCGCGATCGAGAGCACCAGCTGCAGGTCGATCGCCTTGAGCAGCGTCCCGCTGAAAGCGAAGTAGAGCCCCAGCGGGTACAGCAGCCAGGCCGGGGCCCGATAGCCCATGTGGGCGGAGAGGCCGCCGAACTCCCAGAGCGCCAGACCGCCCAGCACCAGCACCAGGACCCAGATCCCGGCCAGGCCGATGTAGACGAGGCCCATGATTGCCACCACCAGGAGCGCGCCGAAGACGATCCGGACCATGAGCGGGCTGGGCCGCCAGGACGTCCGCACCGGCTTGGCTTCCACGGTCATCCGCTGGCGGCTTGGAGATCAGGGCGGCCCCCGAAGCGCCGGACTCGACCCGCGTAATCGGCTACCGCTCGCTCCAGCTCCGCGCGGTCGAAATCGGGCCAGAGCACTTCGGTGAGATAGAGCTCGCTGTAGGCCGACTGCCAGAGCAGGAAGTTGCTCATCCGCTTCTCACCCGCCGTACGGATGATGAGGTCGGGGTCGGGTAGGTCGGGATGGTAGAGGCGGGCCGCGATCGCGGCCTCGTCAGCCGCGACGCCATCCGCCACCAGCTGCTTCACGGCGTCGACGACCTCGGCGCGGCCGCCGTAGTTGAGGCAGACGTTCAGGACGCCGCTGGCATTGGCCGCTGTGCGCGCCTCGGCGGCTTCGATGCGGTCGCGCATGCGCTCCGAGAGCTCGTCCCGCCGCCCGCTTACGAGCAGCCGGATGCCACGCTCGTCGAGCTCGTCGATCTCGCGCTGGATCGCCTCGTGGAAGAGGCGCATCAAGGCGCGGACCTCGGTGCGCGGCCGGGCCCAGTTCTCGGTCGAAAAGGCGTACACGCTGAGCACCTTGATGCCCAGGTCCTCGCAGGCGTACATAACGCGCTTCATGGCCCGCACCCCGGCCCGATGGCCGAAGCTGTGGGGCCGGTTGCGGGCGCGCGCCCAGCGCCCGTTGCCGTCCATGATGATGCCGACGTGGTATGGCGGGGGGGGCGGCGGGGGAAGGGCTTTGCCCGGCCGCCGCGCGGGGGGCCCTCCCCCCGACTCGTACGGGACGGTGGGCGGCTGTGCCATCAGCGCGGGAGCTCCGACTAGACCTCCATCACCTCGGCTTCTTTGCGGGCTCCGGCGGCGTCGATGCGCGCGGTATGCGCGTCGGTGATCTTCTGCAGCTGGTCGGTGGCGCGCTTGGCCTGGTCGGCCGGGATCTCCCCCGCCTTCTCCTGCTGCTGGATGCGGTGCATCTCTTCGCGCCGCACATTGCGCACGGCCACCCGCGCCTCCTCGGTCTTGGCGTGCACCATGCGCACGTATTCCTTGCGCCGCTCCTCGGTGAGCGGCGGGATGGGCACTCGCACCACCTGGCCGTCGTTGGCCGGGTTGAGACCCTGCCCGGAGTCCCGGATCGCCTTCACCTGCACCTTTTCGATCAGCGCCGGGTTGGCGCGGCCGGTGCGGATGTGCGTCAGCTCGGCCTGCAGGTGCTCGAGCGACTTGTCCATCTTGATCTCGGCTTCCATCAGGATCTCGTCGATCATGCCTGCGCCCCCACCAAAGTCCCTATCTCCTCGCCCAGCACCACGCGCTCGATGTTGCCCTCTTTCAGGAGGTCGAACACGATGATCGGAACGCGATTGTCCATGCAGAGCGTAAGGGCGGTGTTGTCCATCACTGCGATCCCGCGGTTGAGCACCTCCAGGTAGTCCAGCCGGTCGAACTTGCGCGCGTCGGGATGGGTTACGGGATCGGCCGTGTAGACCCCGTCGACCTTGGTCGCCTTCAGAATCACCTCGGCCTCGATCTCGACGGCCCTGAGCGCGGCGGTGGTGTCGGTGGTGAAGTAGGGATTCCCGGTCCCCGCGGCCAGGATCACGACCCGCCCCTTCTCCAGGTGCCGGACGGCACGCCGGCGGATGTAGGGCTCGGCCACCTGCGGCATCTGGATCGCGGTCATGGTGCGCGCCGGCCGACCCATGTTCTCGAGTGAATCCTGCAGAGCCAGCGCATTGATGACGGTGGCCAGCATGCCCATGTAGTCGGCCGTGGCGCGGTCGATGCCGCGCTCGGCAGCCCTCGCCCCGCGCACGAAGTTGCCGCCCCCGATCACGACCGCCACCTCGACTCCGCGCCCGTGCACGGCTTTGATCTGAGCCGCGATCGTGCGCACCACGTCGTAGTCGATGCCCTCGTCGCGTGGACCGCCGAAGGCCTCCCCGCTCAGCTTGAGCAGGACGCGGCGATACCGCGGACGCTCCCCGTTGGGCGAGGCTATGGCGTCAAGCCTCCTTGACGTCAAAGCGGGCGAAGCGCCGGACCACGATGTTCTCCTGGAGGCGGGAGATGTTCTCCTTGACCAGATTCTCGATCGGGGTCTTGTTGTCGCGTACCCACAGCTGCTTCATCAAGCAGTTGTCCTTGTAGAAGGCGTTGATCTGGCCCTCCACAATCTTGGGGATCTGCGCCGCCGGCTTGCCCTCCGATTCGAAGCGCTTGGCGTGGATCTGTCGCTCCGCGTCCAGCACGTCCTCGGGAACGTCTTCGGGATTGATCCAGCGCGGCTTGGCGGCGGCGATATGGATCGCCAGCTCCCTCGCCAGCTGCCGGAAGTTGTCGCCCTTGGCCACGAAGTCGGACTCACAGTTGATCTCCACCAGGACGCCGACCTGGGGCGGGTAGTCGCCGGTGCGGTGTAGGTAAGCCTCGACCACGCCGTTGGCGGTCTCCCGTCCGGCTCGCTTGGCGGCCTTGGCGATGCCTTTCTCCCGCAGGATCGTGACGGCTTTATCGACGTCGCCGCCGGCCTCGGTGAGCGCCGACCGGCAGTCCATCATCCCTGCCCCGGTCAGCTCCCTGAGCTTCCGGATGTCATCCACGGTCGTTGCCATTGCGATTACCTAGCTCCTGGTTCGTCGTCGTCCCCGCGGTGCAGGAACTCATCTTCTGAGATGTCGGGCAAATACTCTTCCTCGTCGTCGAGGAACTCCTCCATCAGCTCGTAGCGCGGCGTGTCGTAGAACTCGCGCTCCTCGACCGGCGGCGCCAGCTCGCCGCGCGCCTCGGCCTGCTGCCGGCCTTCCAGGCAGGCGTCTGCGATCTTGCCGGTGATCAGCTTGACGGCGCGAATCGCGTCGTCGTTGCCGGGAATCACGTAGTTGATGAGGTCGGGGTCGCAGTTGCTGTCCGTGATCGCGACCACCGGGATCTTCAGCCGGTTGGCCTCGGTGACCGCGATGTGCTCCTTGCGCGGATCGACCACGAAGACTGCGCCCGGCAGCCGCTTCATGTCGGCGATGCCGTCGAAGTGGAACATCAGGCGGTCGAGCTCGTCCTGGTGGCGCTTGGCCTCCTTCTTGGTCATCGACTCGAAGGTGCCGGACTGCTGCAGCCGGCGCAGCTCCTGCAGGCGCTCGATGCGCCTCTTGACCGTCGAGAAGTTGGTGAGCATGCCGCCCATCCAGCGCCGGTTCACGAAGAACATGCCGCTGCGCACGGCCTCTGTCTGGATGGTCTCCTGCGCCTGCTTCTTGGTGCCCACGAAGAGCACCGGGCGGCCGGTGGCGGCGGTGTCGCGGACGAAGCCCCAGGCGTCGTCCATCAGCCGCACCGTCTTCTGCAGGTCGATGATGTGGATGCCGTTGCGCGCCGTGAAGATGTACGGCCGCATCTTGGGGTTCCAGCGGCTGGTCTGGTGCCCGAAGTGGACGCCCGCCTCCAGCAGCTGCTTCAGGGTCACCTGAGGCATGGCTCAGCTACCTCCTTCAAAATTCCTCCGCCCCAGCAGGCAGCAATGACTGCGGGCGTGCGTTACTCAGCGCGAGGGCTGGCGAATGGGAGTATACCCAGGGCAGGGGTGGGGCCAACCCTGCGGCCGAGCGCCGGCGCGCGAACGGTTTTGGGCGCGAATTTCCACCCCGGCGCCGGCGCTCGGCCTGTTTCTAGCGGCGGGCGGCGGTCCGGCGGCCGCGGGCGGGCTTGGCGCCGCCCTTCCCCACTCCCTTCGGGCCCGGGCAGCGCGGATAGTCGGAGCAGCTCTTGAAGCTCCCGTAACGGCCCTGCCGCTCGACCAGCGGCTTGCCGCAGATCGGGCAGGGCTCGTCGAGCTGCTTGACCTCGCGCGGCGGCGCCACGGTGCCGTCCTTGCGTTTGTTGGCCCGGTACTTGCAGTCGGGGTAGCGGCTGCAGGATAGGAAGGGGCCGTAGCGGCCCTGGCGCTCCAGCAGCTCGCCCTGCTGGCACTCGGGGCACTGCTGGCCCGTCGGCTTGGCCTCGGGTTGGTTCTCGCGCCGGATGTAGCGGCACTCGGGATAGCCCGAGCAGCCGATGAACTCGCCGTATCGCCCGTGCTTGACTTGCAGCGGCTTGCCGCACTGCGGACAGGCCTCGTCGAGGTTCTTGGGCTCGGCCGGCGCGCCGGTGGGGCTGACGGCCTGGCGGTACTTGCACTTGGGATAGCGGCTGCAGCCCTTGAAGGGACCGAAGCGACTGGCCTTGAGCACCAGTTGGCCCTCATGGCATTCGGGGCAGACCTCGCCGGTCTCGGCAGGGATGGCCTCCTCGGCGGCGCTCAGCATCCGCTCCAGCGGCTGGTAGAAGTCGCCCACCACTGGCACCCACTCGACCTGGCCCTGCTCGACCCGGTCGAGCTTGGCCTCCAGGTCGGCCGTGTACTGGTCGTCCGAGATGTCCTTGAAGTGGTCGACCATGATCTTGTTGACGCCCTCGCCGAGCAGGGTCGGGTGCAGCCGGCGCTCCTTCTGCTCGACGTAGCCGTGGTCCTGGATGGTGGCCACGATGCTGGCGTAGGTGCTGGGCCGGCCGATCCCGCGCTCCTCCAGCTCCTTGATCAGCGTGGCCTCGGAGTAGCGGGGCGGCGGCTGCGTGAAGTGCTGCTCCGGCAGCAGCTCGTGGAAGCGCAGTGCCTCGCCCTCCCGCAGTTCCGGCAGGCGGCCGTCCTCGTCTTCGTCCTCTCCTCTTTCCCAAACCTTGTAGAAGCCGTCGAAGGTGAGCACCGAGCCGCTGGCGCGGAACGCGTACTCGCCACCCTGAATCTCGGCCACGGTGTTGGCGTACTGGGCGGGAGCCATGCGGCTGGCGACGAAGCGCCGCCAGATCATCTCGTACAGGCGGAACTGCTCATTGCTCAGGAAGCGGCGGATGTCCTCGGGGCGCCGGCCCGGATCGGTGGGCCGGATCGCCTCGTGGGCCTCCTGGGCGCCGACCCGCGCCTTGTCGCTGCGCCGGCCGCCCAGGTAGCGGTCGCCGAACTGGCGCTTGATCCAGCTGCCGACCTTGCCCTCGGCCTCGGCGCTGATGCGGGTGGAGTCGGTGCGCATGTAGGTGATGAGGCCGGTGCTGCCCTCGGCGCCCAGCTCGATGCCCTCGTACAGGTCCTGGGCCAGCCGCATGGTGCGCCGGGGCGCGAACCGCAGGCGGCTGGAGGCGTCCTGCTGGAGCGTTGAAGTGATGTAGGGCGGCGGCGCGCTCTTGCTGCGCTGCTTGCGCTCGACGCTGAGCACGCGGTACTCGGCGCCCTGCAGCCTGGCGATGGCCTCGGCGGCTTCCGCTTCTGTCTTCAGCTCATCCTTCAGCCGGGCCTTGAACTGGCGCTCGTCATCGAGCTTGCTCAGCAACGCGTCGACCGTCCAGGACTCGACCGGCACGAAGGCGCGGATCTCGTCCTCGCGGTCGACGACCAGGCGGAGCGCCACCGACTGCACGCGGCCGGCGCCGATGCCCTTCTGGACCTTGCTCCAGAGGAAGGGGCTGAGCCGGTAGCCGACCAGGCGGTCGACGATGCGGCGCGCCTGCTGGGCGTTGACCAGTCGCATGTCGATCTCGCGCGGCGCCTCCAGGGCGCGGCGCACGGCCTCGGCGGTGATCTCGTGGAACTCGATGCGCTTGGGAGCCTTGAGCTTCAAGACCTCGGCCAGATGCCAGGCGATGGCCTCACCTTCGCGGTCGGGGTCGGAGGCCAGGATGACCTCCTGGCGCGCGGCCGGCTTGCTGACCGCGGAGCGGAGGTCGCGGATCGTCTTCTCGCGGTCCTCGACCACCACGTAGCTCGGCTCGAAGCCGTTTTCTACGTCGACCGCCAGCTCCCGCTCGGGGAGGTCGCGGACGTGGCCCATCGAGGCGCGCACGTCGTAGCGATCGCCGAGGAAGCGCTTGAGAGTCCTGGCCTTGGCCGGGGACTCCACGATGATCAAACCCTGAGACATGGACCCCTTATCTACCCAACGCCGGCCCGGCTGATTCCACCGGGCGCCAACCTTACATAGCCCGCGCCGCGGCGGCCGACGGCGCCCGCCATCTCCAGCGCGGTGAGGCGCGACATTATCTCCGGCAGCGGCAGGCCGAGCTTACGAGCCAGCGTGCCGGGCTCCGTCATCAGGGCGTCGCTCAGGTGCTGGAGGAGTCCGTCTCGTCCGCCGGCCGGTGCCTCGAGGCCCAGGCTGGCCGGCGGTTTCAGCGGATCGTCGAGAACCTCTTGCTGCGCGCCCAACGCCGCCAGCACGTCGCGCGCGTTCTGGACCAGGCCGGCGCCATCCCGCAGGAGCTGGTGACAGCCCACGCTGAGCGGTGAGAAGACGCTGCCCGGCACGGCCATCACTTCACGGTCGAGCGCCAGCGCGGCCTCGGCCGTGATCAGGGCACCCGAGCCCTCGGCGGCCTCGACCACGACCACCACGTCGCTGAGGGCGGCGATGGCCCAGTTGCGGCGCGGGAAGTTGGCGCGCTGGGGCGGCGTCCCGTCGGGGAACTGGCTGACCAGCGCGCCCCCGGCGGCCAGGATCCGCGCGGCGAGATCGGCGTTGGCACGCGGGTAGACGATGTCGACGCCGGTGCCGAGCACGGCGATCGTGCAGCCGCCGGCTGCCAGGGCGCCCTCGTGGGCGGCCGCGTCGACGCCCAGGGCCAGGCCGCTGACCACGATCACTCCCGTCGCGGCCAGGTCGGCGGCCAGCCGCTCGGCCACGGCCTCGCCATAAGGGCTCGGACGGCGCGAGCCCACGATGGCCACCCGCCGGCCGGGCGGCGGCGGCCAGCGCCCGCGGGCGCGCAGGTCCTCCGGTTCAGGCGGCCGCGGCATCCGCCACTCGATACCCGAGCGCCTCCAGGACGTGCGCCTCGAAAATCTCGTCCGACGCCTGGAGGTCGGCGACGGTGCGGGCCACTCGCCAGGCCCGCTGAAAGCCGCGCGCCGTGAGCCCGCGCGCCGAGGACCAGCGTTCGAGCGCCCGCCGCGCCTCCGGCCGGATTCCGGTCAGCCGCCGGAGCTCGGCCCGGGTGAGGGCGGCGTTGAGGTGTCCCTGCCGCTGCAGTTGGCGCCCCCGAGCGGCCGCCACTCGCTCCCGGACCACACTCGAGCCTTCGCCGGTCGGCTCCTCGGAAAGTGCCTCCAGGGGCGCCCGGGAAACCCGGACCTGGAGGTCGATCCGGTCGAGCAGCGGGCCCGAGAGCGCCCGTTGATAAGCGTCGACCGCCGCCGGCGTGCAGCGGCAGGCCTTGACGGGGTCGCCCTCCCAGCCGCAGGGGCAGGGATTGGTGGCGCCGACCAGCATGAAACGGGCCGGGTAGGTGACCGAGCCGCCGCTGCGAGTGATGGAAACCCGTCCCTCCTCCAGAGGCTGCCGGAGCGCCTGCAGGCTGCCGGGGTCGAACTCCGCCAGCTCGTCCAGAAAGAGGATGCCGTGGTGGGCTCTGGAGACCTCGCCGGGCCTGGCCAGTCCCGAGCCGCCGCCCACCAGGCCGGCCATCGAGATGGTGTGATGGGGCGCCCGGAACGGTCGCCGGGCGCTGAGCGGCCGGCCCGGCTCCAGCTCGCCGAGGACGCTGCCGACCTGCGCCAGGTCGATGGCTTCATCGCGGGTGAGGGGCGGCAGAATGCCCGGCAGGCAGCGCGCGAGCATGGTCTTGCCGGAGCCCGGCGGGCCGGTCATCAGGAGGTGATGGCCGCCGGCGGCCGCGATCTCCAGCGCTCGCCGTGCGGCCGCCTGGCCGTGGACCTCGGCCAGGTCGTCGACCGCCACGGCTTCGGCAACGTCCGCCACGCCACCCGTGAAGGAGGGCATCGGCAAACCCTCCAACAGGTGGCCGGTGACCTCTTGGAGCGTGCGGCAGGCGACCACCTCGAGGTCGGCCACCAGCGCGGCCTCGGCCGCGTCGCCGGCAGGCACGAACAACCGGCGGACGCCGCGGCGGGCAAGTCCGCGGGCTGCCACCAGGACGCCGTCGACGTGGCGCACGGCACCGTCGAGCGACAGCTCACCCAAGAACGCCGCCTCGGGCGGCGCCGCTGCACCGGCCTGGTCGAGGCAGATCGCAACAGCGATGGCGAGGTCGAGGCCGCCACTGTCCTTGCGAGCTTCGGCGGGCGCCAGGTTGACGGTCATGCGGGCGCGCTGGGGCGGCCACGGCAGAGCGGAGTTGCGGACTGCGGAACGGACGCGCTCCCTGGCTTCGCGAACGGACCCTCCGGCCAGGCCGACCATGAAAAAACCCGGCTGCCCGGTGGCGATGTCGACCTCGACGTCGACCGGCAGGACGTCGAGGCCGCGGAGCAGCACAGAGCGCACGGAGGTGGCCACGCCAGGATCCTCGGGCGCCGCGGGCGCCCGAGGGAACGGCGGTTGTTAAGAGACGGTCAGCGGGTGGCGGCCGCCGGCTGAGCCGCCAGCTGGACGATGCGAATCCGGTTGCCGAAGGGATCGCGCAGGCCGACGTCGGTTCCGTAACCGCGGTCCACGGGCTCCTCGGTGAACTCGACGCCCCTGGACTTGAGGTCCGAGTAGGTCTTCCAGCAGTCGTCGGTGGTGAAGCCGACGGTGAAGCCGGTCGCGCCCTTGCTCACCAGCTCCCGGACCTGGGCGGCGCTTTTCTCGTCCATGCCGGGCGGCCCCGGCTTCTCGAGCAGGATGTCACGGCCCGGCTGGCCGGGCACCCGGACGGTGAGCCAGCGCATCGTGCCGAGGTCCGAGTCGGCGCTGACCTCGAGGCCCAGCTTGCCGACGTAGAAATCGAGCGCTTGCTCGTGGTCGAAGACGAAGACGTGTGAGATCGAGATCGAGTTCAGCATGGGCCGATGCTAATGACGGTTTTTGGCCCGGGCTTCTCCAAAACTGCTCGGTCTCGTGCCCTCCATCGTGAAGCAGGTCGGCACCGGCTTGACCTCGGCGCGATCTCGGTATGAGGTGGGCGATTCGCCCACGATCTCGCGAAAGGTGCGGCTGAACGTGCCGAGGCTGTTGAAGCCGACGTCCAGGCAGATCTCGGTGACGTCGCGGCTGGTTTCCCGGAGCATGAACATCGCACGCTCCAACCGCCGGCGCTGCAGGTAGCGGTGTGGGGTCTCGCCGAAAGTCGCCTGGAAAGCACGGATGAAGTGACTCTCGGAGACGTGCGCGACGCCGGCCAGGCGCCGGATGTCGAGAGGCTGGGCGTAGGCGCCGTCCATCACGTCGCGCGCTCGCAGCAGCCGGCGGTTGAACTGCTCGACGGCCTGGCTCACGGCGCTATCAGATCACGCTCGGGAGTCCAACTGCCATCGGGCTCCAGGTAGCCCGCAGGCTGCTCGTTTTCGTGTGAGAGGACCAGCAGCCAGCGATGCCTCGACGCCTCTTCGAGCAGCTTGGTTTTCTCCTCCAGCACCCGCAGCACGTCGAGGTCGGCGGCCATGGTCCAGGGCACGCGCAGGTGCGGGACCGTGCCCACCAGGTCGCCGGTCACCACGCAGGCCAGGTCGTCGGAGGCGTGGAACATGACCAGCTGGTGGCCGGGTGTGTGGCCGCCGGTAAGGCGCAGCGTCAGTCCCGGCGTCACCTCGGCCTCGCCCTCCAGGAACTCGATCAGACCGGCATCGGCCACTGGCGTGAAGTCGTCCGCGATGTAGCCGGACCGGGAGCGCACGTCCGGCGCCAGCGCGAAATCCCACTCCACCCTTTGCACGAAGTGCTTGGCCTTCGGGAAGGTCAGCTCCAGCTGGCCGCCCGGGCCGCGGCGGGTGAACCCGCCGGCGTGATCCCAGTGCAGGTGGGTGCTGACCACGATGTCGACCTCGTTCGGTCGTACGCCCAGCCGGCGCAGCCCCGTGAGCAGGCCCTCAGGCTCCCAGACCCCGTCGCGCTGGGCGCGCTTCTCGTCGAGCTTGGTGCCGATGCCGGTCTCGCAGACGATCACCCGGCCGTGATGACGGACGATGGCGCCCACGCAGGCCGCCGTGACCTGGTTGCGCTCGTTGGGCGGTTTCTGGCGCTCCCAGAGAACCTTGGGAACGACGCCGTACATGGTCCCGCCGTCGGGCCGCCAGCCCCCGGCGACCAGGAGATGAATCTCGAAATCCCCCAGCTGCACCCTCGCAGCTTACTTTTGGTAGCCACCGGCCGGCTGACGTAACTTAGGATTCACACCTATGCCGCGCTCGATGTGGAAAGGCGTCATCACTTTCGGGATGGTCAGCATCCCCGTCCGTCTGTATGTGGCCACCGACTCGCAGGGCATCTCCTTCCGCCAGCTCTGCGCCGAACACCTCTCCCCGATCAAGTACAAGCGCTGGTGCGCCGAGGGCGATCACGAGGTCGCCTACGACGACATCGTCAAGGGTTACGAGGTCTCATCCGACAACTACGTTGTCATCGAGGACAAGGACCTCGACAACCTGCCCCTGCCCACCGCCCATGCCATCGAGATCACCGAGTTCGTCGAACGCAACGAGATCAACGGCGGCCTGTACTTCAAATCCGCCTACTACATGGAGCCGGAGGAAGTCGGCAAGAAGCCCTACGCGCTCCTCAAGCAGGCGCTCGAAGAGACCAAGAAGGTGGCGGTGGCCAAGATCGCCTTCCGCGATCGCGAGCACCTGGCGGCCCTCAGCCCGCTGGACGGGCACATGCTGATGAACACGCTCCACTGGCCCGATGAGATCCGCTCCGTGGAGGGCATCAAAGGCGTCGACGGCAACACCAAGGTTTCCGACCGCGAGCTGCAGATGGCCAAGACACTGATCGAGAGCCTGGCCGACAGCTTCGAGCCCGACCGCTACCAGGACAACTACAAGGAAGCGCTCATGCAGGTGGTCGAGGCCAAGGTCGCCGGACAGGAGACCGTCGCCGCGCCCGAACCCGAGGCGGCGCCCAGGGTCATGGACCTCATGGAGGCCCTCAAAGCCTCTGTCGAGGCCGCCAAAAAGTCGAAGCCGGCGGCCGCCGCAGCCACCAAGCCGGCCAAGCAGAGGGCGCGCAAAGCGAGCTAACGTCGGCCTGCTAAAACATGCAGGCCGCCGACCCGCTGCTCTTCGAGGACGCCGGTTTTCCGAACGCCGTGCGGCCCATGCAGGCCGTCTCCGCGGAGGCGCCCTTCTCCGCCGAGGATTACGTCTTCGAGGTCAAGTGGGATGGCCTGCGGGCGTTGGTCTTCGTGGCCCCCGACGGTTCGGTGCACGTGCACGATCGGGGCCTCAACGACATCACCGACCGCCTGCCGGAGCTCAAGAAGATCGCCGGGCAGGTGCCTGCGGGGACGGTTTTGGACGGCGAGCTGGTGGCCACCGACTCGGACGGGCGCCCGGATTACCAGACCCTGCGGGAGCGGCTGGCGGCCCAGCCCGGTCCGAACACGCCGCTGGCCTACCTGGCCTTCGACCTCCTCTACCTGGAGGGCAAGCCGCTGCTGCGGCAGCCGCTGCTGCGGCGCAAGACGCGGCTACGAAAAGTCGTCGAGAGCGGAGGCGTGCTCTTCGTCCCCGACTACATCGTCAACGAAGGCGTGGAGCTGTTCGAGGCCTGCCTGGAGCGCGGCCTCGAGGGCGTGATGGCCAAGCATGTCGAGAGCACGTACGTGCCGGGTCAGCGGTCGCCGTTCTGGCTGAAGGTCAAGGCCGTCAAGAGCGACGACTTCGTCGTCATCGGCTGGACTCCCGGCACGCCTTTCGGCGCTCTCCTGGTCGGCTACTACGAACGCGGCCGCCTGCTGCCTTGCGGGTCGGTATCGGGCGGCTTCGACTCGGAGGCCTACGCCGCGCTGGGCGAGCGGCTGGCGGAGATGGCGACCGCGGACTGCCCCCTGGAGCCGCCGCCGGTGGTGACGGCGCCGGTGCTCTGGGTGCGGCCCCAGCTGGTGATCAGCGTGCGCTACTCGGAATGGTCGGCCGACGGCACCCTGCGCTTTCCGATCTTCAACGGGATCCGGACCGAGGTGCACCCGGCTGAGTGCGTGCGCCACCGGCCGCGGGTCGTGATCGGGGGCCGGGCGGCGCCCGGCAGCCCCGCGCACGACCTAACGCGCTTTCCTTTCTGAGAGGAGCGGGCGGTGGGCCGGCGTCTGGATTTGGCGGATCGCCACGCCGAGGCGCTCGCCGGCGCCGAGGAGCGGAGGGAGCGCAGCAAAAGCTGCGTGACCGAGCACCGGTGAACCCGGCGACAGCATCGGCGGGGCTAGGCGCCAAAGGCATCGCCGGCTTACCGGCTGCGCCTCTCCAGTACGAGCAGCTGGTGGTGGTGCTCGCGTGCGACCGGCCTATCGCCGAACGCGCGCAGCCGGCCTAGTACGGGCTCCACGAGTTCCCGCCAGCGGTCCTGATCGAGGTCCCAGAAGATGGCCCCTTCCCGGCGCTCGATGCGGTCGGCTTCTTCCGGGCCGGAGACCTCCCTGCGAAAAGGCTCACCAGCGAGCACGTCCTTGACCTGCAGGCCGGCGGCCTCCGCCAGTGGCGCCAGGCGTTCCGGCAGGTCGCGGCCGTCGCGGTCGCCCAGCAGCTCGACGTACATGGGCTTGAGGATGGCGTCCAGGTCGTCCGGTGCCGGCCGGTTGATGTTCACGATCACGAACGTTCCGCCCGGCGCCAGCACACGCCTCACCTCGGAGAAGAGGCCGGCCTGGTCCTCCACCAGGTGCAGCACCCAGACTGCGTAGCCGCCGCTGAAGCAGCCGTCGCGAAAGGGCAGGCCGCGTCCGTCGGACCGGACCACGCGCGCACCAAGGCGCTGGCGAGCGCTCTTCAGCATGCCAGCTGCGATGTCGACGCCGATCACCGGCTGCCTCATGGCGGCCGCCACCACACCGGTTCCCACGCCGACTTCCAGCAGCAGACCCGGTGGGAGATGCGGCGCCAGCTCGGCCGCAAAGCGCTGGCCGCGCTCGGAGCCGCCGCGGCTCTCGTCGTAGCGATCGGCGATGCGGCTGAAGTCGATTCCCACGGGGTATATATGCCGCGTGGCAACGAAAGTGCAAAAGACCGAGAGCGAGTGGAAGACCGAGCTGACCCCGATGCAGTACCACGTGCTGCGCGAGAAGGGCACCGAGCGGCCCTTCACTGGTGAGTACTGGGACACCAAGACCGCCGGCACCTATCACTGCGCGGCCTGCGGCGCGGAGCTGTTCGAGTCGGACACCAAGTTCGACGCTCACTGCGGATGGCCGAGCTTCTACGCTCCCAAGGAAGGCGCGCCGATCGAGGAGCACCAGGACCGCAGCCTCTTCATGGTCCGCACCGAGGTGCTGTGCGCCGACTGCGGCGGGCACTTGGGCCACGTCTTCGACGACGGCCCCCAGCCCACCGGGCTGCGCTACTGCATCAACTCGGCCTCGATCAAGCTGGAGCCCACCGAGCAGGCCTAGAACGGGTCTTCTAGAAGCTCGATCGAGAGCACCTCGCCCTCGCGGTCGAGCAGGAGCGAGACCACGGCGAAGCGCACCTCGCCCCGCCAGCCGGCCAGCGCCCGGTACTCGGCCGCGGCCGCACTCAGCGCCCGCCGCTTGCGCGGGCCCACGGCCTCGGCGGGCGCGCCGAAGCCGAGGCCGGTGCGCGTCTTGACCTCGACCAGGACCAGGTAGTCGCCCTTGCGGCACACCAGGTCGACCTCGCCGCGGCGGGCCAGGAAGCCCGTGCCCACGACCTTCCAGCCGCGCTCCTCCAGGTAGGTCGCGGCCAGGCGCTCGCCACGCCGGCCAAGCTCCCGAGCGCTAGCCGTCGAGGGCATCGGCGGAGACCACGGCCGCCGGGTCGATCCCTCCAGACATGCCGAGCGCCTTGCGCACCGGCCGCCAGGACATGCGGTGGATGGGACTGGGCCCAAGCCGCATCAGGGCCGCCCGGTGCGCGGCGGTGGCATAGCCCTTGTGCAGGGCGAAGCCGTAGCCGGGGTACACGGCATCGAAGTCGATCATCAAGGTGTCCCGGTGGACCTTGGCCAGGATCGACGCCGCCATGATCGAGGCGCAGAGGCCGTCGCCCTTGATGACCGCCATCTGAGGCAGTGGGAGCTCGGGCACGTCCCAGGCGTCGATCAGCAGATACTCGGCGGCCGGGCTGAGGGCGTTGACGGCCAGCTCCATGGCGCGCTGCCGGGCGTACGTGAGGCCCTTGTTGTCGATGTCCTCGGGTGGCACCTCGGCCACCGCCCAGGCCACCGCCTGGCGCCGGATCTGGCGGTCGAGGCGGCGGCGCTGGTCGGCGGTGAGCTTCTTGGAGTCGTCGAGCCCGGGCAGGCGGGCGCCGATGGGCAGCACGCAGGCCGCGGCCACTGCCGGGCCGGCCAGCGGTCCGAGGCCCACCTCGTCGATCCCAGCCACCACCGCGTAGCCCATGCCGCGCACCATGCGTTCGGACGCCCACAGCTGCGGGCGCCGTGTCCGCTTCCGCCTTGCCTTCACCGCCACCGGCACGAGGCTAGCGATCCGTTCGGGCAGGCGGCAACGGCGCCGGTTAAGACTCTTCGGCTTTGGCCTTGGCGCGCCCCCGGCGGCGGGCCGTCTTTGCGGGCGCCTGCTCCTCCTCCTCGACGGGCGCCGCGGCCGGAGCCGCCTCCTTGGCCCGCCGCTCGCGGATCCTGGCCTCCTTGCCCACCTTGCCGCGGAGGTAGTAAAGCCGCGCCTGCCGCACCTCGCCATGCCGGACGACATCCACCTTGTCTATTCGCGGCGAGTGGATCAGGAACGTGCGCTCCACGCCCACCCCGTGGGTGACGCGGCGCACCGTGAAGTTGCGGCGCAGGCCGCCCCCGGTGACCCGGATGACCAGGCCCTCGAAGACCTGGATGCGCTCCCGGGTCCCCTCGACGACCTTGGCGTGGACGCGGACGGTGTCGCCCGGCCGCAGGGCCGGCACGGTTTCCTTCTGCTGCTCGAGCTCGAGCGCGTCGATCACATTCATGTCTTTCTCTCCATCTGTCCGGCGCGCCGCCGGGCGGCCAGCCGCCGCCATTCGCGGATGCGCCGGTGGTCGCCCGACAGCAGCACCTCGGGTACCTTCATGCCGCGGAACTCGGCCGGCCGGGTGAACTGGGGATAACCGCCGAAGTCGGCGGTGAACGAATCCTGGTCGAGCGATCCGGGGTCGCCCAGGACGCCGGGGATCAGTCGGGCCACGGCGTCGATCAAGATCATGGCCGGCAGCTCGGCGCCGCTCAGCACGTACTCGCCGATGGAGATCTCGCGGGCTTCGAGGCCCAGCCGGACGCGGTCATCGACGCCCTCATACCTTCCGCAGACGATGACCAGTCCCGGCTCGGCGGCCAGCTCGGCGGCGAGGGTCTGGCTGAGCGGCTCGCCCCAGGGTTCCATCAAGATCACCGGCCCTGGGTTGTGGCAACGGACCTGGTCGACCGCCTCGAAGATCGGCCCCGGCTTCAGCACCATGCCGGCGCCGCCCCCGAAGGGTGCATCGTCGACCCGGCGGTGGCGGTCGTGGGTGAAGTCGCGCAGGTCGTGGGCGTGGACTTCCAACAGGCCGCGCTCCGCCGCCCGGCCCACCACCCCGGCGCCGAAGACGGCGCCGAACATGCCCGGGAAGATGGTCAGGACGTCGTACCGCTTAGGCGTCTTCGACCTCCAGGAGCCAATCGGCCACCACCACGCGCCGGGAATCCAGGTCGACGCCGACCACGGCCTCACGGGTGGCGGGCACCAGGTGCTCCACATTGCCCTCGCGGGCGACCCAGACGTCGTTGGCGGGCCGCTCCAGGACCTCGGCCACCCGGCCGAGCCTGGCGCCGGAGGCGGTCACCACCTCTAGTCGAGCCCCGTGAGCTTGACGACCAGCCCGTTGCTCTGCTCCCGGCTCCACTCGACGTGGCGGGTGACGCCTTCCACGATCAGCGCCGACCCAGGTCGGAAGCGGTCGTCGAAGTCTGTCAAGGGCAAAACCTTGACAGCTCCCTGGACCCCGAACGCGCCCGTGACCTGCCCGACCCGGATCATCGGGTGTTGGCCATGTCCACGAACACGCGCTTGCGCTCGCGCAGGGACGCCACCCGCACCAGTGTGCGCAGCGCCTCGATGTTGCGGCCGGCCTTGCCGATCAGGCGGCCCATGTCCTCGTCGGCCATCTTGATCTTGATCGCGACCGTGCCGTGGCCGCGCTCGAAAGCGTTGATCTCCACTTCGCCTGGCTTTTCAGCGATGGTGCGAGCCACGAACTCGACCAGCGCCCTGTAGTCGATGGCCGGTCCCTGAGGCCCGCCGTAGGCCCGCCGGAATCCGCCGCGGTCGCCGCGGTCGCCGAAGCGGCCGCCGCCACCACCGCCATAACGCCCGCCGCCGCCCCCGAACGGGCGGTCGGACCTAAACGGCCGGTCGGGGCCTGGTCGCTGCATGGCGCTCAAGGATTCCCTCCCTCTGGAGCAGGCTGCGCGCGGCGTCCGAGGGCTGCGCGCCCTGCGCCAGCCAGCGGTTCACCTTCTCCGCATCGATCCGGATGGTGGCGGGGTCGGTCAGTGGGTCATATGTGCCCAGCTGTTCGATGAAGCGTCCGTCGCGCGGCGAGCGCGCGTCGGCCACGACCAGGCGGTAGTAGGGCCTCTTCTTGGCCCCCATCCGCCGGAGCCTGATCTTTACCAAGTCATTCCTCCTTGAAAGTTCACCGGCCGAGCATGCGGCCCAGGCCCGCGAGGTTCGGCTTGCGGCCACCGCCGCCACCGAACTGACGCAGCAGCTGCTGCATCGCCTCCCGCGCCTTGAGCACCTTGTTGACATCGCTGACCTGGGTGCCGCTGCCGCGCGCGATGCGCCGGCGGCGGCTGCCGTCGATCAGCTCGGGACGCGCCCGCTCTCGGCGCGTCATCGAAAGGATGATGGCCTCCATGCGCTTGACCTCGGCCTCGGGGTCGCTGCCGGCCAGCGCGCCCTTCAGCTGGCCTGCGCCGGGCATCATCTCCAAAACCCCGGCCACGCTGCCCATCGACTTCAGCTGGCGGATGTTGACCAGGAAGTCGTCAAAGCTGACGGTGCCGGCGCGGAGGTTCTTCTCCACGCGCTGCGCCTCCTCCCGGTCGACCGCCCGCTCGGCCTTCTCGATCAGGCTGAGCACGTCGCCCATGCCCAGGATCCGGGAGGTCATGCGGTCGGCGTGGAAAACCTCGAGGTCGGCCGGCTTCTCCCCCACCCCGGCGAAGCGCACGCGCTGGCCCGTGGCGAAGCGCAGGGAGAGGGCGGCGCCGCCGCGGGCGTCGCCATCCAGCTTGGTCAGGATCACGCCGTCCAGCCCGACCGCCTCCGCGAAGGCGGAGCCGACTTTGACCGCCTCCTGGCCGGTCATGGCGTCCGCCACCAGCAGCGTCTCGGTGACCGGCACCGACTGCTTGAGGTGCCCGAGCTCTTCGAGTAGCTCCCGGTCGACGTGCAGGCGGCCGGCGGTGTCGAGGACGACCAGGTCATCGCCGCGACGCCTGGCCTCGGCTATCGACTGCTGGGCGATGGCCTCCACGGCCCCGGTGCCCGTGTGGAAGTCGACCTTCTCGCGCTCGGCCAGGACGCGAAGCTGCTCGACCGCGGCAGGTCGCCTGAGATCCAACGCGGCCACCAGGGGCTTGCGGCCCTGGCGGCGAGCCCAGAGCGCCAGCTTGATCGCGGTCGTGGTCTTGCCGGAGCCCTGCAGGCCCGCGAGCAGGACGACCGTGGGCGGCGAGGGCGCCCAGTGCAGGCCCTCGGTGTTGGCCCCCAGCATCTCGACCAGCTCGTCGTGCACGACCTTGACCACCTGCTGGGCGGGGTTCAGGTGCTTTTCAAGTTCGGCGCCGGCGAGCTGCACGCGGATGCGCTCCTGGAAGTCCTTGACGACCTTGTAGTTGACGTCGGCTTCGAGCAGGGCCATGCGCACCTCGCGCAGGCTGGCCTCGATGTCTTCGGGGCGCAGCACGCCACGCCCGGTGAGCTTGCGCAGCGCCGCCGTCAGGCGATCGCTGAGGGAATCGAACATCTAGGAAAGGCGCTCCAGGCGCCGCCGGAGGCCGTCCAGCTCCTCACGCCGCCGCCGGTCTTCGTCCAGCAGGCCCAGCTTGCGGTCGTACTCCTCGAGGGCCTGAGCGCTGCGGCGGATGAGGTCGTGCACTGCGGCACGCGAGGTTTTCTGGCGAGCCGCCACCTCCGACAGCGACCAATCCCGGCGCAGATACAGCTCGAGAACGCTGCGTTGATGCTCGGTGAGGAGAGCGCCGTACCGTTCGAAGAGGGCGACCTGGCGTTCCCGCGAGGTCAGGCTGTCAAGGGCCACGCCTTGACAACTATAGCCGCCTAGAGCCTCCAGCCTCCGCACAGGGTCGCCGACGGCGGCTCAGGCCAGGCCGCACCCCTGATGTGCAAGACGAAACGCTCCAGCCACCCCACGAGCGATGAATTGTGGGCAACCCGAGTTAAGTCAGCAACTAATTAACGAAGAAAGTTCCGTCAGAACCGTGTACGTGGGGCTGGTGGCCAGCTTCGGGCCACCGTCCAGCCTCAGCAGGCGCAGGCCGGTGCCCCTGAGCAGCGACTCGATCCGCTCGGGCCAGTGCAGGCGTCCGGCGGCAGCCTGGACGTAACCGCCCGGGTAGTCCACCTCCATCCGCACCCGGTCGCCGCGCCGTTCCAGGACCCGGACGCCGGGCCGGGCTCCGGCCAGAAACCAGTGCGGGTTCATGAGCTCGAATCCAACCCGCCCGCCGGGCCGCAGCTGGCGGGCGGCGGCGCGCAGGTTGGCTCGACTGCCGAGCACGCTCGACGGACCGATCACGAGGTCGAAGCGACGGCCGAGGTCGAGGCCGGCGATCAGCGCGCGGTGCAGCTCGATGCCGGGCAGGCGGCGGGCGACCACCTCCAGCATCCCGGGATGGGCGTCGACTCCCACCAGCTGGATGCCCGCCTCGACGAGCGGCACGGCCAGCCGGCCGGCGCCGATCCCGAGATAGAGGACCGGTGGCGCCGCCGCCCGGCACCAGCTCAGCCAGGGCTCGAGCTGGACGGCGTCTGGCAGCTGCGCATAGGCCTCGGCGAAGCCGGGATCGGGGTGCTTGGGATCATCGACAATCCGCTTCACCGGAATAGCATTGCCCGGCAGTGGTGACCGCCGTCGTGCTGGTGCAGGCCAGCCGCCAGGGCATCCGCGAGCTGGGTCCCAAGCTGGCCGAGGTCGACGGTGTGGCGGAGGTTTACACGGTCACCGGCGAGTGGGACTTCGTGGTCATGGTGCGGGTCCGCGAGCACGAGGAGGTCGCCAAGACCGTCACCCAGGGCCTCCTGGCGCTGGACGGAATCGAGAAGACGATGACGATGGTCGCCTTCCAGCAGTTCTCGGCCCACGACCTCGACGCCATGTTCGGCCTGGGGATGGAATCCTCGCCGTAGCCCTGGAGGCGGCGCAGGCAGGCGCGCGCGTGCTGCGCGAGGCCGGTCTGCCCCACCCCGGCGGTCCGGCCGTCGAGAAGCATCCCGGCGACTGGGTCACCGCTGCCGACCTGGCCAGCGAGCACGCGATCCTGGAAGTCCTCGCCCGCGGGGCTCCCGGCATTCCGGTGCTGGCCGAGGAGACGGGCGGCGATCGCGCCGGAACCATGTGGGCGGTCGACCCGCTCGACGGCACCAGCCGAACGCGGCCGCGGGGCCCGCCGGAACGGGCAGCCGCTGCCGGTCGCCCCGCTCACCGAGCCCGCCTCCGCGGTGGTTGCTACCGGCTTCCCCTTCCGCCGCAAGCAGCTGGCTGCCCGCTACCTGCCGGTGTTTGCAGGCGCGCTGGAACGCTTCGAGGACCTGCGGCGGGCCGGCGCCGCGGCTCTCGACCTGGCCTGGACCGGCGCCGGGGTCTTCGACGGCTTCTTCGAGCTGGAACTCAACACCTGGGATGTGGCCGCCGGCGGGCTGATCGTGCTCGAGACCGGCGGGCGGGTCAGCGATTGGAGCGGAGACGAGCGCGCCTGGTTGGGCGGGGGTGACATCCTGGCCGGCTCACCGGCCGTGCACTCAGCGCTGCTGGAGCTGGCTGCGGAGGCGCCGGAGGGGTAGGCGGACCAGGCTGCGCGCCTGCTGCCGGGCGATCAGAGCCAGTGGCACGCGCGCGTGGCGGGCGCGCAGCGGGCGCGTCGTCCGAGCTTCGAGCGCGGCCCGGAAGTCCGCGGCGGAGGTGCCCTCGAACTCGGTCACGATGCGGCCCAGGTCGTGCCGCCCGAAGTGGCAGTCGGACCCGCCGACGGCAGCGCCCAGGCCGGCCCGGTGCAGCTCGTAGAAGCGGTGTAGAGCCGCCTGGCGGGCGGCCGTGGTGGGTGCGGTGTGCTCTATCTCGATGGCGTCGACGGTCTGGGTCTCCAGCAGGCGCGCCAGCATTCCCTCCTGGCAGGACGCGAACCAGAACGGCATGAAGGGGTGCGGGATCATCGCCAGGCCGCCCTGGTCGTGGATCGCCGCCACGCTGTCAGCGAGCGACATGCCCATGCGCACGGATTTCTCGAGAAACCAGCCCACCAGGTGCGTTTGGGCCGGCCAGGCGGTGGTGATCTCCTGGCCAGCCACGACCGTCACCCCGGCCGCCTCCCCCAGGGCCACGGTTTCGGCGACCGAGGCCATGGTGTCGTGGTCGGTCACCGCGATCAGGTCGAGCTTGAGCGCCCGGGCGGCAGCCACCAACTCGGCGGGCTCGACCATGCCGTCGGACGCCGTCGTATGGCAGTGCGGATCGGCGCGGCCCAGTGTGCTCAGCACGCCGAGCGCCTCCTCGATCGCGACCACGGCCCCGCCCTTGGCCGTGCCGTCCATCTTGGCCAGGACCAGACCGGTGATCGGGATCGCGTCGTGGAAGCCGCGGGCTTGGGCCAGGCCCGACTGGCCCAGCACGCCGTCCAGCACCAGCAGCGACTCGTGCGGAGCGCCCTCCAACGCGCGGCCGGCCACCCGGCCCACCTTGGCCAGCTCCGCAACCAGGTTCTGCTGCGTCTGCAGGCGGCCGGCGGTGTCGACCACGGCCACGTCAAACCCGCGGGCCGCCGCCAGCTTGAGCCCATCGAACACCGCCGCGGCCGCGTCGCCGCCAGGTCTGCCGGCAAACCCCTCGACGCCGGCCCTCTCCGCCCAGGCCAGCGCCTGCTCGATCCCTGCCGCCCGGTAGGTGTCGGCCGCGACCAGCAGCACTTTGCGTCCATCCCGGGCCAGCCCGTGCGCGAGCTTGCCGGCGGTGGTCGTCTTGCCGGCGCCGTTGATCCCGTAGAGCAGGACGGCCGACGGCTTGGCGGCGACGTTCAGCCAGCGTGGCTGCTGCGACATGGCGGCCACCAGCTCCTGCTCCAGGAACAGCCGGGCCAGGTCCAGGGTGTTGGGCCGCTTTCGGCGCACCCCCTCCGTGACCCGGGCTGCCAGCCGCGGACCCAGGTCGCCGGCCACCAGCACCTCCTCCAGCTCCTCATAGAAGCCGGCGTCGAGGGGCATCCCGGCCGCGCGCAGGCCCTCCTGGAAGAGCGTGCGCGTGCGCTGGGCGACACGCCCCCAGATCCCCGCCGTCTGCCCGGCCGGCTCCGACATCGGCCGTCTATTGTGCTGGGGCGGATGCGAGTGCTTGGCCTCGACCACGTCCAGCTGCCCATCCGGCCCGGGGGCGAAGAGCTGGCGCGAGAGTTCTGGCACGGCCTGCTCGGGCTGGACGAGGTTGCCAAGCCCTCGTCGCTCGCGGCCCGCGGCGGCGTCTGGTTCCAGTGCGGCCCCCAGCAGATTCACTGTGGAGTGGAAGCCGAGTTCACGCCGGGCCGCCGGCACCCGGCTCTGCTGGTCGAGGATCTGGCGGCGGTCCGGGCCGCGTTGAGCAAGGCCGGCCGGCCGGTGCGCGAAGAGCCGGAGATCCCCGGCTACCGGCGCCTGTTCACAGACGACCCCTTCGGCAACCGGATCGAGCTGATGGAGCTGCTCTAGAGTTCCAGCGCCTCGTTCAGGCCGTCACCATCTGCGGCTGAGCGGCTTTGCCGCGTGCCGGCCGGATGTCCTCCAGCCGCACCGAGACCAGGTGCGAGCACCCGCTCTCATCGAGGTGCACGCCGTAGAGCGCTGAGGCCGCGGCCATGGTGACGTGGTTGTGGGTGATGACCAGGTATTGGCGGTCGCGGCCCAGCCGCTGCACGGTGTCCGCGAAGCGACCCACGTTGGCGTCGTCGAGGGCGGCATCGACCTCGTCGAAGATCGTGAAGGGGCTGGGGTTGACGTCGGCCAGCGCCATCACCAGCGCCAGTGAGGCCAGCGAGCGCTCGCCGGAGCTGAGCAGCGTGACCGTCTGCAGCCTCTTGCGCGGCGGCTGGACCAGGATCTCGACCCCGCTGCGCGGCCCGTCGTCGCCGGGGCTGTGGCGGAGCGTGCAGCGGCCGCCACCGGTGAGCTCGGCGAAGTACTCCTGGAACACCGAGGCCACCGCGCCGAAGACGGCGTCGTAGCGGCTCTCCTCCTCCTCGCGCAAGCGTTCGACCAGGCTTTCGAGGTCGGCGCGCGCGGCGGCGATGTCCTCCAGCTGCGTGTGCAGCGTGCTGTAGCGCTCCTCCAGCTCGGAGCACTCCGACTCGGCCAGTGGATTGGTGGGTCCGATCTCGCGCAGGCGCCGCTCCAGCTCCCGCATCTCGCGCTCGCGCGCCTTGCCCCCCGGAACCTCCTCGGGCGCCAGGCCCTCGGGCATGCGGAGCCGGATCTCCTCCATGCGGGCCTCGGCCAGCTCGGCATCGCGCTTGACCAGGCCCAGGTTGCCCTCCAGAGTGCCGGCTTTCAAGCGAGCGTCGACGCGGGCCTCTTCGAGCGCCACCAGGCGGCGCGCGCCCTCGGCGAGCTCGGCGTCCTCTTCCGGCGACTCGCGCTCGGCTTCGGCCAGCTTCGCCCGCACCTGCTCGACGATGGCCTTGAGTCCGGGGATCGAGGCGGCCACGGCTTCGGCCATGCGGCCGGCCGACTCGGCCCGCTGCAC
This sequence comes from Chloroflexota bacterium, assembly GCA_005881825.1. GTDB lineage: Bacteria > Chloroflexota > Dormibacteria > Dormibacterales > Dormibacteraceae > CF-28. The sequence continues at coordinate 29,567 of VBEO01000066.1, read as the reverse complement.
CCGGGCAGCACGCGCTTCCTGGGCGTTCACGTAGTCGGCCTCGATCGAGCCCAGCTGGCGCTCCAGGTCGCTGACACGATCGCCCCAGCGGCCGCGTTCAGCTTCCAGCCGCCGAGCCTCGGTGCGCTGCTCCGCCAGCAGGTGCTCCCTTTGGTCGAGGGCTCGGGCCAGACCGGCGGCCCGCTGCTCGGCCGCCGCCAGCTCGGTCTCCAGCGCCGGCTGCCGGGCCTCCTCGGCGGCCTCGGCGGCGAGAGCAGCCTCGAGCTGAGAGACCGCCTCGTCCAGGCGCTGGCGGCCGGCCGCGGCCGTGCGCAGCTCGCTCAGGCGCGAGGCAGCCGCCCGCTGCGCCGCTGCCCGCGACTCCGCCGCGGCGGCGAGGGGCTCCAGCTCGGCCTGGCGGTCGAGGAGCGCCCGGATGCGCGCGGCCAGGCGAACTCGGGGATCGCTGCCCGCCCGCAGCAGCCCGGCCTCTCCGTAGACGCCCTCCGCGCTCACCTCTTCGCCGACGACCACGCCGCCCAGGAGCCGGGCGGCCAGCGCTTCGAAGCCGGGCTCGCAGCGAACGTGCGCTAGGAGCGAGCCTGCTCGCGCCGGGGGCGCCGGCACCGGCCAGAGCACGGTGACCTGGTCGGCCGCCTGATCGGCGGCGGCTCGTGCCGCGCCCTCACTGGGCGCCGCCCAGGCGTCCACCAGGGGGCCGAGCACGGCCGACAGGGCCGCTTCGAAGCCGGGCAGAGCCAGGATCACATCACCCACCCGGCGCAGGCTGCCCGCCGGCGCCGGCCGCAGCGCCTGCAGGCCTTCCAGCTCCGCCCGGAGCCGCGCCAGCTCGGCGGCAGCCGAACCGGCATCCACGGCGGCTGCCGCGGCCGCAGCCTCCGCCGCCACCGCCGCCTCGAGCGCGGCTTCGGCCGGGACGACCGTCCCCTCTAACCGGCTCACCGTTTCTTCCAGGAACTGCCGGCGGGTGCGGACGGTGGCCAGCGAAGACTGGGCGGTCGCCAGCGCCCGCCTCGCCTGCTCGGCCGCCTTGCGCGCCTCCATCGCCTCTGCCGCGTCGCCGGCCGGCGGTTCCGCCGGTGCCTCCGGAACCCGCGCCAGCTCGGCGCGGGCCACCTCCAGCTCGCGCGCCAGCTGGTCGCGCAGCGCGGCCGCGGTCTGGGCCCGCACCTCCAGCTCGGCGGCCTCGGTGCGGGCCGCATCGGCCAGGGCGGCCTGGCCGCGCGCCCGCTCTTCGGCCATCGCCAGGTCATGTTCGGAGGCGCTCAGCTCCAGCCGTACCGCCCCCACCAGCCGCTGCCGCTGCAGGCGCCGATCCTGCGCCGCCTGGACCTCCTGCCGCCAGGCTTGGAACTCGGATTCGGCGGCGGCCGCCGCGGTCCGCGCCTCCTCGAGGCGACGCTCCAGGCCTGCTGCCTGGGAAGCCGCGCGCCGGTGCGTGTCACGGGCCTCGCGCCACTCCTCGTAGACGATGCTGCCGCGCAGGACCTCCAGCCGCTGTTCGGCGGCAGCGGCCTCCCGGGCGGCGGCGGCCTGGGCGCGCACCACCTCCAGGCGCGGCTCGATCTCGCCTCGCAGGTCCTCCAGCCGCAGCAGGTTGGACGCCAGCTCGCGGAGCTTGTCGGCCGCCTCCGAACGCTTGGCCTTGACGCCCCGGACCTGCGCAGCCTCTTCGATCAGGTGCCGCCGCTGTTCAGGCGAGCAGGTGATGATCGACTCGATGTCGCGCTGGGTCACGATCGCGTAGGAGTCGGTTGTGAGCCCGGTCGAGGCCAGCAGCTCGAGCAGGTCGCGGCGGCGCACCCGGGAGCCGTTCAGGAAGTAGTCGCTCTGGCCCGAGCGGTCCACGCGCCGCCGGATGGCGACCTCCTCGTAGTCGACCGGCAGCCGCCCGTCCGCGTTGTCGATGACGATCTCGACCTCGGCGTGGGCGGCCCGCGGGCGGCGCTGGCCGCCGGCGTAGACGACCTCGTCCATCCGCTTGCCACGCAGGTCCTTGGCGCTCGACTCCCCGAGCACCCACTTGAAGGCGTCGAGGATGTTGGTCTTGCCCGACCCGTTGGGCCCCACGATGGCCGTGACGCCGCCCTCGAAGCGAATCTCCGTCTTCTGGGCAAACGTCTTGAAACCGGCGAGGGTGATCGCGCGCAGGTGCACCGGTCTGCGCAGGTTATCAGAGGAAGGTCAGGGTCCCCAGGCCGGATGCCGGCGTCCGATCGTGGCCCGCACTTTGGCGGTGTCGACGTCCGGGGTGTGCTGGTCGATGAGGTCCAGCGTTTCGGCCACCAGCGCTTCCAGGGCGACGGTCGCCGCTCGGGTATCGCTGGTGAAGAGGGAGTCGATGCGGTCGGCGAGCCGGTCGGGCTTCCAGCGCAGCTGGGACTCGAAGGCGTGGGCGCGCTTGAACTGGAAGCTCGCCCAGTACACGCGGTTGAGCCCGGCCAGCATGCCCAGGACGTGCTGGGCGCCCTCCACCAGCATCTGATACGTCCAGAGCTGGGCGTCGCGCGCCACCACCTGGTCGTAGGCCGCCCAGATCGGGAACACCTTCAGGTGGTGCTCGACCGCCGGACGCGACCAGCTCTCGGGATACTCCCGGATCCGGGCCTGCCAGCCCGCCACCAGCTCGGCGCCGAGGAGGGGCACTGCATCCGCGTAGTGGGCGAAAACCTTGTGGTAGGGATCGTTGGGCTGGTACTCGGCCAGCACTTGCTCGATCCTTGCCTCCCACTCGGCGACTGTGGTGTGGCCCGCCTGGATCTCCAGGGGCGCCGCCTCCAGGGCGGCGACGATCGCATCTGCGCGCACGTCCGGCGGCAGGTGGTCGTGGTAGGTGAGCAGGTCGAGGTCGGAGTGCCAATCGGCGATGCCTTCGGCGGCGGAGCCGAGCAGGACTATGGCGCGAGGTTGGAACTCGGCCTCGAAGGCGGCCGCAAGGCGCTCGGCCAGCGCCCGCAGGCGCTCGCTAGCCTGGCTCGTCCGGCGGCGCTCCGAACTGGCGGCTCTTGGGCGGCTCGGGTGCCGGTTCCGGCATCACCTCGGCGGCCGGCTCGGCGGCCGGGTCGGCCGTCAGCTCGGCCGCTGCGGGCGCCGGCTTGCGGCGCGGCGATCGGCGCCGCCGGGGCTTCGGCGTGGCCGGCTCCTCGCCGCCGACCTCGGGCTCCGCGACCGGTTCAGCCAGCGGCTCCTCAACCCGAGCGGGCGCGCGGCGGCGCCGGGAACGTCCATCGCGCGCGGGCCGCGCCACCTCGGCCGGCGCGGTGCCGGTGAGCTTGGCCAGGGCGTCGCGGGCCGCGTCCTGCTCGGCCTCCTGCTTGGTGTGGCCGTGGCCCGTGCCCAGCGCCTCCGCCCCCGCGAACACCACCGCCGTGTACTCGCGGCGCTGGTTGCCCGCCCGGGCGCCGGCGCTGTCGTAGAAGGGGGTCTGGTTGAACCGCTCCTGCACCACCTGCTGCAGGCGGCCCTTGAAGTTCTCGTCCTTGACCGGCTCCGGCAGCTTGCGGAAGCGGTCCAGGTAGTAGTGGTAGGCGGCGTCGTAGCCGGCGTCCAGGAACACGGCGCCGAGCACCGCTTCGAACGCGTTGGCCAGCAGCGACTTGAGGCTGCGTCCGCCGCCCTTGGCGATGCCCTTGCCCAGGTACAGGTGCTCGCCGAGGCCCAGCTCCTCGGCCAGCGCGGCCAGGGTGTTGGTGTTGACCATGGCCGAGCGGATCTGGGTCATCTCGCCCTCGTTGGCCTCGGGCCGGTACTTGTAGAGGTACTCCGCCGTGATCAGCTGCAGGACGGCGTCGCCCAGGTACTCGAGACGTTCGTTGTCTCGCGGCGAGAGGTGTGGGCTCTCGTTGGCGAAGGAGCTGTGGGTCAGGGCCTCCTGGAGGAGGGAGACATCCCGAAAGGCGATCCCGATCCGCTGCTGGAGGTCGTCCAGGCTGGCGCGCGGGACTTCGACGGCGCGGGCTACCTGGGTCCTAGCCTCCGGATTTTTCCTGGATGTACTCCCAGGCCTGCCCGACGGTGGTGATCTTCTCGGCGTCCTCGTCCGGGATCTCGAGGCCGGTGTTCTCTTCGAAGGCGTAGATCAGCTCGACCAGGTCGAGGGAGTCGGCGTTCAGGTCCTCCTGGAAAGAGGCGTCCATGGTCACCTGCTCGGGTTCGCAGCCGAGCCGCTCCACGATGATGTTCTTGAAGTCTTCGAAGCTGATCTTCTGGCTTTCCAAGTCGGCCTCCACTACTCTGCCGTCGTCGCCGCCTAGTGTACGGGCACCGCGACCTCGGCCACCGCCTGCGGGGTGCCCACCGCGGCCGCGAAGGCGCCCGGCGCCAGCTCGCGCATCATGCCGGTCAGCGCGCGCTTGGGACCGACCTCCAGGAAGGCCTCGCAGCCCAGTTCGGAGAGCTTGCGCACCCCGTCCGCCCAGCGCACCGGGGAGGAGAGCTGCTTCTCGAGCGTGATGGCGATGGTCTCGGGATCCGAGTACGGCTCGGCCGTCAGGTTGGCGACCACCGGGACCGGCGCCAGCGTCCAGGGCACCACCTCCAGGGCGCCCCGCAGGAAAGATCCGGCCGACTCCACCAGCGGGGTGTGAAAGGCAGCGCTCACGTTCAGCGGCAGGACCCGCTTGGCGCCCGCTTCCAGAAGGCGCGGGCCGGCGCGCTCCAGGCCCAGCATGGTGCCGCCGATCACGACCTGGGTCGGCGAGTTGAAGTTGGCCGGCCAGACGTCGGGGACGCCGATCAGCGCCTCCTCGACCGCTTCTGGCGAAAGCCCCAGCACCGCGCTCATCGAGGTGGTGCCGGCGGGGGCGGCCTCGGCCATGGCGATGCCTCGCTGCACGACCAGGCTCACCGCGTCCTCGGGCCGTAGGGCTCCGGCCGCGCAGAGAGCCGTGTATTCGCCGACCGAGTGGCCCGCCGCGGCCGCCGGCTCCAGGCCCCGGCGGCGCAGGAGCAGGCTCAGGCCGACGCCCACGAAGACCAAGGCCGGCTGCGCGTTTTGGGTCAGCCTCAGCTCGTCGTCATCCGCTTCGACGAGCAGTCTTCGCAGGTCGATGTTGGCCGCGTCCGAGCAGCGCAGGCAGAGGTCGGCCAGCTCAGGGTCCTGGAGCAGCTCGGCGCCCATCCCCGGCTGCTGCGAGCCCTGGCCCGGGAACAGGAACGCCAGCTTCGCCACTCTGGTGAGCTTACGGAGTCGCCGGGGGCGCGTTTATGCTGCTCGCGCCGATAGCCGTCCCACCACGCGTTCCACCACCCACTCTTCGGCGGAGGCGACGGGCCTCCTCCTCGGGCCTGCCGGCCGCCCTGGCGCTCGCGGTCGCGCTGGTTGCCGCCACGCTGGCCGTCGACATGGTGGTGACCCTGGCGCGGCCGCCGGCCCGGCACCCGGCCGTGATCAACGTCGGGGCTAGCCCCGCTCCTACCAATCAGCCGGCCGCTGACGGGGCGCAGTTGGTGGTGGCCGGCCTCGACCCCAGCGCGTGCCGGGCCTACCGGCCGACCGGGGCGGCCAACGGGCGTACGGTCTTCCTCGACGCGGGCCACGGCGGACCGGACCCTGGGGGATCCGGTGAGCTCAACGACGGCACACCGGTGGTCGAGAAGGTCGCCACCCTGGCCGTGGCCGGGTACCTGTCTCAACGCCTGCGAGCGCAGGGCTACCGCGTCGTGCTCTCGCGGACTGGTGACACGGCCGTGACGCAGCTGACCGACGCCGACCTGGACAGCGGATCGATGCGCGGCAGCGCGCTCCATCGCGACCTGCTGGCCCGCATCGCCTGCGCCAACGCCAGCGCCGCCGATGCACTCGTGGCCATCCACTTCAACGCCTTCGACGACAGCAGCGCGACCGGGGCGGAGACCTTCTTCGATCCCGCCCGCCCCTTCGCCGGGCGCAGCCGGGCGCTGGCCGAGAGCCTGCAGGCTGCGCTGGTCGCCGAGCTGCGGCTGGATGACCGCGGCGTCACCTCTGACGAGGACCTGAGCGCGCCCACGATCACCGACGCCGGCGCCGCTTACGGGCACCTGATCGAGCTCGGCCCGCGCGACGCTGGCTGGGTGGACACGCCGTCAGCGATGCCGGGAGCGCTGGTCGAACCGCTCTTTCTAACCGCTCCGGATGAGGCGGTGCTGGCCGCTCGCGCTGACGGCCAGGCCAGGATCGCGCGCGCCCTCGCCGACGGCCTGGGCGGCTACTTCAGTCGGTCTTGAGGACCTCGCGGCCGGCGTAGTAGCCGCAGTTGGGGCAGATGTTGTGCGGGCGCCGCGGCCGGCGGCACTGCGGGCAGGGCGGCAGCTGGACAAGCGCCAGCGCCAGGTGGGAGCGGCGGCGGCCCTTGCGCCCCTTGGAGAGCTTGACCTTCGGTAGACCCATGAGCGACCGGTAAGTCTACCGGAGGCCGCCGCACGGGCTCTTGCAGGCCGAGCGCCGGCGCCGGAACAGTTTTTTACGATCAGAACAGTGCGGGCGCCGGCGCTCGCGGGTTAGCGGGTCGCTTCTTCGGGCTCGGCGGCGGTGGCGGCCTCTGCCACGCCGCTTCCGTCCTGGGTGTTCGAGGACTGCAGCGCCTCCACCCCGCGCTTGACGGTGGCCAGCGTGCGCGAGAGGTGCTGCTCCAGCTGGACCAGCTGCTCGAGGGCATAGGCCTCGGCGTCGCGGATGATCTGGTCGGACTTGGACTGGGCGTCGCGGACGACCTGGGTGGCCTGGCGTTCGGCCCGGCGCACGATCTCGTGGTCGGTCACCGCCTCCTCGGCCCGCTCATTGGATTTGGCCATGATGCGGGCGGCCTCGGCGTGCGCCTCGGAGATGATCCGCTGCTGCTCCTGGACCGTCCAGTTGGCCTGCTTGATCTCGTCCGGGAGGTTGAAGCGGAGCTGGTCCACCAGGTCCATGACCTCGTCCTCGTCGACCATGACCTGGCTGGAGAAGGGGACGTGACGCGCGTGGTGGATGAGGTACTCAACCCGGTCGAGGATCTCGTCGACCTTTATCGGAACTTCTCCTTCAGGCGCTGGGCCACCGCCGGGTGCACGAACTCGGAGACATCGCCTCCGTGGCTGGCGATGTCCTTGAGGATACTGGACGAAACGAACGTGTGAGCGAAGCTCGACATCAGGAAGACGGTGTGCACGTCGGGCGCCAGCTTGCGGTTCATGAGGGCCTGCTGGAGCTCGGCGTCGAAGTCCGAATAAGCCCGCAGCCCCTTGACAATTACCTGGGCGTCGACCAGGTGCGCGAACTCGACGGTGAGCCCGGTGAAGGTGCGCACCTCCACCCCGCTCCGACCTTCCAAAACCTCCCGAATCAGGTCGACCCGCTCGTCCGGCGTGAACACGTGGTTGCCGCGCTTGTCCGGATTGGCCCCCACCGCCACGATCAGCTCGTCGAAGATGCTGAGCGCGCGGTCGACCACATCGAGGTGGCCGTTGGTGAAGGGGTCGAAGGTGCCCGGGTAGACCGCTCTGCGCGTCAAGGGATCCGCAGGATTGTGACCGAACTCCCGCCGTAGCGTCGCGTCCGGTCCGGCGCCAGCCGGCTCAGCTCGGGCAGCCGGTGCCGGGCGTCGTGCTCCACCACCACGGTGGCGGCGGACGCAAGCCTGGCATCGAGCTCGTGCAGCGCCGCGGCCAGGGCCGCGGTGTCGGCATAGGGCGGATCGAGCAGCGCCAGCGTCGCCGCCCCCACCTCGGCCGGGTGCGCCCCCAGCCAGCGCGCGGCGTCGGCGCGGAAGACGCGGCCGCGGTCGCCCAAGCCGGCCGACTCCAGGTTGCGCTTGACGGTCGCGAAAGCCTGCTCGGAACGATCGACGAACACGGCCTGGGCGGCGCCCCGGGAGAGGGCCTCGATGCCGAGTGCGCCGGAGCCCGCGAAGAGGTCGAGGACGGCCGCATCGGCCACCACGGAGGCCACCATGTTGAAGATGGCCTCACGGACCAGCCCCTCGCTGGGCCTGATGCCGCGCGGCGCCAGCAGCCGGCGCCCGCGCACCTCGCCGCCGGTGACCCGAAGGGTCAATCCAGGCCGGGTGGCCGGCGGTCGCGCCAGGGCATGGCCTGCTCCAGCTGAGCGCCCAGGGACAGCAGCGTGCCTTCGCCACGGGGCGCGCCCACCAACTGCACGCCGATCGGCAGCCCCTCCGAGCTCATGGCCAGAGGCAGGCTCAGCGCCGGCTGGCCGGTGCAGTTGTAGGGGTAGGTGAAGGTGAGCCAGTCCAGGAACTCTTCGCCGGCGGCGCCCGGGTCGATGCCCAGTGTGTTGAGGCGTGGCGCCGGCCTCGTGAGAGTCGGCGTCAACAGAGCATCGTGCCGGTCCCAGAACGCCACCACCTCGCGGCTGGTCATCCGCAGCATGGAGACCGCCGTCACGTAGTGACCGGCCTGCACGAACTGGGCTGTTTCCCGGATGGACTGATTGACCGGATCCAGGTCGCTCTCCCGGCTCTCGGGCACCGGGATCGAGGCCACCCCGCCGGTCACGATCAGCGGAAACGACATCCGGAAGCCGGAGGTGTCGGGGCCGTCCTCGACGACCTGGTGACCCAGCCCTTCCAGGCAGCGCGCCACCGACTCCACCGCAGCCTTCACTTCGGGGTCGACGGGCACTTCGCCGGCGTCGGTGGTGAACGCGACCCGCAGCGGCACGGCCGGCGGGCGGGCCAGCGCGAGGTAGGAGGGCTCCGGCTCGGTCCAGTAGGGGTCGCCGAGAAGATGGCCTTTCATCGCGTCGAGGCCGAGCGCGGCGTCGGCCACCGTGCGCGCGATCGGCCCCTCGGTGGAGAGCCCCGCCCAGCCTTCGCCGAAGACAGGACCGGGCGAGATCAGGCCTCGCGTCGGCTTCAGCCCCACCACGCCGCAGCAGGACGAGGGGATGCGGATCGAGCCGCCGCCGTCGGTGCCGTGGCTCAGCGCGCAGAGGCCGGCGGCGAGCGCACCGGCGGCGCCGCCCGAGGACCCGCCGGTCGTGTGCTCGCGGTTCCAGGGGTTGCGAGCGGCGCCGTGCAGGCCGTGCTCGGTGTGGGGCCGGGTGCCGAACTCGGGACAGGTAGTTTTTCCCAGCAGCGCCGCGCCCTCAGCGCGCAAGCGCGCGACCGCGAAGCCGTCCCAGTCCAGGACCTGGTCCTCGAAGGCGCGCGAGCCGAGGGTGGTGGGGTAACCGCGGATCGAGTTCAGGTCCTTGATCGAGACGGGCACGCCGGCCAGCAGTCCCTCGCCGGTGCTCTGCCGCGCCAGCTCGGGCGTCACCAGCCAAAACGCATTGAGCTCCGGGTTCAGGCGCTCGATCCGCTCCAGGTACATCCCGGCGAGCTCCGCCGGGTTGACCTCCCGGCGGCGTACCGCCGCCGCCTGCTCAAGGGCGGGCGTGAATGGATCCATCGTCGGTCACCCTCCCGATCCGCGCCGGCGGCCAGGGCGCATCCTCCAGCAGCCGTTCGAATTGCTCCGCCCGATCGGCGGGCAGCGCCACCAGCAGACCCCCGCTGGTTTGGGCATCGCAGAGAAGCAGCTGATCCTGAAGGTCCAGACCCTCCCAGAGCACCAGCGGCGCCAGCGCCTCGTGGTTGCGGCGGGTGCCGCCCGGAAAGAGGTCGCGGGCCGCCAACTCGCGCACCCCGTCCAGCAGCGGAACCCGCGACAGCTCGATCTCGGCTCCCACCCGCAGGTTGACCAGGTGGCCGATCAGCCCGTAGCCGGTGACGTCGGTGGCGGCGTGGACGCCTGCCGCGACCATCGCCTCGCCGGCCTGGCGGTTGAGGTGCGTCATCAGGGCGATCACCTCCGCCTCCAGCTGGCGCGGGCAGTCGCCGCGCTTGATCGCGGTGGCCGCCAGCCCGCTGCCCAGCGGCTTGGTCAGGTAGAGGAGGTCGCCGGCCTGGGCGCCCTCGTTGGTGATCATGCGAGCAGGATCGACCTCGCCCACCACGGCGTAGCCGAACTTGGGCTCCGGGTCGTCGATCGAGTGGCCGCCGACCACCGGCGCTCCGGCCTCGACCAGCTTCGCCGCGCCACCGGCCACGATCTGCCCCAGGAGGCCGGCCTCCAGGACTTCTCGCGGCCAGGCCAGGATGCTGAGCGCGAACAGCGGCTTGCCTCCCATGGCATAGACGTCGCTGACCGAGTTGGCGGCGGCGATCGCGCCAAAGGCCCGAGGGTCGTCGACGATGGGCGTGAAGAAGTCGACCGTCGCCACCAGGGCGCGGTCGTCCGCGATGCGGTAGACGGCCGCATCGTCGCGGCTGCCGGCGCCGACCAGGACGTCAGGGTCCTGGAGGAGCGGCAGCGCCCCGAGCACCTGCCCTAGCTCCACCGGGCTGAGCTTGCAAGCTCAACCGGCGCCGTGGCTGTACTCGGTGAGTCTCCTGGGTGAAGTGGACGGCACGACTCACAGGCTAGTCGGCAGGAGGAGTCGCGATGGGCGCTCGGGATCGTGGAAGACGGTCCGCTCCGAAGCCAGCAGCTTGGTCCCGGTGGCCAGCGGCTCGCCGCTGCCCAGGTTGCGCGCGAAGCGCGGGTGGGAGCCACCTGAGACCTGAAGCCGCATCCGGTGTCCGGCGCGGAAGCGGTAGGCAGTCGGCCAGAGCTCCACGCGGATCGGGTTCTCGGCGCCCGGCGCGCAGCGCAGGATGCCGTCGCAGACGTTGAGCGAGCGGCCGCGGGGATCGACGTCGCACAGTCGCGCAAAGACGTCGAAGTGCGGCGTGCTCGACTCCAGGTAGAGCTCCGCCGCCACCGGCCCGATCACCTCCAGGTCGGTGTCGAGCGCCGCCGAGGTGTAGGTGAGGACGTCCGGGCGCGCCTCCAGCCCGCGGTTGTCGCGCGGACCGGAGTTGGCGGAGAGGCTGGTGCCACCGACGGCAGGCGTGGGATCGGCGGGGTCGTAGCGGAAGCCATCCGGCTCCGAGGCAGGCGGCGCCTCCGGCGCCAGGCCGCGCCCCGGCTGCAGGTGCCACGCCACCTGGGCCGCGCGCGGCGGCCAGGCGGCGAGCTCGCGCCACTCAGGCTGTGCGCCCATCACATTGACCCGAATCGGCGCCGCGTGCCCAGGACCTTGCTTCAGATGCACCTCGAACCAGGCCAGAGCCTCCCGGAGGCCGGCGATCAGCCCCTGCGGGTTGGCGTGGGCCCACGGACCGACCACCAGCTGGACCGGGCGGCCCGCCGCCGCCAGCCGGCCGTGCTCCTCCAGCAGGTAGGGCAGAAAGTAGTCGTACCAGCCGCCGACGAAGCTGGTCGGCACCGTCTGGCCGCCGAGCAGGTCGGTGAAGTCGAGCTTGCGCCAGAACTCGTCGCCCGGCTGGTGGGTGAGCCAGTCGCGGTAGTAGGGCACCGGCCGGCCCACCGCGACCTCGTCGGCCGTCAGCAGCGGCAGGTGCCGAAATGCAGGCTGCAGCGCCCGCTGGGAGCGGGCCTGCGCTCGCAGTCCCTCCAGGCGGCCGGCCTCCTGGTGCGCCATCAGGTAGGACCAGGTGAGCGCGTTGTCGAGCGCGAAGGCGCCGCCCGGGTAGTAGCTGCGGCTGCGGTCGGCGGACATGATCTGGATCGCCATCGCCTTCAGCTGAGGCGGCCGGGTCGCGGCCAGAGCCCACTGCACGAAGCTCAGGTAGGACGGCCCGAAGGTGCCGATCTCGCCGTTCGACCAGCGCTGACCGACGATCCAATCCGCAGCCGACCGGCCGTCGGCCCCCTCGGCGTGAAAATCGAGCCGCCCGCCGGAACCGAAGGTGCCCCGGCAGCTCTGGATCACGGCGTGGTAGCCGCGCTCGGCGAAAAAACCGGCAAAGGCGCCCCAGACCAGACGGCTGCGCCCGTAGGGCGACCGGATCAGCACCGCCGGCCCGGGATCCAACGGCCGCGCCAGGTAGAGGTCGGTGACCAGCTCCACGCCGTCCGGCGCCGGCAGGCGTACGCCGAGCTCACGCTGGACACGGTGCGTAGGGGGCGGCAGCCCCAGCAGGCGGCCGATGGCGGCGCTGACGACCGGCATCACGAGAGCGAAGTCAGCTCCAGGCGGCGGGCGACCGCCGCGCGCAGCGCCGGGTGGCCGGCCAGGGCGGCGTCGCCGGCCAGTATGCCCTCGGCCTCCTGGCGGATCTCTGACAGGAGGGTGGGCTGCTCGAGCCCGCGCATGGCTTCGTCGGTGAGCCCGTGCTGCTTGGCGCCCAGCAGCTCGCCGGCGCCGCGCAGGCGCATGTCCTCGTGGGCGAGCTTGAAGCCGTCGTGCTCCCCCTCCAGGAGGTGCAGGCGGGCCACGGCTTTGTCAGAGGCGTCATCGCCGGCGAACAGCAGGCAGTAGCTCTGGGCGCCGCCGCGGCCGACGCGCCCTCGGAACTGGTGCAGCTGGGCCAGCCCGAAGCGTTCGGCGCCCTCGACCAGCATCACCGAGGCGTTGGGCACGTCCACCCCCACCTCGATCACCGGCGTGGCCACCAGCACCTGGCTGCGGCCGGCGCGAAAGTCCTCCATGACCGCGTCCTTCTCCTTCAGCCGGCCGTGGACGAGGGCCAGCTTGAGGTTCGGGAAGACCTCGCGCTGGAGCCGCTCGTACTCGGCCACCGCCGCGGTCACTTCCAGCTTCTCCGACTCCTCGATCAGCGGACAGATCACGAAGGCCTGGCGGCCGGCCGCCACCTCGTCGCGCACCAGCTGATAGGCGCGCTCCCGGCCGGCCGCGGTCACCACGCGGGTCCTGACCGGAGTCCGGCCGGGCGGCAGCTCATCGATCACCGAGAGCGCCATCTCGCCGTAGACCGCCAGCGCCAGCGAGCGCGGGATGGGGGTGGCGGTCATGGCCAGGAAGTGCGGCCTGCCCGCCCCCGCCTTCTCCCGAAGGAGCTCCCGCTGCCGGGTGCCGAAGCGGTGCTGCTCGTCCACCACCGCCAGCCCCAGCCGGGCCAGCTGGACCTCGCCTTCGATGAGGGCGTGCGTTCCCACCAGGAGCGCGCAGTGTCCGGAAGCCGCGGCTGTCAGCACCCGGCGCCGTTCGGCCGCGGGCTGACCGGAGACCAGCAGCTCGACCTTCAGGTCGGGGAAGCTCTCCTCCAGGTAGGCCCGGAACTTGTGCAGGTGCTGGCGGGCCAGGATCTCGGTCGGAGCCATGACCACGGATTGGAGCTCGGCCGCGTGGACCATGGCCACCGCCGCCGCCGCGACGGCGGTCTTGCCCGCGCCGACGTCGCCGTTGAGCAGGCGGTTCATGGGCGCATCCTTCTGCAGGTCCTGGAAGATGTCCCAGGTCGCCCGGCGCTGGGCGTTGGTGAGCTGAAAGCCGAGGCCGGCCTTGAAGGCGTCGATCACCTCCTGCCTGTAGGGCACCGTGGTGGCGCGCTCGTGCGCGAATTCGCTGCGCAGGAGCAGGAAGGCGAGCTGCAGCTCCAGCAGCTCCTCGAACTGGAAGCGGCGGCGGGCTTCCGCCCAGTCCGACGCTCGATCGGCGGCGTGCCCGGCGCGCACGGCTTCGACCAGGGACATCAGGCGGTGGCGGGAGCGGACGCCTTCCGGGAGCGTTTCCTCGAACTGGTCGGCCAGGGGCAGCGCCGCCGTCACCAGCTCGGCCATCTTCTTGTTGGTCATGTCGGCGCTGAGGTGGTACTTGGGCATCAGGCCGCCCACGCGGCGCTTGGGTTCCGGACCTGCCAGCTCGTGATCGGGATTGACCATCTCCGGGTGCTGCGGGCGGCCTTTCACGGTGCCGGCGAGCACGACGCGCTTGCCCGCCAGCTCGCGCTGCAGCCAGGGCTTGTTGAACCAGAGCACGCGTAGCACGCCGCCGTGGTCGTCCTGCACGCTGGCGTCCAGATACCGCCTCCGGTTGCGTGAGAAAGCCAGGCGGATACCGGTCACGGTGCCGGTCACGGTGGCCTGCTCGCCGGGCTGCAGCCATGCCACCGGCGAGGAGCGCCCGAACTCCTCCCAGTCGTAGGGCAGCTCGAGGAGCAGGTCGCGGATGGTCCGGATGCCCATCTTCTGCAGCCCTGCGCGGTAGCCGGGCTTGATCGAGATGCCCAGCGCCGTGACCGGGGAGTCGAGCGTCACCGAGGTCGCGACCGCCACGCCTATAGGATCGAGGATCGTGGCGATACGCCCGGCACCACCCTTAACACGGGTAGAAGACGTGGTCGAGGTTGTGCACGGGGTCGAGATCCACGACCCCTACCGCTGGCTGGAGGACGAGACCGCCCCTGAGGTCCAGGCATGGGTCGCCGCGCAGCAGGCCTACGCGCGAGCCTATTTGGACAGCTTGCCCGAGCGGCCGGCGATCGAGACCCGGCTGCGCGAGGTGATGGACGTCGGCGCCCTCGGGCCCAGCCGGCCGCGCGGCCGGTACCGGTTCTTCCTGCGCCGGGAGCCGGGCGCCAACCAGGCCTGCCTGTGGGTCGCCGAAGGCGGGCGCGAAAGGGTGCTGGCCGATCCCAACCCGCTCAGCGCGGACGGCGCCAGCGCCATCGACTGGTGGTATCCCTCGGACGACGGCGAGCTGGTCGCCGTCGGCATATCCGAAGCCGGCAGCGAGGACAGCGTGCTCTCGCTGGTGGAGACCGCCAGCGGGCGGACGCTGCCCGACCGCATCGACCGCTGCCGCTGGTCGGCGGTCGCGTTCGAACCCGACGCCAAGGCCTTCCTCTACTCGCGCGGCCCGCTCCCGGGCACCGTGGCCCGGGGAGAGGAGGTGTACCACCGCCACATCTACCGGCACCTGGTGGGCACCGACCCCCAGACCGACCAGTACCTGTTCGGGCGCGACCGCGACAAGACCCACTTCCCGGCCGCGCTCTCGATCTCGGCCGACGGCCGCTGGACGGTACTCGCGCTGGACTGCGGCACGCTGCGGACCGCCGTTTTCCTGCGTTCGGGGACGGGACCTTTCGTGCCCGCCTTCGACGGCCCCGAACAGCGGGTCGAGCCCTGGTTCGCCGGCGATCGCCTCCTGGCCATGACCAATCTCGACGCTCCCAACTGGCGGCTGGTCGAGATCGATCCCGAACATCCCGAAGCGGAGCGCTGGCGGGAGGTGATTCCCGAGGGCGACGACGTGCTCGTCTCGGCGGCGGCCTCGAGGGGGGCGATCCTGGCGCATCGGATGCGAGCCGGACGCTCGCGCGTCGAGGTGCACGATGCCGACATGCGATACGAGGTGCCGCTGCCCGCGTTCTGCACCGTGCTCGGCGTGGGCGCCCACACCCAGCTGGAGCAGGCCTACGTGACCCTGGACGAGTTCACGCGGCCGGCGCGCACCTTCGAGCTGCATCCGGCCCTGGGCCCGCTGGACGAAATCGATGGCATGCCCTCGCCGCCGGGCTTCGATCCCGCCGCCTACCCGGTGCGCCAGGAGTGGTACACGTCGCGCGACGGCACGCGAGTTCCGATCTTCCTGGTCGGGCGCGCGTCCGGCCCCGGACCCGTGGCGATGACCGGCTACGGCGGCTTCAACCTGCCGCGCACCCCGCAGTGGTTGCCCTACCTGGTGCCTTTCCTGGAGGCGGGCGGCCTGTTCGCGCTGCCATCGCTGCGGGGCGGTAGCGAGTTCGGCGAATCCTGGCACCAGGCCGGGATGCTGGAGCGGAAGCAGAACGTCTTCGACGACTTCCTGGCCGCGGCCGAGTGGCTGATCGCGCAGGGCTGGTGCACTTCTTCGGAGCTGGGCATCTTCGGCCGCAGCAACGGCGGTCTGCTGGTGGGCGCCGCCCTGGTGCAGCGGCCCGAGCTGTTCGGCGCCGTGGTCTGCGGAGTGCCGCTCCTGGACATGGTCCGTTACGAACGCTTCAAGGTCGCCCAGCTGTGGTCGCCCGAGTACGGCACCGCCGCCAACCGCGAGCACTTTCGGTGGCTGCACGCGTATTCGCCCTACCACCACGTGCGCGACGGGGTCAGCTACCCACCGGTCCTGATCACGACCGGCGAAGGCGACTCCCGCGTCGATCCCATGCACGCCCGCAAGATGGCAGCCCGGCTGCAGGCGGCCAACCCGGACGGGCTGACGATGCTGCGGGTCGACACCCGCGCCGGCCACGGCCAGGGCAAGCCGGTGGCCAAGCTGGTGCCCGAGGAGGCCGACGCCTGGGCTTTCCTCCTACATCAGCTGACTGGCAGCACCTAGCTTCTGGATAGCGAGTAACAGGGAAGGCCCGGCTTAGCCGGGCCGCTTGAGTCCGTGATCCGGCCGTTGGGGACATCGCGCGGCGAGAAAAGGGAGGTAGGTCCGCGGGAGGAACCGCAGGTACTTCCCGCGAGCGGAGCGTTAGAGCCATCCTCGGCGGCGGAACAGCATCAGCTGGATCAGGGTCGCCAGCACCATCGTGCCCACTCCGATGAAGAAGGCAAAGGTCGGAGGTTCCAGGACCCCGGTCAGGAAGGCGAAGTTCATGCCGTAGAAACCAGTCAGGAAGGAGATCGGCAGGAAGATGCTGGCAATCACGGTCAGCGCCTTCATGGTCACGTTGAGCCGGTTGGACACCGTGGAGAGGTAGACGTCCATGGCGCCGGTCAGCAGGTCGCGCAGGGAGTCGACGGACTCGTACTGGCGGATGACGTGGTCGTAGACGTCGCGGTAGTAGACGCCGAGTGTGGGATCGCTCAGGGTCTCCGTGATCAGGCGCTGGAAGAGGTCCCGCTCGGCGCCCAGCAAATGCCGGATCTGCGTGACCGAGTGTTTCAACCGGTAGATCTCGCGCAGCTGCGAGGTGTCGGCGCGCTCCACGATCGCGTTCTCCAGGCCGTCGATCGTCGAATCCAGGCGCTGCAGGGCGTCGAAGGTGGGATCGATGATGGCGTCCACGACCAGGTAGGTGAGGAAGTCGGACTTGCCGCGCGCGATCCTCGGCTCGTCCTCGATCCGCTTGCGCAGGCTGTCCAGGTGGGGCGCCGGCCGGTCGTGGACGGTGACCAGGTAATCGTCCGAGAGATACATGTGGTATTCGTCGCTTTCCAGATTCCCGCCGGAGGTCCAGCGGGCGCTGAAGAGGACCATGAAGCGATAGCCGTCGTAGTCCTCCAGCTTCGGCCGCTGGCCATGCTGGGTCACGTCCTCGATGGTCAGCGGGTGGAACTTGAAAGTCTGGCTGAGAAGCTTCAGGTCCTCCTCGCTGGGGGCCTCGATGTCCATCCAGAAGCCCTCGAGGTGACAGCGCTCCAGGTGCTCGAGCGTCGTCTTGGGGTTGGGCTCGTGGAACGCCCCCTTGGTCGTGATCAGCGTGCGCACGGCCGCGATCCTAAACCCGCCGCCAGTACGGAATCGTATTGGAGGGTTTGGCAGCAGCGGGACTATCACGTAAGGTGGATCCAAAGTCCGCATGAATCTGACTCTGCAACGCGCGGGCAGATGCGCGGTGGCCGCCCTGGTCGCGCTCGCCGCGCTGGGCGCGCCCTCCGCCACGGCCGCCGGCCTGCCCTCGCCGGCCCCGACCGTCGGCGTGGCGGCGCCGCTGCCCAGCCCCTCCCTACCCGGCCTGCCGCTGCCCACGCCCTCGGCCTCCCCGGCCCTGCCGGTGACGACGGCCCCCAGCGCTGTCGGCTCGATCCTGGGTTCGGGTGAATCGGCGGCCGGCGCAACTGCTGGGACCGCCCCGGCCGCCCCCGAGCACCCCATCTATCAGCCCTCTCCCGACGAGCAGTCATCGCTGCCCGATGAGCCTGGCCGCCTCGCCTATGAGCAGCAGCAGTTGGACGTCACGACCGACTTCGCGGCCTTCGACGCGACACTGGGCGGGATCGCGATCGGCGCCGGCGGCGGCAGCGGGCGCTTCGGCTGGCCGCTGGTAGTTCCCGGCGGCCAGAAGGCACCGATCACCCAGCGCTTCGGGTGCACAAACCTGCCAGGGGAGCCATACAAGGCCGAGTGCCCCTCCAAGCGCTGGCATTCGGGGCTCGACCTGGCTGAGCCGACCGGGACTCCCGTCTTCGCCTCGGACGCGGGCGTGGTGCGCGCGTACAGGAGCGACACCGGGTACGGGAATCACATCCTGCTCATCCACGGCAACGGCTACGCCACGCTTTACGGCCACCTGAGCAGCTTTGCGGTCGCGGACGGGCAGGTCGTGAAGCGGGGCGAGATGATCGGCCAGGTGGGCTCCACCGGGTTCTCGACCGGACCCCACCTGCACTTCGAGATCCGGTATCAGACGGATTACATCGACCCCTGCGCCGAGATCAAGTGCTAGTGGTGCGCGCTTAGCGGCACCCCGTCGAGCGCCGGCGGCGGAACTGTCTTCTGCCCTCGAAAAGGTTCCGGCGCCGGCGCTCGAGTGTTTTTCGGCTAGCGAAGCCAGGCGCGCGCCATGGGGGGCAGCAGCACGAGGACCGAAGCCGTCGCCAGCGCCATGTCCAGCCCGCAGACGATGCCGAACCCGCGGACCATCGGCACCGGGCTCAGGGCCAGGATCAAGAAGCCCACGGCCAGCGCCAGGGCGCTGGCCACGATGGCCGGCCCTACCCGCTCGGAGGCGGTGAACGCCGCCGCGTCGGCGGCCACCCCGGCCAACCGCTCCGACCTGTAGCGCGCCAGCCAGAGCACGCTGAACTCGGTGGCGAAGGCCACCACCACCCCCGCCAGCAGGATCGTGATCGGGCTCGAGCGCACCTGCAGCAGCGCCAGCAAGGCGGTCCCCCAGCCCGCGGCCACCAGCGTGGGCAGCACCGCCAGCCCGGCGGGCAGTGGATGCCGGTACGCGATCAGCAGCACCAGCAGCACCACGACCAGGGCCAAGAGGTTGAGCTTCAGCTGGTCGCCGGCCAGCTGCTGCAGGGCCTGGGCGGCGATCACGGCCAGTCCGGCGGGGTAGGCGCGGTAGCCGGCCGGCGGCGGATCGCCCGCCTGCAGGCGCGCCGCCAGCCGCTGGTCGTCGGCGACCGAGGTCAGCCGGGTGATGCCGAAGACGCTCCGCGCCATCTTGTGGTCCGTGCTGACCACGGCGTTCGTGAAGTAGCTGGGGATGTTGGAGAGGATCTTCTGGGTCTGGGCGGCGTCGGCCGGCTGGTTGTTGTTGAAGGCCGTCAGGAAGCCGGCCAGCCCACTGATCGGCTTGAGCTCAGAAGAGGCCGAGCGATCGGTCGCCTTCTGCAGCCAGGCCACAGCGTCGGCCCGGGTCACGTCGGGCCCGACCAGGACCAGGTCGATCTCGCCGACCAGGCCCACGGTGTTCTTGATGTGCTGCGACTCAGCGAGGGCGGCGCTGCCCGGCGGCATCAGCTGAGCCGGGTCGGTCTCCAGCTTGACCAGGGGCAGGGCCGCCCAGCCCAGCACCCCGACCGCCGCCAGCGGCACCACCACGCGCATCGGCAGCCGGCCCGCCAGCAGCACCTGCGGCCGCAGCGGGGATGCCGGGAGCGGCGGCGGCTGGGGAGCGGCCTTGCGCCGGCCCCGGGCCACCGGTGCAGGCGCCGCCCGCCAGCCGAACATGGCCACCAGCGGTAGGCCGACCAGCGCGCTCACCAGGTAGGCGCAGACGACCCCCACGGCCATAAAGAGCGCGAATTCGCGCACCAGCGGGATCGGCGAGAGCGCGAAGCCCAGCACGGCGATGGCCGTGGCCAGGGCCGCGGTGCCGGTGGCGGGCAGGATCGCTCGCCCCGCGCGCTCCAGGCGGCCGGCGCCGGCGGGCTCCTCGGCCAGGCGGTTCAGTGCCTGGATCACGTAGTCGGTGGTCAAGCCCAGCACCACCGGCAGCACGGCCAGCGTGGCGGGGGTCAACGGCAGCCCCAGCCAGCCGGCCGCGCCCGCGGTCCAGAGCCCGGCCAGCGCGGCCAGGGGCACGGCCAGCAGGCGGAGGCGGACCCGGATCGCCAGCAGCGTCACCAGGAGCATGGCCAGCAAGCCCAGCGGCAGCAGGTAGAGCAGCGAGTTGTGCACCGAGTCGGCCAGCGACACCGTGAGCGCCGGCGCCCCGGCCACGTGCACGTCGAGGCCCTTCAGCTCGCTGCGGTGCTTCTGGCTGTCCACCCGGTCCAGCACCGCGCGCACGTCCCCCGCGGTGGCGTTCGGGTTCATGCGCACCTGGATCACCGCGTGGTTGGGATCCGGCAGCGCCCACAGCCAGAAGGGGCGCACGGCGCCGTTCGGCTCCAGCAGGATCTCGTCGTAGAAGGAGGGGTTGTCCACGGCCGGCACGCCCAGGGTCGGGTACTGCTGAGCGATCTGGTTGGCGCAGGCCCGCACCGCATTGTCGAAAGCCTGCTGCTGCTCCTGGGACGACTTGCCGGCGGCCTTGGCCGCGTTCTCGGCCGCCTGGCCCTGCTGGCCGCAGATGTCGAGGGCCCGCCGCGTGACCTCGTTGGCGAAGGTGTTGACCAGCGTCCCGGGCCCGTACACGCGCTTGACGCCGTGTACGGTGGCCAGCTTGCCCTCCATGCCGGCCAACCCCACCATGTGCTGGGGCGTCAGCAGCTGCTGGCCGGGCTGAGGCTCCAGCTCGATCACCACCGGGTCGGCGCCGAAGTTGCCGGCATAGACGGCCTGGTCCCGGTACGCCGCCGAGCCGGTGTCGGCCAGCAGGCCGACGCTGGCGTCGGTGTTGAGGCGGGTGGCGCCGTAGCCGAGCAGGGCGCTGACCAGCAAGCCTGCGAGCAAGACGCCGAGCGCCACACGCGGCGACTCCAGGGTCGCCACCTGCGGTGCCGGCGCGGCCCGGCCGCGCGCCTTTTTGGCTGCCACTCCCCTCCCGACGTCCATGTTGTGCCCTACTGCCCGGGCGACCCCGAAATGAGTAGGTTCACCAGCTGCTGGTCCGACGAGGTGCTCTTGGGCGAGGCGCTGCCGCCACCGCTGGACCCGCCGGCGCAGGAGAAGCCGCCCGCATAGCCGCCCTTGTTGGCGCTGGGTACCGACTCGACGCGAACATAGTGCCCGTTGGCATCCGCGTAGCTGAAGGCGGACTTGGTTTCGATCACCGCGATCATCAGCGCCTGCGTGGGACAGGGGCTCACCCCCTGCACCAGCTGGTCGCTGGCGGCGACCACGGTGCGCAGGTGGGTGATCGTGTTGGGGGCGTGCGCGAGCACGTAGGCCAGGTTTTGCGAGTTGCCGTTCATCACGATGTCCAGCTGCCGGACGACCGCGGCCGTCTGGTCGATGCTGTCCCCGATGTTGTTCTCCACTGCCACCAGGGCGGTCAGCACCACGTTCGTGTCTCGGATTTGGGCATCGATGGGCGCGTACTGCAGGTCGCGGTTGAGCTGCTCGGAGTACACGAAGAACATCGCCAGGTCCTGGTCGCGGTGCTGGAGCGTGTCGGTGACGTTGCGCAGGTCGGCAGAAGACTGACCGAGAGCGGCCAGCGCGTCATTGACGTCCTGGCCGCGTCCCGCGGATGCATTGCCCAGCTCGACGAAGATCGTCTTGAGGTTGTCGCGCACATCAGGCTGAAGCGCGTCCAGTACCTGGTCGACGTCCTGAGTCACGTGCACCCTCGTGAGAGGAATCGTGCCGCCATCCGGCATGGCGCCACGTTGCCCACCGTCGAGGTCAACGTACTTGGGTCCCAGGAGTCCGTGCGGCCGGATGGTGGCGCTGGCGTCGCGATGGATCTTGCTCGCGAAGCCGTGGTCGACGCTGACGTCGAGCACGGCGCGGCCATTCTGCCAGCGAACCGCGTCCACGCTGCCGACCTTGACGCCGCCCAGCTCGACGCTGGCGTTACGGTTGAGGTCGCCGAAGCTCGCGGCCTCCAGGTGCATGTGCAGCGGCGAGGTCCAGGGCATCACCGGCGGGTGGAAGGTCAGGGTGACCAGGACCAGCGAGCCGGCGATCGTGGCCAGCCCGATCAGCCGCTTGGCGCCCGCCGACATGCCTCCGCGGATCATTTGTCGAGGCCTCGCAGTAGGCCGTAGCGGGGTCCCCGCGAAATCGCAGATCTCGTGGGGTGATCTGACATGCCGCCGCGGATCATCAGATGCCTCCGTTGGCCAGGCCGATCAGCACATCCGGCAGACCGATGCCCGGGAGCGGAAGAGGTGGCGACCCCGGCGGGTTGATCCCGCCCGGGATCGGGTTGCAGCTGCCGGGCGAGGGCGTCGGGATGGGCGACGGGCTGGGCCGGCCCGGCACCGGGATGCAGGGCGGCAGCGGGGTCGGGCAGTTGGTGATGGTCGGGATCGGCGTGGGCAGCTTGGGCGGTGTCGGTGTGGGCGTGGGGATCGGGCACAGCTGCGTGGGCGTTTGGATCTTGGGGGCCGTCGGCAGCGCAGGGCCGGGCGGGGGCTGCGGCGCGGCGGCGTTGGGACAGTTGCCCTGCGGCGTGGAGTCGTAGCGGCAGTCGTTGACCAGGTACTGGCGCAGGAAGTTGTCGCCGTTGGCGTCGCGGTCGCTGATGGCGCTGCCGATGTAGGGCACGAGCGTTTGCAGCCCGGTCTCCAGCGCGCCCAGGTTGTCATGCATGTACGGGTACACGTAACCAAGAGTCCCGTTCAGCTGCACCAGGAAGGGATCGAAAGTGGTGACGGTGTCGTGGAAGTTGCCCTCTTCCCCGTCCAGCGTCGAGTTGAAGTCGTCCATGGTGTTGGCCAGATGCAGGAGCAGCCCGCTCAGCGACTGGTCGTTCGCGGCCAGCGTGCCGTGGACGTCCGCGGTGTTGGCCACGAAGTTGCCCAGGTTGTCGTGGCTCTCAGCCAGCCGGTTGCTGGTGGTCGCCAGGTTGGTGGTGATGTTGCCGATGTCCTCGTCATGGTTGTGGAAGGTGGTCAGACCGACGCGCGACTCCACGGCCAGGTGGCCCATGTTGTCGAGCAGCGAGTTGATCGCCTCCTGACGCCCGGCGACCCCGCCGCCGGCCTGCTGGACGATGTCCTGCAGCCGCTGCCGCGTCTCCGGATCGAGCGTCGAGAGGAACTGGTCGAAGTCGACCGGGGTGATCGTCGACGTGGAGGGGATGCGGCCGCCGCTGGCGATGGTGGGACCGCCCGAGACGGGTGTCAGCTCCACGTACTTCTGCGCCAGCAGGGTGCCGTAGCGGATGCGCGCGACGGTGCCCTTGTGCATGGGCGCGAACTGGCGGTCGATGCGCATGGTGACGATCGCCTGCCGTCCTGACGGCACCACGTTGGTGACCTGTCCGACGGAGGTCCCCGCCACCACCACCTCCGCGCCGTGGGAGAGGCCGTTGGTGTCGTCGAAGGCCGCCGACAAGGTGTAGTCGAAGCCCGGCGGCCAGCCCAGGTTGAGGTTGCCCGGGAAGCCGAAGTTGGCGTTGATGGAGATGGCCGCGATCAGCACCACCAGGCAGCCCGCGATCAGGCCCAGGCCGGCTGCAAAGGCGTTGCCCTTGACCAGCCTCATGGCGACGACGACCCCGAGCACGGATACTGGGCTTGGGTCGGCGACTTCTGGCCGGTTGGTGGCGATGTGGACGCGTTCTGCGCGTAGGTGCGCAGCTCGAAGCCCTGGCCGTCGGTGGCGCCGGGGGTCTTGTAGTTCATGGCGCTGGCCATCTCGGCGAGCGTGGTGCGGATGTCGCCCACGCAGGGGTTGATGATCCCGAGCGCGGTGGCGGAGTGCGTCTGGAACGATTTCAGGTCGTCCTCCAGAGCCGGCATCTCCTTCAAGATCTGGTTGAGGTCCTTCTCGTGCCCGCTGAGGGCCGCGTTGAGCTTCTGCAGAGCGCTGCTGGCGTAGACCAGCTCCTGCTCCAGGTTGGCCTCGTGCTGGGCGATCACCCGCAACAGCTCGCCCCCGTTGGCCAGGTCCCCCTTCAGCGATTCGGCCTCGTCGGCCATCATCTTGGCGATCTTGTCGAACTCGACCGCCAGCGCGTCCAGCTCCTGGTCGCGCTGCGCGAGCTGGGCCGAGATGTCGGCCGCGTCCTGGGAGATCGCCGGCAGCTGCTGGATCAAGGCGTTGAGGTCCTGGCCGCGTCCCGCCAGTGCCACCCCGCCCTGGACGGTGGCCGTGTGCACCTTCTCCCGAGTGGCGGGATCGAAGATGTCGTTGATCTGGTCCAGCGTCACCGGGGCGGAGGTGTCCTGGAGCGGGATGCTGCCGCCGCGGCCAATGGGCGCACCGGTGCCGGGGGTCAGCTGCACGTACATCACGCCCAGCAGTCCCTTGGGCCGGATGTCGGCCCGCGTGCCCTGGCGCAGGGGCGCGAACCGTCGGTCGACTTCCAGCTTCACGATCGCGCCCGCGGTGCTGTCCTCGGGCGCAATGGACACCTCGTCGACCTTCCCCGCCGGCACGCCGTTGAGGGTCACATCGTTGCCCCCCACCAGCTGCTCGGCTGAGATGAAGTAAGCGGTCAGGGTGTAGGGCTGGTTCTGCTGCCAGACGTTGTAGCCGGCGCTGAAGATGCCGGCGACGCCCAGCGCGGCCACGATGCCCTTGAGGATCACCGGCCCGCCCCCAGCAGGAACTGCACCGCCGGCGGCAGCTCGCTCTCCCCTGGCTGCGGGCCCACACCGCCCGAGGGCGTCAGCTGCAGGTTCGGCCGGGCGGGCTGCGACGCCGCCGTTCCCGAGGTGTCAACACTGCCCGGCCCGGTGATGTTGGTAAAGCGGAACGCATGCTGGCCCTTGACATCCAGCTGCGCGAACGCCGACTCCCATTCCCGGGCCAGCGAGAGCGCCTCGGGGCTGGTGACGTTGAGCTGGTTGCTGGGGTAGTTCACTTGCCCCAGCAGCAGCTCCGGGATCAGCCGGTCGAGCTCGGGGTTGGTCTGGGAGAGGAGCTCGCGGCCGCTCTGGATGGTGGGGGGCGCCTTTTCCAGCGAGGCCCGGTCGGAAGGGGTGAGGTCGGCGAAGGTGGTGTCCAGCGATCCGAAGAAGATGTCGGCCTGCTGGACAGTGCCGGCCAGTGCCTGGTCGCGCCGGGCCATGGCCCCGTAGACGGTGTTGCCGTCGTCGATCACATGGCCGAGCGCGTCCTGCTCGTCGGCCAGGGCCTGCATGATCGTGTTGAGGTCGGTCAGGATGCGATCGATCTCGGCCTGGCGCGCCTGCGCGGTCACGGCCAGGGGCCGAAAGTCGGCCGCGGTCTGAGCCAGGGGCGGGATGGAGTCGTTGATGTTCTGGGCTTGGCCGTCGACCGCCACACCCAGCTGGCGCAGGGTGGCGGTGAAGGCCGCCCGCGCCTCGGGGTCCATGTTGTTGAGGACGTCGTCGATCTCGACCGCCGACCCTGTCTGGGCCTTGGGAATCGTGTATCCGTCGCCCGCGTAAGGCGCATTGCTGTTGGGCTGCCGGATCAGCTCGACGTACTTCTCGCCGAGCTGCGTCTTGGGCCGCACCACCGCGCGCACGTCCTGGCGCAGATGGATGCCGTTGTTGATCGCCATCTGGATGGTGGTGCTGCCGTTGTGGCCGTCGATGCCCACCACCCGGCCGACATGGACGCCGCTGACATCGACGTCGGCCTCGGGCACCACGCCTTCGGCGGCCGCGAAGTTCGCGTTCAGGTGCCAGCCGCCTTTGAACGGCACCTCCAGACCCAGGCCGACGGCCAGGAAGGAGATCCCGGCCAGGCAGACCGCCGAGAAGGCGGCGACCATGCCGATGTTGGCGAGGGTACGGCGTCTCATTTCGGCGTGTACGTCCCCAGGGCCTGGCAGGTCTGAACGTCCTGCGGCGGGCAGTCGACGCTGGCGTCTGCCTTGACCGCGGTAACCCGCCACATGTGCTGGCCGGAGCCGTCGATGCCGCTCATCACCGAGGCCAGCTCGTAGAAGAGGCCGGCGATGCTGTCGCTGTTCTGCGCCAGCTGTGGGAACACTTGCTGCCCGTCGCCCAGGTAGTGGTTGCTGTTGTCGATCAGCGCTGGTCCGTTGGCGATCGCGGTGTGCAGGTCCGTGGCCGCCGGACCCGACAGCGCCTGGGCGAAGATCGCCATCACCTCGTCGTCGTGCTTGAAGGTGCCCTGCAGCGCCGCCTCCCGCGAGGCCAGCGCCTGCATCAGGCGGTCCCAGTCCGTGATCATGGCGCGGAACTCGGAGTGCCACGCGGCCAGCGTTTGCATCACCTTCATCAGGCCGCTGATGAGGGCGTCCAGCCGGTCGGAGGTGGACGCGACCGTGGCCGCGATCTTCTGCAGGGACTGAGCCAGCAGGCGCAGATCGCCCGCCGAGGCGTTCATCGCAGCACCGTTGCCGGCCACGGCCTGGCCCAGGGTGTTGATGGTCAGGACCAGCCGGTTGCGGGTGTCGGGGTCGAGGGTGTCCAGGATGCGGTCGATCTCGACCGGCGTCAGGGTGTTGGCCTGGTCGATGCTGCCGCCGTCGGGCATGGGCCCGGCGGCCGTGGTGCCCCGGTTGAGCTCGACGTAGGTCTCACCGAGCAGGTTCTTGGCCTTGATCACGGCGTGCGCGTCCTTGAAGAGGGGCGCGTACTGGGTATGGATGACCAGGGACGCCGCCGCCCCGCCGCCGGCCGCCGGCCCCAGCGACTCGACCTTGCCGACGCGGATGCCCGAGATCGTCACATCGTCGTTGGCGACCAGTTGCGCACCGGTGGCGAAAACTGCCTTGACGTGGTAGGTGCCTTGAAGGAAGAACTCACCGCCCATCTGGGTCGCCAGATAGGCGAGCGTGACCAGGCTGGCCACGGCATAGCCCAGAAAGATCGGTAGGTTCTTCTTGCCTCTCATGGCTGGGTCACCGGCTTGGGGCTGGGGGTGCTGAGCAGGAACTGCACGGCTCCGCCCAGAGAGTCAGCACTGACCGGACCGGGGACGTTGATTCCTGGACCGAGTGGCGCCGTCGAGGCCCCGGCCGTCGCGGGACCGAAGACCAGCCCGATGCGAGTGGCATAGCCGACTCCGTCCTGGCCGCCGAAAACCACCGGTCCTTCCTGGATGCCCTTGATGAAGAGACCGAGGTTCGGCATCAATGAGTCAAGGCCGGTCCCCAGGTCGCCGGTGAGGCCGCTCAGCTCCGGCACCGTGGTGCCCAACGATTGGTTGATGCTGTTGAGGTTGCCGCCGGTGCCGGCCAGCGCGGTGTTGGTCCGCGCCAGCGCCATGTCGGTGGCGACCAGTGCTCGCTTGAGGGTGGCGTCCTGGTCGGCCAGGTCCTTCATGAGGGCGTCGGTGTTGCGGATGAGTGCGCCCAGCTGGTCGCGGCGGTCGGACCGTGAGAGCTCATCGGTGACCACCGACAGCGACTGGATGACCTGCTGCAGCTCCTTGTCCTTCTGGGCCAGGGTGTCGGCGACCGCCGCCAGGTCGTTGAGGTCTTTGGAGCCGGCGCTGATGCCCTGGTTCTGGACCTCCCCCTCACCCGCCAGCCCACCGCCCAGCTGGTCGATCAGGACCTGGAGCTTGTCGCGCGTGGGCTGGTCGAAGGTGTTGAAGACGTCCTGCAGCTCAACCGACTGGCTTACAGCCGAGCGCCCGAGCGTGGCCCCCGAGGGCAGTGCGTCGCCCGACTTGCCGGGATCGATCGCCAGGTATTTCTCACCCAGCAGGCTCTTGGGCCGCAGGTCGACGGTGGCGTCGCGGCGGACCGGCGCGCGCTGAGGATCGATGCTGATGGTGGCGACCGCCAGGCCGTTGCGCAGGGTCAGGGACTCGATGCTGCCGGCTTTGGCGCCCGCGATCTCCACGTCGCTGCCGGGATAGAGCCCGGAAGCGTCCGCGAGCGGGACCTGCACCTGGTACGGGCCTGGGAAGGGGTCCAGCTGGCGAGGCAGCCACATGGTGAGGCCGACCACGGCGGCGAACGCCGCGGCCCATTTCGCCTTCGCCAGGAGCAGGGTGAGCCAGGCCATCAGGTGGGTTCCATCGCTCAGTCCATGGCCAGCGGGCCTTCGACCGCCCCCCGGATGAACTGCTTGGTGAACTCCTTGTCCGACTTCTGGATGTCTTCCTTGGAGCCCTGGTCGACGACCTTGCCGTCGTGCAGGAGGATCACGTCATCGGCGACCTCGAAGACCGCCTTGGTGTCGTGGCTGATCATGATCGCGGTCGACTTGTACTTGCGCTGGATCTCCTTGATCAGCTCGCAGAGCAGCGCGGTGCGCACCGGATCCAGGCCTGAATCAGGCTCGTCGAAGAGCAGGATCTTGGGCTGCAGGACCAGCGCCCTTGCGAAGCCGGCGCGCTTGCGCATGCCGCCCGAGAGCTCGTTCGGCATCTTCTTCTCGGCGCCCGCCAGACCGACTTCCTTGAGCCGGTCCATGACGATCTCGCGGATCTCCTTCTCACTCTTCTTGGTGTGCTGGCGGAGCGGGAAAGCGACGTTGTCGAACAGGCTCATGGAGCTGAAGAGCGCCCCGTCCTGGAACAGCATTCCCATGCCGCGGCGCAGCTCCAGGAGCTCGTCCTCGCTCATCCTGGGGACGCTCATGCCGTCCACCAGGACGTCGCCGCGGTCGGGGATCAGGAGCCCGACGAAGTGGCGCAGCAGCACCGATTTGCCGGTTCCCGAGGGGCCCATGATCACAGTGATCTCGCCCTCCGGGATGCTGCAGGTGACACCGGAAAGCACGGAGTGGCCGCCGAACGCCTTGTGCACGTCCTTGCACTCGATCAGCGTCGACTGCGGGTTCTGCTGACGCGGTGAACGGTGCTCGACGGTCACAGCCATTTCTTTCTTTTCTGCGCCTCTAAGTGGGAATCGGAAGGTTGGGATTCTGGCCCCAGAAAACCTGGGTCAGCACCGCGTTGAGGACGACTGTCATGACCAGCGAGACGGCCATCGTCTTGGCCACCGCGCGGCCGATGCCGACCGCGCCGCCGGTCACGTGGTAGCCGTAGTACACGGCCACGCAGATGATCGTGAAGGCGAACGTGATCGCCTTGATCATGGAATAGGCCAGGTCCTGCAGGTTGGTGTACCTCCAGAAGTAGTTGAAGTAGATGCCATCGCTGACCAAGCCGATCTGGAAGTGCTGCACGATCCAGCTGGCCAGGAAGCTGGCGGCCAGGCTGAGCACGTACATCAGCGGCATCACCATCAGCGCCGCCAGCATTCGGGTGCTGACGAGGAACGGCACGCTGGGCACGCCCATGGTTTCAAGTGCGTCGATCTCCTCGTTGATTCGCATGGTGCCCAGCTCGGCCACGATGCCGCAGCCCACTTTGGCGCCGATCGCGAAGCCGAAGAAGAGCGGCGTGATCTCGCGCATGTCGCAGAGCGCGTTGAAGACGCCGGCCAGCGATTCCGCGCCGCCCAGCTGGTGCAGCGAGTAGTAGGCCTCGACCGAACATTCGGAACCGCTGAAATAGGTGATCACCAGCGCCACCGGCGTGCTGCTGATGGCCAGAAAAGCGGCATACCACCAGATCTCACCCGTGTAGCGCAGGCTGCGCGGGATCTGTCCCAGCGCGCGCGCGGCGAAGACCACGATGTCGCCGAGGACTTCGAAGATGGTGAAGCCCTGGGCCCAGAACGGTGGCGGCGTGACCTGGATCCGCTGCGCCTTGGCTGCCATCAGCTCAGGGTTGTCATCGCAGCGTGATGGCGTTGTGGAACAGCGCCAGCACGGTGGGGGTGTACAGGTACTCGAAGGCCTGGATGGCGATGAAGGACTAGATCACGGACGAGTGCACCGCACGCGCCACGCCCTCGGCTCCGCCGCGCGCGGTGACGCCCTTGTAGATGCAGATGGCGGCCACGATGCCGCCGAAGACCATGCATTTGACCTCGCCGCCGATCACGTCGACG
>VBEO01000013.1 GCA_005881825.1 Chloroflexota bacterium | reverse complement strand
CGCGATCAACTTCCCCGATGGCAGCATCACCCGGCTCGCGACCAGCACCCAGGTCGGGATCATCGAGGCCACCCTCGACTCCCACGGGCGGCTTCACCACGCCAACCTGCAGCAGGAGGTGGGGCGGACGCTGTCCACGGTCCAGAGACTGGCCGGCGGCGGTCAGTTCGCGGTCAAGGGCCACGGCATCGACGCCGAGGCGCGAGGCACCGAGTTCGAAATCTACGTCCGTCCGGACGGCACCATCCTGGTCAAGCTCTTCGTGGGCAAGCTCCAGCTGGGCGCCCGCCAGAACAGCGTCAGCCTGAACGCGGGCCAGCAGGCCGTGGTCGACGGCGGTGGGCGGGCGGGGTCGCCGGCCGCCATCGCTCCTGAGCCGGGCGATCCCTTCCTGCTCAGCAACGGCCCCAGCGGCAGCGAGACGGTGGCCGGGAACGGCAACCAGAAGGGCACCCTGCAAACGAGCCCCAGCCCGGCGCCGCTGGCGCAGGGCAGCACCGCCACCACGGCGGTGTATGACACGCCGGGCGGTGACCTGACGGTCGCGCTCTCCTACCCGGGCTCGCTGATGAAGTTGGAGATCCTGAACGCTCAGAACCAGGTGGTCGCGACCGGACAGGGGCCGCCTCCGATCGTGGTCAGGGTCCCGGCGGTGCCCCCGGGAGCCTATGTCGGCCGGGTCACCGGCATCTCACTCGCGGCGCCCGAGGCCTGGTCGGCCAGCTTCGCCACCAATCCGCCCTGCCGCACCACGCAGGCCAGTGACTTCGGCGATGCCGGGCCGGTGCGGCTTGGCATCGCCGACTCCGATGTCAAGAACGCCTTCGCCGGGTCGGGCCTGGGCGACGCCGGGGTGAACCTCGACCCGACCGCGGGCGGCGCCGCCGTCTCGACCCACTTCAACTACTCCGGGACAAACCTGGCCGGCACGGCCGCGATCTACGCCGCCCCGCCCCTCCTGGGAGTGACGCTGGTGGCAGCCAGCGTCAACGGGATCCCTGTCACCAGCCAGGTCGCCGCCCAGCTGGCGAGGTACGGCGGCCGCCCGCTCGGCACGGTCGCGATGGGCTTGTCAGTGGACCGCGTTTACGGCTGCAAGGGGCCGCAGGGCGGGCTGATGGTCATCGAGGGTCACCGCTAGGCCGAGGCCGTAAGCCAACGAGCCCAGCAGGGCGAGCGGGCCCTCCGGGCGGATCGGCGGGTTGCGGTCCATGCCGTCGGCCAGCGCCTGGGCGAACTCCCAGGGCACCCCCTCCAGGCGAGGGGCGGGCTCGGTGAGGCGGCGGCTGGCCACCTCCATCCAGGTGGCTCCGGTGAACGGCTTCTTGCCGCTCACCATCTCATACACGATGGCGGCCAGCGAGTAGACGTCGCTGCGGGCGTTGGCGCGGCCGCCGTTCAGCTGCTCGGGTGCGATGTAGTCCGGAGTGCCCAGAACCGAGCTCGGATCCGTGGCCAGCGAGAAGCCCTGGAAGCAGGCCAGGCCGAAATCCATGATCAGCGTCCGGCCGTCGTCGGCGAGCAGGATGTTGGAGGGCTTGACGTCGCGGTGGACGACGCCGTGATGGTGGGCGTAGTCGAGGGCGCCGGCGATCGGCAGCAGGACCTCGACCGCCACCCGGGGCTCGATGGGGCCGTCCAGCAGCTCATCGAGAGTCCGGCCCTCGACCATCTCCATGACCATGTAGGGGATGTCGCCTTCGAACGCGAAGTCGTAGAGGCGGACGATGGCCGGGTGGTTGAGCGCGGCCACGGCCCTGGCCTCGAGCAGGAAGCGGCGCTCGAAACCGGGATCCAGGACGATGTCAGGGCGGGCGGTCTTGATGGCCGCTGATCTGCCCAGCAGCTGGTGCTCTCCGCGGAGCACGATGCCCATGCCGCCCACTCCGATGACGTCCAGGACGACATAGCCCCCGAGTTCCCGGCCGAGCCATTCGGCGCCGGGTCCGGTGCCCCCAGCCATGCCGATGTATGACGCGCGCGAGGGCCGATTTCTTGCTAGCTGGTGAGGCGCTCCAGGGTGCAGCGGAAGCCTTCGCGCTGGTCCTCGTCGAGGCGGTCCAGGAAGTGCTCGCGAATACCGCGCACGTGGGTGCGGGCCGCCCGGCGGAGCTTGGCGAAGCCTTTGTCGGTCAGGTGCGCGTTGGCGGCGCGTGCGTCGCCGGGACAGGGCAGCCGCTCGACAGTGCCATCGGCCACCATGCGGTCGACCAGCCGCGTCAGCCCCGAGGGGCTGAGCAGCACGCTGCGGGCCAGCTCGGCCATGCGCATCCGGCGGTCGGGGGCACGGGATAGGAAGAGCAATACCTCGTAGTAGGGGAGCGAGATGCCATGCTCGCGCTGGAGCTCCCCGTCCAGGCTGGTCAGCAGGGAGTGCTGCGCGCTCAGAAAGGCCAGCCAGACTCGCAGCTCGGGTTCGCTCAGGCGCACGGCCGAGAGTCTAGGGCTGGTGTCGGCGAGAGGAATCGAACCTCCACGGCCTTTCGGCCACTGGATCCTAAATCCAGCGCGTCTACCGTTCCGCCACGCCGACGCCGGGGGTAGATTTTGCGCCAATGCCTGGGACCCCCCAAGTCGAGCTTTTCACCGCTCGCGAGCTGGGAAACACGAGCTACCTGGTCGCCGATCCCGACTCCGGCGAAGCCGTGGTGGTGGATCCGCTGCGCGACGTCGCCCAATACCTCGACCGCGCCGACGATCTCGGCCTGCGCATCACGGGCTCGGTCGAAACCCACGTCCACAACGACTTCGTCTCGGGCGCGCGCGAGCTGGCCAAGGAGGCGGGGGCCCGGATCTACGCCGCCCACGACTCCGACCTCGAGTTCGACTTCGACCCTTTGAGGGACGGGCAGGACGTGCCGCTCGGGCGCTTCTCGCTGCGCGCCCGGCACACCCCCGGCCACACGCCCCAGCACCTCAGCTACGCGCTGCGGAGCCCGGCCGGTGAGGTGGAGGCGCTCTTCAGCGGCGGCGCCTTGATGGTGGGCGCGATCGCGCGCACCGACCTCTTCGGGCCTCACCTGGCGACCCACCTCGCCTTCGAGGCGTTTCGGACTGTGCACGTGCGCCTGCGCGACCTACCCGACACCGCCGCCCTCTACCCCACCCACGGCGGCGGCTCCTTCTGCGGCGCCGCCAGCAGCAACCAGCGCACGAGCACCCTGGCCGAGCAGCGAGCCGGCAACGTCTTCATGAAGACCACCGAGCTCATGCCCTTCATCGCCCGCGCCCTCCACCAGGGCCCCTACCCGACCTACTACAAGGAGATGAGCCCGCTCAACCGCAGGGGCGCACCGCTGGTCGGGCGCCATCTCCCGCAGCTGAAGCGGCTGACTGCCGATCTCGCCGACATGCACCGCAAGCAGGGCGCGGCCCTGGTCGACATGCGGCGCGGCCGCGACTACGACCGCGGCCACATCCCGGGCAGCTACTGCATCGGCTTCGACGGGCCCTTCTCGGCCTGGGTGGGCTGGGTGCTGCCGATCGACCGGCCGCTGGTGCTGGTCGGGGATTCAGAGGAGCAGCTCGCCGACGCCCATCGTCAGCTTTTCCGGATCGGCTATGACGCCGTGCTCGGGTACCTCGATGGCGGGATTGACGCCTGGGCAGCCAGCGGTCGCGAGCTGCGCAGCTTCGAAACCGCTGAGATCGAGGACCTGGCGACCTGGATCCTCTCCGCCGAGCCCACCACCGTGATCGACGCGCGCAACGAAGACGAGTGGGTGCACGGCCACGTGCCCGGCGCCGTCCACCTGCCGGTCGCCGCCATCGAGCACCATGCCCACGAGCTGCCCCGCGATGCCCCGGTGGCCGTGCACTGCGGCGTCGGGTACAGGGCGGGGATCGCGGCCAGCCTGCTGGAGCAGGCCGGGTTCGGCCACATCATCCACGTGATCGGCCCGTACTCCGATTGGGACCGGCTCCACCTGGAGGCTACGGTTCCAGGCTGACCGCGACCCCCTCCGCCTCGCCGCTGAGCGCGGCGACGGACCTCCCCACTGCGTGGGGAGGAGTCTCTTTGCTGACTTCGACCCGCGTGCCGTAGAAGTCGCCGCCGCCGCCCAGGTCGGCGAGGCCGTCCGAGGTCAGCACGTTGGCGCCCGCCCCCCAGAAGCCGTGCGGGATGGCGACCACACCTGGACGCACGCGATCGCGCAGCCGTGCGACCAGCGTCAGCTCACCGCGTGCGCTGTGCACGCGCACCCGGTCGCCGTCGGCGACGCCGCGGGCGGCGGCATCGACGGCGGACAGCTCGACGCACAGCTCCTCGCCGCGGGCGTGCCTGGGCAAGTGCGAGTACGACGAGTTGAGGAAGTGCAGCGGCGTCTTGGCGCTGACCAGCACCAGCGGCAGGCCAGCCTCGGCCTCCGGCTCCAGATAGTCCTCCGTCCACAGCTCGGCGCGGCCGGAGGCGGTCGGGAAATTGCCCTCGGCGAAGGGCAGCCACGGCCTGGGCAGGTTCAGCGGCGCCCACCCCTCCCGCAGCAGGCGCTCAGCGTCGATGCCGTGCATGTGCGGATGCTCGCTGTCGAGGGCGGCCCGGACCATGTCCTCGTCGCTGTCCTGCAGGTGCGGGTCGTCAAAGCCCATGGCCGCCGCCAGGCGCCGGAAAAGCTCGCCGTTGGAGATGGCCTCGCCCACCGGCTCCACGGCCGGGCGGTTGAGCACCACGTAGGTCTGACTCCAGGGGAAGAGCACGTCCCAGTGCTCGATAAACGAAGTCGCCGGCAGCAGGTAGTCGGCGTAGAGCGCGGTGTCGGTCCGGAAGAGG
The DNA here is from genome assembly GCA_005881825.1 of Chloroflexota bacterium. GTDB lineage: Bacteria > Chloroflexota > Dormibacteria > Dormibacterales > Dormibacteraceae > CF-28. Next base: position 8,629 of record VBEO01000013.1, on the reverse strand, counting down.
TCGCTGACCACTGTGAAGAGGTCGTCGCGGGCCAGCCCCGCCCGCACCAGGTTCTGGTTGGGGAGCACCGAGGCCGGGTTGCAGTCGAAAACGACCAGCGCCTTGACCGGCGGTTCCAGGTCGGGATCGTTGAGCACCCGCCCCAGCTGGACCATGTTGAGGGAGCGCGCGCGGGGACCGCGGATGTCGGTGCGGGCCACCGCGCGGGTGTTGAGCCCGTCCGAGAAGAGGCTGCGGGTCCAGTGCAGGAGGCCGCCCCCCACCTCCCGCCAGGCGCCGGTGACGCAGGGAAGCGAGGCCAGGGCCCGAAAGGTCTGGCCGCCGTGGGCGTGCTTCTCGGGTCCGACCAGGGTCCGGATGCAGGCGGGGCGGGTGGTGGCGTAGGCGCGCGCCAGCTCCACCACCTGCTCGCCCGGCACTCCGGTCAGCCGCTCCACGCGTTCTGGCGGGAAAGCGCCCGCCCGCTCGCGCAGAGCCTCCCACCCAGAGCAGTAGCGCTCCAGGTAGTCGCGGTCCTCGAGCCCTTCGGCCGCGATCACGTTGATCATCCCCAGCGCCAGCGCGCCGTCTGAGCCGGGCAGCGGCTGGACGTGCCAGTCGGCCTCCTCTGCGGTGCGGGTGCGCACCGGGTCGATGACCACCACCCTGGCGCCGGCCTCGCGGGCCTGACGGACGAACGGCCAGAGGTGGACGTTGGTGACCACCGTGTTGGTGCCCCAGAGGAGGATCAGGCGGCTGTGGACGATGTCCTCGGGCAGCATGCCCGTGCTGGTGCCGAGGACGGCGGCCACCCCGGCATTGGCCGTGTTGCCGCAGATCGTGCGCTCCAGGCGGCTGGCGCCGAGACGCGCGAAAAAGCGACGGTCCATGCCGGCGTACTGGACCAGGCCCATGTTGCCGGCGAAGCTGAACGGGAGGATCGCCTCGGCGCCGAACTCGGCCGCCACGGTCTGGAGACGGGCGGCGATATCGGCGACCGCCTCCTCCCAGGAAACGCGCTCGAAGCGGCCTTCGCCCTTTGCGCCGGTGCGGCGGAGCGGGTGCAGGACCCGGTCGGGGCTGTAGACGCGGTCGAGGTAGCGGTTGACCTTGGCGCAGAGCGTTCCGCGCGTGTAGGGATGGTTGGGGTCGCCGGCCAGCTTCACCGCGCGGCCGTCCTCGACCGTCACCTCCCAGGCGCAGCTGTCCGGACAGTCATGGGAGCAGCCGCCGCGCACCACAGTGGAGGACATCAGTAGGACCTGGGAAGGTTAAGCGCCCGCTGGGCCAGGAAGTTGAGCACCATCTCCTGCGAGATGGGCGCGATGCGGGCCAGCCGCACCTCGCGCCACAGCCGCTCCACGTGGTACTCGCGGGCGTAGCCGAACCCGCCGTGGGCCTGCAGCGCCGCATCGCAGGCTGCAAAGCCGGCGTCGGCGCCCAGCAGCTTGGCGGTGTTGGCCTCCAGTCCGCAGGGCCGGCCCTGGTCGTACAGCCAGGCCGCCTTCATGCCCACCAGCTCGGCAGCCTCCAGGTCGGCCCAGGCCCGGGCCAGGGGATGCGCCACCGCCTGGTTGGCGCCGATGGGACGGTCGAAGACGACCCGCTCGCGGGCGTAGGCGGAAGCCAGGCGGAGGGCGGCGCGGCCGATCCCGCAGGCTTCCATTCCGATCACGATGCGCTCGGGGTTGAGGCCGTCCAGGAGGTGCTGAAAGCCGCGGCCGACCTCCCCCACGACCTGCTCGTCCGTGGCCACCAGGTCGTGGATGAAGACCTCGTTGGAGTCGACCGCCGCCCGTCCCAGCTTCTCGATCCGGCGCACCTCGCAGGCATCGCGGTCGAGGTCGGCGAGGAACAGCGTCATGCCCTCGAAGGGCGCCGCGTCATCCCGGGGTGAAGTGCGCGTCAAAAGCAGGATCTTGGCCGCGTTCTGGGCGTTGGTCGTCCACACCTTCTGGCCGTTGATCAACCAGCGGCCGCCCTGGCGTTCGGCGCGTGTCTCGATGCGCGAGGTGTCGGTGCCCGCCGTTGGTTCGGTGACGCCGAACGCGGTCAGCAGCTCGCCCTGCGCCGCTCGCGGGAGCACGTCTTGCTTGAGTGCCTCGGAGCCGTGGCGGATCACGGGCGTGATCGGGAAGACGTAGAAGTGCACGGCCGAGGCGCCGGAGAGGCCGGCCCCGGTCTCGCCGACCGCGTGCAGGAGGACGGCTGCCTCGCTGATGCCCAGCCCGGCGCCGCCGTAAGACTCGGGCACGACCAGGCCCAGCCAGCCACGCTCGGCGCAGGCACGCACAAACTCCCACGGGTATTCCCCGGCGCGATCCCGCTCCGCCCACCAGTCGAGGGGGAACCGCTTGCCGAGCGCGAGGACCTCCTCGCGCAGCGACCGCTGGAGATCGGTGAGCGCGAAATCCAAACTGCTCGCGAGCTTACCCTCGAGGTTCAGCCGGAGACAGCGACGGATCTTCGACCCGAACCTCTCGGCGCCGCCTCCGGCTTAACCTCGTCGCCATGGGCGGACCGCTGGCGGGAATCCGGGTGCTCGACCTCACCCGCGTCCTGGCCGGTCCGTTCGCCACATCGCTGCTGGCCGACCTGGGCGCGGACGTGATCAAGGTGGAGCGGCCGGGCGACGGCGACGAGACCCGCCACATCGCGCCGCTGCGCGACGGCGAAAGCCACTACTTCCTGACCATCAACCGCAACAAGCGGGGAATCGTGGTCGATATGAAGCAGCCGGACGGCCGCCAGGTGGTGCTCGACCTGGCTCGCGCGTGCGACGTCTGCGTGGAAAACTTCCGGCCCGGCGTGATCCAGCGCCTGGGCCTCGACTACGAGTCGGTGCGCGCCGTGCGGCCGGACATCGTGTACTGCTCGATCTCGGCCTACGGGCAGACAGGCCCCTACGCGGGCCGGAGTGCCTTCGACGTCGCCATCCAGGCGATGGGCGGCGCCATGAGCGTCACCGGCGAGCCGGGCGGCCGGCCTCTGCGCATGGGGCTGCCCATGGCCGACCTCAGCGCCGGGCTCTTCGCGGCGGTGGGCATGCTGGCCGCGGTCGTCGAGCGCCAGCGCACGGGTCAAGGTCAGTTCGTCGACGTCTCGATGATGGATGCCATGGTCGGGCTGCTGACGCAGTACGCCGGCCGCTACTTCATGACCGGCGAGGACGTGGAGCCGGTGGGCGCCAGCCACCCTTCGGTGTCGCCGTACGGCACCTATGAGACGGCGGACGGCCACATCGTCATCGCAAACCTGGGGGAGGGTTTCTGGCCCAAGATCGCGCGCGCCGTCGGACGCCCGGAGCTGGGATCGGACCCGCGCTACCGAACCAACCAGGAACGGGTTCGGCGCCGCCAGGAAGTCGACGACCTGGTCAATTCGGAAACCCGCAAACGGACGACCGCCGAGTGGGAGCGCATCTTCGAAGCCGAGGACGTGCCCCATGGCCCCGTGCTCAAGGTCAGCCAGGTCCTGAACCACGCCCAGGTGCGCGCCCGCGAGATGGTGATCCAGGTCGAGCACGCGCGGCTGGGCCGCATCCCCACCACCGGCCGCGCCCTGCGCTTCGGTGCTCACGGCCATGAGCCCATGACCGCCGCCCCGGTCCTGGGCCAGCACACCGAGGAGGTGCTGCGCGAGGTCCTCGGCTACGACCCCGCGCGCGTAGCGGACCTGCGCGCGCGGGGGGTAGTGACCTAGCCGGTCAGACGGCGGTGCCGGCGGCGACCTTGGCCGGCTGCAGGATCCGGATGTGGTTGCCGAAGGGGTCCCGGACGCCGCAGTCGATTCCGTAGAAGTGCTCGGTCGGCTCCTGCGTGAACTCCACGCCGCGCTCCTTCAAGGTCTCGGCCGTCTTCCGGCAGTCGCCGGTGAGCAGGGCGAACCAGCCGATGGCGCCCTTGCTGACCAGCTCCCGGATCTGCTGGCCGGTGGCCTCGTCGTGGGCCGGAGGACCCGGCTCCTGCAGGTAGATCTCATGCGTGGGGTCGCCGGGCACGCGCACCGTCAGCCAGCGCGAGGGGCCGGCCTTGATGTCGCTGCCCTGCTCCAGGCCGAGCTTGTTGACGTAGAAGTCGAGGGCCTGGTCCTGGTCGAGGACAAAGATCGTGGTGACGGAGATGTTGTTGAACATGCCGCCGATGCTATTGGCCGTTCGGCGAGCCCGCTGTTCCAAAACTGCTCGGTCGCATGGCGGCCATCAAAAAGCAGGTCGGCGCCACCGCCCGCGGCGCGTTCAGGCGGTATGACGTCGGCGACTCGCCCACGATCTCGCGGAAGGTGCGGCTGAAGGTGGCAAGGCTGCTGAATCCGACGTCGGCGCAGATGTCGGTCACGTCCCGATCGGTTTCGCGCAGCAGGAACATGGCCCGTTCCACCCGCCGCCGCTGGAGGTAACGGTGCGGCGTCTCACCGAAGGTGGCCCGGAAGCTGCGGATGAAGTGCGCCTCCGAGATGCAGGCGATGCTGGCCAGGCTGGGGATGTCGAGCGGCTGGTCGTAGGTGCGGTCCATGGCGTCGCGGGCCCGCAGGAGGCGGCGGTTGAAATGCTCCACGGCCGCGCTCATGGCCGCTGATTCTCCGCCCGGCGGCGCAATGACCACATCTGGACCGCCTTTTCGAGCTCCAGGGCGGCCGGCCAGGGCACCGCCGGCGGCCCCAGCTCCAGCCGCAGTGAGCGGGCGGCGGCCCGCGCCAACTCGGGGTCGGCGGCTACCCGCCGGGCCAGCTCCAGCGCCCGCGGTTCGACCTCGGCCTCCGGCACCGCCGCCCAGGCCAGCCCCAGCTCGGCCGCCCGGCGACCGTCGATCTCCTCGCCGAAGACCGACATCGCGGCCGCGGCCTCGCGGCCCGCGAGCCGGCCCAGCAGCGCGAAGTGACCGCCGCCGGGGTGGAGGCGATGGAGGGCGCCAGCAGGTCCCCGACCCGCACGAAGGCGCTGTACGTGAGGCCAAGCCCGCGAAAGCGCCCGGATTCCGCAGGATCGCGGCCGGCTTCCGCCAGTGAGGCGCGGTGCGCGCCCGCGCAGAAGGACTCGCCCTCGGCGCGCACCAGCACCGCCCCCACCGAGGGGTCGGCGTCCGCCGCCGCGCAGGCCTCCAGGAACTCCTCGACCATGGCTGCGGTGAAGGCGTTGCGCCGCTCGGGCGCGTTCAGCGTGAGGGTCGCCACCCCTTCGCGGACCGCGTAGAGAACTTCGCTCATTCCCCGGTCACCACCTCCCACAGGCGATCGGCGCCGGCGCGGGCGACCAGGTCGCCGAGCGCTTCGGCCCAGGCTGACTCGGTGCCGAACTCGTCCCGCCAGGCCCAGAGCTTGGTGGTCCACCGGTGCAGCTGGTGCTCGTGGGTGAATCCGATGGCGCCGTGCACCTGGTGCGCGATGGTCGCCCCGCGGCCGGCGGCGCCGCCGGCCGCCACCTTGGCCGAGGCGACCAGCTTGGCCGAAAGCGGGTCCGCGACCGCGGTCTCCACCGCCGTCGCCGCCAGCGCCACCTCGCCCGCCAGCTCGGCCAACATCTGCTGAACCGCCTGGAATCGGTTGAGCGGTTGCCCGAACTGGCGGCGCTCGGCCGCGTAGGCGACGGTCAGGTCGCGCACGCGCTCCAGGGCGCCCACGATCTGGATCGCCCGCATCAGGGCGCCCCGGCGCTGGGGATCCCCCAGCTCCGGCATCACGCGCTCGGCGAAATCGATGTCAGTGCCTTCGTAGGCCGAGACCCTGATCACGGCCGCCACGTCGGCGAGGTCGGCGTCGGTGCCCAGGTCGGCCAGGCCGGCCTTGTCGACCTCGCGCCAGGCGTCCACGCCTGGGCGTCCGAAAACCTGGTGCGCGGTTTCGACCAGCAGCCGGCGCTCCTCGCTCATCGGCCCAGGCCCCGGGCCACGATGCCGCGCAGGATCTCGTTGGTGCCGCCGCGCAGCGTGAAGCCAGGCGCGTGGGCGACCGCCTGCCGGTACAGGCGCTGGAAGGCCTCGCCGGCCGAGTCGGGCGGGACCAGCAAGCGCGCGGTCTCCACCACCTCGCGCTCGAAACGGGTGCCCAGGTCCTTGACCAGCGCGGCTTCGAGGTTGGGCGCCTCGCCCGCCTCCAGGCGCCTGGCCACGTCCATGGAGAGGCCGCGCAGAGCGCTCAGCCGCCCATAAAGGGCCCCCAGCGCGCGGGCGCCCGCCTCGCCGGGATCCGGACCCAGCTCGCGCACGGTCTCGACCAGGAGCGGGAAGGTGGACAGGAAGCGCTCCGGCCCGCTGCGTTCATACGCGAGCTCGGAGGTGACCTGCCGCCACCCGTCGCCCTCCGCGCCGACCAGCCGCTCTTCGGGCACCAGCGCGTCCTGGAACACGACCTCGTTGAAGTGCGGCTCGCCGGTCAGGAGCTCGATCGGGCGCACGCTGACCCCGGGACCCCGGAGGTCGACGACGAGCTGGCTGAGGCCCTGGTGGCGGTCCTCGCCCAGGGCCGAGGTGCGGACCAGCGTGATCATGAAATGGGAGCGGTGGGCGTGGCTGGTCCAGACCTTGGTGCCGTTCAGCAGCCACCCGCCCTCGACCCGCCGCGCGGTGGTGCGGACGCTGGCCAGGTCGGAGCCCGCGTCGGGCTCGGACATGCCGATCCCAAAGAAGCACTCGCCGCGGGCCATCGCGGGCAGGAACTCCTGGCGCTGCGCCTCGGTGCCGTAGTGAAGGAGGAGCGGGCCCGTCTGGCGGTCGGCTATCCAGTGCGCCGCCACCGGCGCGCCCGCGGCCAGCAGCTCCTCGAGCACCGCGTACCGTTCCAGCTGGCTGCGTTCCTGGCCGCCGTACCGCTTGGGCCAGGTCATGCCCACCCAGCCCCGCTCGGCCAGGCGCCGGCTGAACTCAGGGTCGTGGCCCGAAAGCCAGGCGTCGCAGTGGGTTTCGAAGCCGCCCTCGGCCAGGAAGGCGCGCACCTCCCCACGCAGCCCTGCCACGCCACGAGGTTAAGGCGGAGGGGGCGGCGAGGGATTCGCCACCTCGACGCGCCGAGGCCAAGGAAGGGGTGGCACTAGGAGGGAGCGCAGCCTCAGCTGCGTGACGACGACGGGCCGGGCCCCGTGACGCCGGCATCGGCCGTCTAGGGGGTGAAGACCCGGCGTCTTCTCCGTCTTAACCTCGAGGAGAATAGGACGCCATGTCGACCACGTTGTTCGTGGGCACCGAGAAGGGGCTTTTCGCACTCGACTCCGATGACCGCCGCGAGTCCTGGTCGCTGCGTGGACCGATGCACAAGGGCTGGCAGGTCTACTCCCTGCGCCATGTCGCGCGCGACCGCACCTTCTGGGCCGGGCTCTCCAGCCGCGTTTATGGGGCGCACCTGGAGCGCAGCCGGGATTACGGGGACAACTGGGAGCCGGTGGCCGGCTCGCCGGCCTTCCCTGAAGGCTCTCCCCGCAAGCTGCAGCAGATCTGGAGCCTGGCTCCGGGGCAGGCCGAGGGCAGCCTGCTCTGCGGAGTGGCCCAGGCGGCGCTCTTCGCCAGCGGCGACGGCGGCCAGAGCTGGGAGCTCAATCGCGGCCTCGACACCCACCCCACGCGCGAGGACTGGAACCCGGGCGCGGGCGGCCTCTGCCTGCACACCATCGTGCCCGACGCCCGCGACCCCAACCGGATCTACATCGGGATCAGCGCGGTCGGCATCTTCCGGAGCGACGATGGCGGCGCCTCATGGGCGATCAAGAACCGCGGCGTGCAGGCGACGATTCCGGACGAGGATCCCAAGTACACCGAGATCAACCGCTGCGTGCACAAGTTCGTGCAGGACCCCACCGAGCCTGCTCGCCTGTACCAGCAGAACCACATCGGGGTCTTCCGCAGCACCGACGGCGGGGACAACTGGGAGCGCATCGAGAACGGCCTCCCCACCCACTTCGGGTTCCCCATGGTCATGCACCCGCGCAAGCCGCGGACGCTGTTCATCGTGCCCCAGGAGTCGGATCAGTTCCGGATGTTCCCGGACGGCCAACCGGGTGTCTACCGGACCGACGACGGCGGCGACCGCTGGACGCGCACGCATAACGGACTCGGCGAGCCCAGCTTCAGCGGCGTGCTGCGCAACTCGATGGCCGTCGACGGCCACGACCAGCCGGGCGTCTACATAGGGACGACCGGTGGCGAGGTCTACGCCAGCTACGACGAGGGCGAGAACTGGCGGCGGCTGCCGGGGCTGCTTCCGCGGATCGAGGCGCTGGCCGCCATCGAGCGGTGACCTCGATCGAGCTGCGGCTGCCCAGCATGCTCGCATCTGCGGCCGGTGGCAGCACCCGGATCCGGGTCACGGGGGAGACCGCGCGCCAGGCGCTGGACGACGCCTTCGCCCGGCATCCGCTGCTGCGCACCCACCTCCTGGACGAGGAGGGCCACGTCCGCGAGCACGTGCACCTCTTCCTCAACGAGGACGACATTCGCGAGCGGCTGGCGGCGGAGCTGCACGAGGGCGACCAGCTGGTCGTCCTGCAGCAGATGAGCGGCGGGCGGAGCTAGGCCAGCCCCTCCAGGCGCCGCGAGATCAACGCCCGCTCGGCGGGATTGCTGGTCAGCTCCAAAGCCCGGCGGTCGGCGGCCGCGGCGTCCGCCTCCTGGTCCAGAGCTCGCAGCATGACCGCCCGCGTCGCGTATGACCGCCCGCGTCGCGT
>VBEO01000012.1:9937-18262 GCA_005881825.1 Chloroflexota bacterium | reverse complement strand
GACCTCGGGTGGTCCGACATCGAACCCGTCGTCGGACGGCCGGACGCGCCCGCGGCGCTGCGCGAGCGCGCCGAGGGCGCCGCCGTGGTCCTGGCCAGCGAGCAGACGGCGCGCGTGACCGAGGTGCTGGGAGCGAGCGCCGAGGTCGAGCTCGACCTCGACTGGGAGCCCGCCCCTGGCCTGTGGGCGGCCGACCTCGACCTGCGCGGGGGCTTTGCCAACGCCGGATTGGGACTCTTCGTGTACTCCGACTCCGAGCTCTTCGGCCGCGTGCGGCGCCCGCTGGCGCGGCCGGCGCGCGGGCGCCGTACCGAGGCGCCGCTGGCGCTGGAGTTCCAGCCGGGCGAGCTGGTGGTGCACGTCGACCATGGCGTCGCGCGGTTCCACGGCATGCGCCTGATCGACTCTCGCGACGAGGAGGGAGACATCCAGCGCGAGTACCTGGAGCTGGAGTACGCCGAGGGCGACAAGCTGTTCGTTCCGGTCGAGAACCTGGACCGGGTCCAGAAGTTCCTGGGCGGTGGCGATGAAACCCCGGCGCTGCACCGCCTGGGGACCGCCGACTGGGATCGCGCCCGGAAGCGGGCCGCGCGAGCGGCGGAGGACGTGGCCGAGGACCTGCTCAAGATCTACTCCCAACGCGAGGCCCGGCCGGGCTTTGCGTTCCTGCCCGACAGTCACTGGCAGCAGGAGCTGGAGGCCTCGTTCCCATATGAGGAGACGCCGGACCAGCTGGCGGCGCTGGCCGAGATCAAGGCCGACATGGAGTCGGAGCGGCCGATGGACCGGCTGCTCTGCGGCGACGTCGGCTTCGGCAAGACCGAGCTGGCGCTCCGGGCCGCTTTCAAGGCGGTGATGAGCGGCCGCCAGGTCGCTTTGCTGGCCCCGACCACGGTGCTCGCCCAGCAGCACTTCCAGGTTTTCGGCGAGCGCCTGCAGGGCTTCCCGGTGACGGTGGAGGTGCTCTCGCGATTCCGGACCGACGAGGAGCAGGTGCGGACGCTGGCGGGGCTCAAGGCGGGCGCCGTGGACATCGTGATCGGGACCCACCGCCTGCTCTCGCGGGACGTCCGTTTCAAGCGCCTGGGCCTTCTGATCATCGACGAGGAGCAGCGCTTCGGCGTCTTGCAGAAGGAGCGCCTGAAGCGAATGCGGGCCAACCTGGACGTGCTCTCGCTGTCGGCCACGCCCATCCCGCGCACGCTGCACATGGCGGTCACCGGGATCCGCGACATGTCCGTGATCCAGACCCCGCCCGAGGACCGGCAGCCGATCAAGACCTACGTCACCGCCGACGAGGACAACCTGGTGGCCGAGGTGATCCAGCGTGAGCTCGACCGCGGCGGCCAGATCTACTACGTGCACAACCGGGTACGCACGATCCAGAAGGCCGCCGAACGCGTGCGCCGGCTGGTCCCAGGCGCCCGGGTGGCGGTCGGCCACGGCCAGATGGAGGAGGAGCAGCTGGCCCAGGTCATGGTCGACTTCGCGGCCGGCCGCCAGGACGTTCTGGTCTGCACCACCATCATCGAAGCCGGCCTCGACATTCCCAACGTCAACACGCTGGTGGTGGAGCGGGCGGACATGTTCGGCCTGGCCCAGCTTTACCAGCTGCGGGGCCGGGTGGGCCGCGCCGGCAAGCGCGCCTACTCCTACTTCCTCTACGACCCGAAGCGCTCGCTGACCGAGGCCGCCGACAAACGGCTGGACGTCATCCAGGGGCTGCACGAGCTGGGCTTGGGCTTCAAGATCGCCCTGCGCGACCTGGAGATCCGCGGCGCGGGCAACCTGCTGGGCACGGAGCAGCACGGCGCCATCGCGGCGGTCGGTTTCGAGATGTACCTGCAGATGCTGCAGGCGGCCGTGGCCAAGCTGCGGACCGGGGCCGAGGAGGAGGCGGTCGGGGACGTGCTCTCGACGGCCGAGATGAACCTGGATCTGCCGCTCGACCACTTCATCCCGCGTTCCTATATCCGCGACGAGCGCCTGCGGCTGGGCGCCTACCGGCAGCTGGCCGGCGCCGAGGACGAGACCGGATTGGAGGCCATCCTGGCCTCGCTGCGCGACCGTTACGGCCGGCCGCCCGCGCAGCTCGACAACCTCGTCTACTCCCTGCGGGTCAAGCTCCGCGGCCAGCGGCTGGGCTTGCGGGCGGTGGTCGGCGACGCGCGCGAGGTGACTCTGCGGGTCGACCCCGACCGGGCCCTGGACGTCGAGCGCTTGAAGCAGCTGTTCCCGGGCAAGCTGGCGATCGGCCCCAACAAGATCAGGCTCCGCCGCCAGGGCGAGGGCTGGCGGCAGGACCTGCTCAACCTGCTGGCGGGCCTGGCGGACCTCTACGGCGCCTCTGCGACAATCGCGGCCGGTGCCTGAGGAACCGTCCTATCGCTCGGGACTGCCCGCGGTCTTCGACGTGGTCAAGCGCCTGCGGGCGCCGGACGGCTGCCCGTGGGACCGCGAGCAGACGCATGACTCGCTCCGTCAGTACCTCCTGGAAGAGACCTACGAGCTCCTGGAGGCGATCGACGCCGGCGACGACGACAAGCTGAAAGAGGAGCTGGGCGACCTCCTGCTGCAGGTCGCGATGCACGCCGAGATCGCCGAGCAGGACGGTCGTTTCACGGCAGCCGACGTGTCCGAGCAGGCGGCCGCGAAGATGGTCTCCCGCCATCCCCACGTCTTCGGCACCGATCAGGTGGCGGACGCCGAGGAGGTCCTCAAGAACTGGGAAGAGCGCAAGTCACGCGAGGCCCACGCCGCCGGCCGCACCGAGGAAACGCCGCTCGACCGGGTCCCGGGCTCGCTGCCCGCGCTGGCCTGGACGCTGGGACTCCAGAAGCGGGCGGCGCGAGTTGGCTTCGACTTCGACGATGCGCGCTCGGCCGCGGCCGCGGTGGCCGAGGAGGCCGACGAGCTGGCGGGCGCGCGCTCGGCGGAGGCGGCGTTCGACGAGGTCGGCGACCTGCTCTTCGCGGTGGTCAACCTGGCCCGCAAGCTGAAGGTCAATCCGGAGGACGCCCTGCGCGTCTCCGGCCGCCGCTTCCTGGAGCGGTACAAGGTGATGGACCGCCGCCTGCGCGAGCAGGGCCGTTCCTACCGGGAGCTGAGCACCGACGAGCTCGAGGAGGCCTGGGCGGCTACGCGCTGAGGTATAGTCGGCGAGTCTGAGCGGCCGGCTGCCGCTCGCTCCGGACACGTCCCGCCATGCGTCAAAGAAGAGTCGGAGCCACGTCTGGCACCGTCGACCGCGCGCTTGCGCCGTCGCGGCGGATGCTTCTGCGCGCCGCTGTCGCGGCGCTCGCCGGCTGGGCGGTCATCGCCTTCGCCCAGGAAGCGTGGACGGCCAACCGGCTGGCCGCCGGTGCGGCCGCGCTGCGCGACCAGAACACCCAGCTCCAGGAGCAGAACGACGCCTACCGCCGCGACATCCTGGCCGTGCAGACCGGCAGCGCTGCCGAGGAGGTCGCGCGCCAGAACGGCTACTCCCGGCCCGACGAGCACCTCTACCTGGTCAGCGCGCCACCGGCCCCGACACCGTCGGCGGCGCCGCCGCCGCCCGCCAACGTCCAGGACAAATCGACCAGCGCCCTGGACACGCTCCGGGCCTGGTGGTCAGGCCTCGTGAGCCGCGGCCGCCGGTCTTAGCCGGGCCGCCAGCTCCTCGCGGGAGCGGATCTCCAGCTTGTCGTAGACGTTGCGGAGGTGGTACTCGACCGTCTTCGGGCTGAGATAGAGCTTGGCCGCGGCCTCCCGGGTGCTGAGGCCCTCGGCCAGGGCCAGGCCGACTTGCAGCTCCTGCGGGGTCAGCTGGAGCCGGTGGCCCTCCTCGCGCCGGCGGGCGGTCTCGCCGCTTGCCGTCAGTTCCGCGGAAGCCCGCTCGGCCCAGGGTGCCGCGCCCAGCCGGTCGAAGGCTGCCATGGCTGCCCGCAGCTGCGCGCGCGCCTCCACGCGCCTGCGAGCGCGTCGCAGACGCTCGCCGTAGTACAGCTGCGTGCGGGCGCGCTCGAAGGTGTCGGGCGTGCCCCCGTGGTGCCGGAGGGCGATTTCGAACTCGCGAGCGAAGTCGGTGTCGGGTGCCAGCAGCCCGCGCACACGCGCCGCTCGCGCGAGCGCGAAGGGCTGTCCCTTGGCGGCTGCCAGCTCGTCGTAGCCGGCGGCCGCGGCGCGCGCCTCGGCCTGGTGTCCCAGGCGGAGATGGGCGTCGACAAGGTCGGGGGCCGGCGCCAGGTCGGGGTCCCGAATCCCCACTCGGGACAGTGTGTCCCGGCAGGTCAGCAGCGTCTGGAGTGCAGCCTCAGGACGTCCCGCCCCCAGCTCCAACTGCGCCAAGCCCATCAGCGCCCAGGCCCGCCAGAGGCCCATCTCGTAGCGGTCGCAGAGCACCTCCGCCTCGGCGGCCAGAGCGCGGCACTCCTCCTCGCGACCCTCCAGCGCCGACAGCCAGGCCAGTCCGGCCAGCAGCCCGGCCAGCCACGAGAACTGGGAGGTTTCGCGCGCGATCCTGGTCGCCTCCTCGTAGTAGGCGCGCGCCTCCGACCAGCGCTCTGTCGCGGCAGCGTCGCGGGCGATCAGGAAGAGGACCGCCGGCAAAGCCGCCGTCGGCGCCGAGTTGCGAGCGCCCGCCTGTGCGCGCGCCAGCAGGTCGCGGCCGGCCTCGGCCTCGCGCAGGAAGGTGCCCGCGATGCCCGCGGCCAGCAGCACCTGGGGGTCGCCGGCTTCGATGTCGACACGGGCGAACAGCTCCAGCGCCGCGCGCAGGTGCCCCGGCCCCTCGGCCCCGTGGCCGCCCAGGACCGCGAGCGCACCGCAGGCGACCAGGACGACCACGACGACCTCGGCCGGAGCTTCCGGACCCAGCAGCCGGAGGGCGGCCAGGGCCGCGGGCCAGACCTCGTCCGGAAAGCCCGCGCCGTAGGTCGCCAGGGCGGCATCGGCGACGATCCGGGCCGCCAGGGCGGGATCGGTCTTCCGCAGCGCGCCCGCCGTCGCGATCTGAGTGCGCAGGCCCTCGTGGATGGATCCCTGCCGGATGGCGATGTGCCCGGTCAGGTTGTCGATCTGCAACCTGAGCGCCTCCTCCCGGGCCAGCTCCCGCGCAGATCGCAGGAAATCGACCGCCGGCGCCACCTGGCCGGCCAGCCAGGCGTTTTCGGCAGCCGCCAGCAGCCGGCTCGCTCGCAGCTCCCCGCCGTGGGTGAGCCGGGCTGCTGCTGCGTACGCGGCGGCCGCGGCCGCATACGCGGTGCGACCACGGGCCCTGCTCCCGGCTTCGGCCAGCGCATCCGCCGCCCGCGCGTCTCGCCCCAGCGCCGCGGCGGCCAGGTGCCAGGCCCGGCGGTCGGCATGCTCGGGGGCGCTCAAGACCTCGGCCAGCGCGCGGTGGGCCTCGCGACGGTCGGCCGGGGCGGCCGCGTGGTAGACGGCCGCCCGGGCCAGCGGATGCACGAAATCGAGGCGGCCGTCGCGCTCGGCGACCAGGCCCGTGGCGGCCTCCGCCGTTTCCACGTCCTCCTGGCGCAGCCCCAGGACAGAACCCGCCGCCGCAAAGACCTCCACTTCGGCCGCGCCCGCCGCGGCCATCAGCAGCAGCGCCCGCCGGGCGCCCTCGGACAGGTCGACCGTCCGGCGCAGGTAGGCGCGTTCGACCGTGGTCGAGATCGGCAGTGGGCTGTCGGGCTGGATCACGCCCAGATTGGCCGCCTCGGCCGCGAGCTCGACGACCGCCAGCGGGTTGCCGGCGGTGGCGTCCAGGACGGAACGGGCAACGGCCGGCGGGATCGGACCCGCGGTCCGCTCCAGCAGGGCTGCGGCGGCCGCGCGGTCGAGACCTGAGACCGCCAGCTCGGGCAGGCCGGCGACCGCCAGCGCCGACTGCTCATCCATGCGCATGCTGGCCAGCAGCGCCACCGGGTCGGCCAGCAGGCGGCGCGCCGCGAAGGCCAGCGCCTCGGCCGAAGCCGGGTCCAGCCAGTGGGCATCGTCGAGCACGACCAGCAAGGGCGCCTCCTCTGCGTAGCTGGTGAGCAGCCCCAGGGTCGCCGCCCCCACCAGAAGGCGATCGGCCTCGCGTCGGGCGCCGAGTCCCAACGACGATCGGAGCGCCGCGGCATGAGCTGTCGGCAGGCGATCGATCCAGGGATAGGCCGGTCGCAGGAGCTCGTGCAGGGCGGCAAAGGGCACGTCGGCCTCGAACTCGACCCCCCGGGCCTGGAGGACGCGCATGGCACTGGCCCGCTCCACGGCGTAGCGAAGCAGCGAGGTCTTGCCGATTCCAGCCTCGCCCCGGATGACCAGCGCCGCGCTGCGCCCGAGGCGCGCGTCGGCCAGCACCCGGTCGATGGCGCGCAGCTCGGGCTCGCGCCCCAGCAGCATGGCCCCGGATCTTAGAGAGGGTTCGGCGTCTGACAACCAGGGGGGCCCCCTGATGCGAGCTTGCGGCGCTCTCGCGATGGTGACGGCATCTCAAATCTGGAGGTGCCACCAATGGCAGTCGACGCACCGGCGATAGACATGGACAAGCTCAACACGCTGATGGGACAGCTGGTGGGCGAGCTGGGAGCCACCGTGAACGCGGGCCTGATCGTGCTCGGCGACCGGCTGGGACTCTATCGGGCGATGGCAGGCGCGGGGCCGCTGACCCCCGCCGAGTTGGCCGAGAAGACCGGGACCACCGAGCGCTACGTGCGCGAATGGCTCAACGCCCAGGCCGCGGGCGGGCTGGTCGAGTACGACAGCAGCGCCCAGCGGTACCAGCTCACGCCCGAACAGGCGATGGCGTTTGCCAATGAGGACAGCCCGGCCTTCATCTGCGGCGCCTTCGAGCTGGCTACGGCGACGTTGAAGTCGGAGCCGCACATCGAAGAGGCGTTCAAGAACGGCACCGGCTGGGGCTGGCACCAGCACGACACCGGCGTGTACACGGGCTGCGAGCGCTTTTTCCGGCCCGGCTACAACGCCAACCTGATCACCGGCTGGCTGCCGGCGCTGGCGGGTGTAGAGGAGAAGCTCCGCGTGGGGGCCACCGTGGCCGACGTCGGCTGCGGCCTGGGTTCCTCGACTCGCCTGATGGCCGAGGCCTATCCGAACTCGCGGTTCACGGGCTTCGACTACCACCGGGAATCGATCGAGCTGGCCCGGGCCAAGCCTGAGACCGCCAAGCTGGGGCAGCGGGTCAGCTTCGAGGTCGCGCCGGCCGCCGGCTTCACGGGCGGCAACTACGACCTGATCACGATGTTCGACTGCCTGCACGACATGGGCGACCCGGTGGGGGCGGCCCGGCACGTGCGCCAGGCGCTCGCCCCCGACGGGACGTGGATGGTGGTCGAGCCGATCGCCGGAGATCGGGTGGAGGACAACCTGAACCCGGTCGGCCGGGCCTACTACGCCTTCTCCAACTTCCTCTGCACGCCCAGCTCGCTGGCGCAGGAGGTCGGGCTGGCACTGGGCGCGCAGGCCGGCGAGGCGCGGATCCGGGACGTCGCCACGGCGGCGGGATTCACCCGCTTCCGGCGGGCCGCCGAGACGCCCTTCAACGCCGTTTACGAAATCCGGGCCTAGAGTAGGCGCGGCGGACGCCGAACTCGATGCGGGCCAAACAACCTGATCGCTCGGGCTACATCTCGCGGCCATTCGGCCGGGTGTATTGGGAATTGTTCGGTGAGGGGCAGCAGGAAACCATTTTCCTGCTGCCTCCGTGGTCGATCGTGCACTCGCGGCTGTGGAAGATGCAGGTGCCCTACCTCGCGCGCCATCGCCGAGTGCTGGTCATGGACGCCTTGGGGAACGGGCGGTCCGATCGCCCGACCGAGGCTGCAGCCTATGCGGATCGCGCCGTCACGGCGGACTGCGTGGCCGTGATGGACGGCACCGAGACCGAGCGCGCCGCGCTCGTCTCGTTATCGCGCGGCTCCCGCTACGCGCTGTTGATGGCGGCGGAGCACCCGGAGCGGGTGACGGCGGCGGTCTTCGTGGGGCCGACGGCCCCGCTCGCGCCGGGCCAGCCTGACCGGATGGCGGCCTTGAGCTTTTTCGAGGATCCGCAGGAGGAGTACCACGAGTGGCAGAAGTACAACGCCCATTACTGGCGCCAGGACTTTCGGGGCTTCATGGAGTTCTTCTTCGGTCGCTGCTGGCCTGAGCCGCACTCGACCAAGCCCATCGAGGACGCCGTGGGGTGGGGCCTGGAAACCGACGCCGAGGTCTTGATCGCGACTCAGCGGGGGCAGGAGCTGGAGGAGGCGGAGGTCTTCGCGCTGGCGCGCCGGGTCACCTGCCCGGTCCTCGTCCTCCACGGCGACGAGGATGAGATCACCCCGGCCGAACGCG
>VBEO01000012.1:0-9902 GCA_005881825.1 Chloroflexota bacterium | reverse complement strand
GGTCACGGGCGGGCGCTACCTATGCCTGGAGGGATCGGGCCACGTCCCGTTGGTTCGAGATCCGGTGGCGGTCAATCTGGCCATCGGGGAGCTCCTGGGCTTCCCGGCGCCGCCGCGGGTGCGCCGGCGCGCCCCGCAGCGTCCGCGCCGGTGCCTGTTCGTCTCCTCGCCGATCGGCCTGGGCCATGTGCGGCGCGATCTCGCCATTGCCGGTGCGCTGCGCGCCCAGGTGCCCGGGCTCGAGATCGAGTGGCTGGCCCAGGACCCGGTGACCCGCGTCCTGGAGGCCCACCGCCAGCGCATCCACCCCGCGAGCCGGCTGCTCGCCAATGAATCGGCGCACCTGGAAGCCGAGTCCGGACCGCACCGCCTCCATGTCTTCGAGGCCTGGCGCCGGATGGACGAGATCCTGCTTGCCAACTTCATGGTCTTCCTGGAGGCCGCCCGGGCCGGCGACTACGACCTCTGGATCGGCGACGAGGCCTGGGAGCTCGACTACTACCTGCACGAGAACCCGGAGCTGAAGACGGCCGCGTATGTGTGGATGACCGACTTTGTGGGCTGGCTGCCCATGCCGTCGGGTGGCGAACGCGAGGCCGATCTGACGGCCGACTACAACGCCGAGATGCTGGAGCAGGTGGAGCGCTTTCCGCGGGTGCGGGACCGGGCCATCTTCATCGGCCGGCCAGATGACATCGTTACGGGTACCTTCGGACCGGGGCTGCCCGAGATCCGGGATTGGACCGAGAAGCACTACGGCTTCACGGGCGGCTATGTGCTGGGGCGGGAGCCCGGCTCCGGCGATGGTCGCGAGGAGCTGCGGGAGCGCTTCGGATACGGCTCCGACGAGGTCGTCTGCGTGGCGACGGTGGGTGGCTCGGGCGTGGGTGCCGCGCTGCTGGGGCGCCTGATGGAGGGGTTCCCGGCCGCGCGCCGGCGGATTCCCGGGCTTCGCTTGGTGGCGGTGGCCGGCCCACGCATCGACGCCTCGGAGCTCCCCGCCATCGATGCCGTGGAGCTGCACGGCTTCCTGCCCGACCTCAACCTCCACCTGGCCGCCTGCGATCTGGCGCTGACGCAGGGCGGCCTCACAACGACCATGGAGCTCACCGCCGCCCGGCGTCCCTTCCTCTATTTCCCGCTGCGCGACCACTTCGAGCAGAACCTCCACGTGCGCCACCGCCTGAACCGGTATCGGGCGGGCCGGTGCCTGACCTTCGACGAAGCCTCGCCCGAGCGCCTGGCTGAGGCGTTGCATGACGTGTTGGGCAAGCCCGTGGATTACGCCGAGGTCGAATCCGGAACCGCCGCCCGCGCGGCCGCCATGATCGCCGAGCTGCTCTGACCGAAGCCTCGGTGCCGGTTGCTAAAATGGCAGGCGCGGAGTGGAGCAGCGGCAGCTCGTCGGGCTCATAACCCGAAGGTCGTCGGTTCGAATCCGACCTCCGCAACCATCAAAGATGAGCCAGTGAGGGCCTCCATTGCGGAGGCCCTCACCTTTTGGTCAGGGGGTGTTGCCCAGCGCCACAGCGGGGCCGGGATACCCGTGGTCAACCAGGTTGCCAAAGTATCGGGCATCGCCGAACGAGTACATACCGCCGAAGCTGGTGAGGATCTCGTACCCTTCGCCGCTCCCTGTGTACGACAGCGACACGGCCGGGCCTGGGTAGCCGTGATCGATCAGGTTGCCGTAGTAGACGGCGTTGCCGAAGCTGTAAATGCCCCCAAAGGCGGTCAGAATCGTGTAGCCAAAACCGTCAGGAGTGTAGGCCATCGACTCTGCCGGGCCCGGGTAGCCGTGGTCCAGCAAATTGCCGAAGTAGCTGGCATCGCCGAACGTGTAGATCGCCCCGTTCGAGGTCAAGATGGCGTAACCGTTGCCGGACGGAGTCATCGCGATGGCGACCGCGCGTCCTGCATAACCATGGTCGATCAAATTGCCGAAATAGTGACCGGCGGCGCTGCCAAAACTGTAGATTCCTCCGAACGTTGTCAGAATCTGGTAGCCGTCGCCCAAAGGCATCTCACCCAGGCCGATGGCTGGGCCGGGGTAACCGTGGTCGACTAGATTGCCGTAATATTGCGCTGAACCGAAGCTGTAGATCCCGCCGAAACTGGTGAGGATGTTGTACCCGGCCGTCGGGTAGAAAGGTGCAAGCTGGAGGTTACCCGTGATCCATTGCGCGCATGGCTGGTTGCATGGAGAAGGCGGCGGCCCCAGGATCTGTGCGGTTGCCCATACAGTCCGTGATTGGACCGGGTCAGGCGATACTCCCGCGTAATCGCCCCACCGGCATGGGCCTGGAACACAACTGGCGTCTTGGTCGAGTCGCGGGCTTGCCGCAAGGGCGATGAAGTTGGTCATGATGCTCAGCGGCGTGAATGAGAAACGGCTGGCCGACCGGACCAGAACATGGGTGACGCTCGGCCCGTTGGGAAATATGGCGTTGTAATGAATGACGGCCTCATTTCCCCGCAACGATGGCGAAACCGCCGCGTTAAATAGTGCCGACCCGGAACCTCCCCAGATCGTCCCCACCTGAGCGGGGTAGCCGCTGGGTGCAGATGGAACCGGCGCCAGTAGTTCGTACCAGCGCACGAACGATCCTGCCTGATCCGTGAACGTCTGATCGGAAACCGTGTGCTGCGTCCAAATAGCGATATCGTTCTGGAAAATCCCGTTTTGGGACGGGTCAACGAGGCCAACAGCCTGGGTGAGCCGGCCGTCGAGAGTGTCGATAGCGGAAAGCGGTGCCGGCTGTGGCGCACTCCCGGGCGCCCCATAGTTCCTCACATTGAGCGTCGCGGTGTTGCTACCAACCAACCCATTCGCGTCCACCGTCAGGAGGTACACCTGTGAACTGGTGGTGGCCGAGACGTCGTTTGTCGCGACGACGTAACCATTCGCGCTCGGGCTCTTGAGGTCGACGGGGACCGGGGTCCAGAGATTGGGCGATATTGACGAAAGGTTGAAGATGTACCCGCTGGGGCCCGGCCCACACGCAGCCGGGTTAGCGGGCCGTTGGAGCGTGAGCAGCCCGGTGTTACTGAACGCACCGGCCGACGTGAACATGTTGCCGCCCACGAGCAGCCATCCATCGTTGTGTCCAAGCTTCGGATAGTCGAAAACCTTCGTGTGGTCGCCATCGGGAAAGATGGAGAAATGGCACCAGCCGTTCACAAGGTCGCTTGGATCCGACGTTTTGCTCCATCCCACATTGAGCCAAGAGTCGGTCTGCCCCACCGCACACGGCACCACGAGCAGCGAGTACAGCCATATCTGCTGTGTGACGTCCCACTCGATCTGAGGATCAGTGGCACAACCACCGACGATTCCCGCGAAGATCTCGGTCCGTACGGCCGGCCCGGATGGCGTCAGGTCCCGGCGGTAGATGGCGATTTCGCTGTTCACCATCTCGACGTAGTTGTTGGGGCCGATAGCGCCGGTAGCATCGGATGGGGTCTCGTCGCCAGCCTCGTCGGCTGCGGTCAGCCCGGTCGCGACTCCGAAGACCGCCGTATGCTGGGCCGAGGACAGCGCTCGGCTTGAGCCGCTGAACGACAGCGACGACGGCGCGCCGGCGTCCGCCCCAGGGTCCTTGCTGGCCGCTCCCACGCCGCTCGCGCGCGCACTGACTGCCCCGCCCTTTCTTGCCGACACGCGCTGCTTGGTGGCGGCAAGCGCCGCTGGATCCTTGACCAGAGGCGTATGGGTGAGACGATGGCTGGGTGGCGTGCCCGGTCTGGTTGCCGGCGCGACTGTCGGCCTGCCAATCGGGCTCAGCCTTCCATTTCCGGAGGGCGCCGGTTGGGCGGCAAACGCCGTAGTCCAGTTGGCCATCAGGACGACGCCGATGACCGCTGCGATCGACCAGGCTCGCCTCCAGGAGGCGCCGCCGCCTTGTCGCCCGCGTGCCCTCAGAGCTTTCACGACTCCCCTCCCAATATTTCCGACCGCCAGCTTTTGGGCGGCATTGAAGGTTGTTGGACGACGGCTTGTCAAGCGGTGCCTGACAGGCTCCGGAAGCGACGCTGCGTCGGCAGAATCCGCTCGCATCGCCGTCAGCCCAATGGGCTCTAGTCAAGGTTTTGTAAGCCGTTACTCACTGCGGCCCGGTGGTGCTCCAAGATGTGCACCACCATGCAGGCCCCTCGCCGCCACCCGCGCTCCGAATGGGAGGAGCTGCTCCAGCGCTCGCGCTCGGATCCCTCCCTCACGCCGCGCCATGATCCCGCCCGCAAGGAGCGCAAGACCCCGCCCCGTATAATCCCGGCCCGGAAGCAAAGGCCGAGGTGAACAAGCGCAAGAAGGTGGCCCTGCACAAGCACCGGGCCCGCAAACGCCGCACCAAGGCGCGGGCCAGGGCGGCTTAGACTCGCCTCGGCGGCACCCGCGCCGCTAACGGCGATGTAGCTCAGTGGTAGAGCACACGACTCATAATCGTGCTGTCGCTGGTTCGATCCCAGCCATCGCCACCACCCGGCGAATTTTGGTCGGGTTTTCTGGTGGCCCCGACTCCACGGCGCTGCTCCTGCTGCTCCGGGAAGGGGGCTGTGACCTGGTCGCCGCGCACTACGACCACGCCCTGCGGCCCGAATCGGCGGCCGACGCCGCCTGGGTCCGCGATGTGTGCGACCGCGTCGGCATCCCGCTTGTGAGCGAGAGGCGAGCTGCTCCCCTGCGGCGGGGCTCGCTGGAGGCGGCCGCCCGCGCGGTTCGGTACGACTTCCTGGAGCGGGCCGCCACCGGGCATCGCTGCGACCTCATCGCGCTCGCACACACTGCAGACGACCAGGCGGAGACCGTGGTCATGAACCTGATCAGGGGCGCCGGGCCGGCCGGGCTCAGAGGCATGCCGGCACGGCGCGGACGGGTCATCCGGCCCTTGCTCTCCGTCACCCGCTCCCAGATCCTGGCCTGGCTGAAGCTGCGCGCTGTGACCTACCTCGAGGACGCCAGCAACCGCGACCTCCGGTTCCTACGCGCGCGCGTGCGTCATCTCTTGATGCCCCGTCTGGATCGCCGGCGCTTGCTGGCGCTGGCGGCGGCGGCAGGTCGATTTCGGGAGCGCCTCGACGAGCACGCCGCGCTCGATGCCCCCGAGCCCGCCCTGCGCGCGGCCGCCCTGCGCCACCTCTACCAGGCCGCCGGCGGCCCCGACCCCGGTCTCAGCCAAAGCCAGCTGCAGGCCATGGACCGTCTCCTCCAAAGGCCCGGCAGCAGCGCGGTCCAGGCCCTGCCCGGACGCCTGGCCTTCCGAGTCGGACCGGACGGCACTCCCGAGATCACCAAGGCCCCTCCCGAGCTCGTCGCCAGCTGGCGTTTAAGTGAAGGGGCCGCCGTCGGGCCGATGGTAAGATCGCTCCAACCACCAACCCCCCAGGAGCCCGCATCTTGAGCCGCGTCCCGCGATCCAGCCTGTTCTATTTCCTGCTCGTCGTCGTGCTGGGCATCGTTTTCTACTTCACCTGGCAGTCCATCGAGCAGGGCCAGAAGTCGGGCAACTGGACTTATTCGCAGCTCCTCACCAACGCTGCTCAGCCGGGCAAGGTCACCTCGGTCGTGATCAAGGGCACCGACGCCACGGCCACCACCCGCGACGGCAACAAGTACGGCGTCACCCTCCCCGACAGCACCGACAAGGTTGCCGACACCCTCAACGAGGACGGCGTCAACGTCAGCTTCGAGACCGCCGGCGGCGGCGCCTACTGGCTCCAGGTGCTGGTGCCGAACATCATCCTGCTGCTCCTGATCGGCGGCTTCATGTACTACATCCTTCGCCAGACCCAGAGCGGCAACAACCAGGCCATGTCTTTCGGCCGCTCGCGCGCCCGCATGATCGCCGGCGACAAGCCCGCGGTCACCTTCGCCGACGTGGCCGGAGTCGAGGAGGCCAAGCAGGAGCTCACCGAGATCGTCGAGTTCCTCAAGTACCCCGAGAAGTTCGTGGCCCTGGGCGCCCGCATCCCCAAGGGCGTGCTCCTGGTCGGCCCTCCCGGAACGGGCAAGACGCTGCTCTCCAAGGCCGTGGCCGGTGAGGCGGGAGTGCCCTTCTTCAGCATCAGCGGCTCCGAGTTCGTGGAGATGTTCGTGGGCGTCGGCGCCAGCCGCGTGCGTGACCTCTTCGACCAGGCCAAGAAGAACTCGCCCTGCATCGTGTTCGTCGACGAGATCGACGCCGTCGGCCGCCAGCGCGGCGCCGGCCTGGGCGGCGGTCATGACGAACGCGAGCAGACCCTCAACCAGCTCCTGGTCGAGATGGACGGCTTCGACACCAACACCCATGTGATCGTGTTCGCGGCCACCAACCGGCCCGACGTCCTCGATCCGGCTTTGCTGCGACCGGGCCGCTTCGACCGCCACGTCACCCTCGACCGGCCCGACATCCGCGGCCGCCGCCAGATCCTCGACGTGCACGCGCGCAACAAGCCGCTGGACACGACCGTCGACCTCGACGTGCTGGCCCGGCAGACGCCGGGCTTCAGCGGCGCCGACCTCTCCAATCTGATCAACGAGGCCGCGATTTTGGCCGCGCGCAACAACAAGAAGGTAATCGGGATGGAGGAGCTCGAGGAGGCGATCGCGCGCGTGATCGCCGGTCCCGAGAAGAAGAGCCGGCGCATCTCCGAAAAGGAGAAGGAGATCATCGCCTACCACGAGGTCGGGCACGCGCTCGTCATGAAGGCGCTGCCGCTTTGCGACCCCGTGCACAAGGTCTCGATCATCAGCCGCGGCATGGCGCTGGGCTGGACCATGGCACTGCCCGAAGAGGACAAGTACCTGGTGTCGAAGCAGGAGCTCAAGCAGCAGATCGCCGGCATCATGGGCGGCCGCGCAGCTGAGGAGATCGTCTTCGGCGACGTCACCAGCGGCGCCGAGAACGACATCCAGCGCGCCACCCAGATCGCCCGCCGCATGGTCACCCAGTGGGGCATGAGCGAGAAGGTGGGCACGATCATGATGGGCCAGAAGGAGGAGCTCGTCTTCCTCGGCCGCGACCTCGGCGAGCAGCGCACCTACTCGGAGGAGGTGGCCGCCATCATCGACTCCGAGGTCAAGAACATCATCGACGAGGCCTACGACACCGCCCGCAACCTGCTCACCGAGCAGAAGTCGAAGATGGATGCCGTGGTCGAGAAGCTGAAGGTCGTCGAGACGATCGACGCCGCCGAGCTGGACGAGATCCTGGCGGCCCAGGAGAAGGCGCCGGCCGCCATGGTCCGCACCAAGGAAGTGGGCTAACAGCGCCCGAACTCGTCGTCCTCGGCAGAGGCCGACTCGGTCAGTCGCTAGCGCGCGCGCTTCGGGCGCGCCTGGTCCCCGGTCATGACTGGCGATCCGGGATGCCTTTCAAGGCCGGCGCCCGGCTCTTCCTGGCCGTGCCCGATCCCGCCATCGCCCCGCTGGCGGCGGAGCTGGCGGCGCTGCCGCTGCCAGAGGGATCTGCTGTGATCCACCTCAGCGGAGCGCTGGGGCTGGAGCCGTTGCAGGCGCCGGCGGAAGCCGGCCTAGCTGTGGGCAGCTTCCATCCCCTGCAGTCGTTCCCGGTGGTGCGCGAGCCCGCGGCCTTCTCGGGCGCGCTGATCGCGGTCGACGCCTCCACCCCGCGGCTGCTGGGCGAGCTGACCCGGCTGGCCCGTTCGCTGGACGCCCGACCCCGCCGGGTGCCGCCCGAGCAGCGGACCTTGTACCACGCCGCCGCGGTGATGGCCTCCAACTACGTGGTCGCGCTGGCCGGCCAGGCCGTCGACGTCCTGGCGCGCGCCGGCTGGTCGCGCAGCGAAGCCCTGGAGGCGCTGCTGCCGCTGATGGCAGGCGTGCTCGAGAACCTGCAGCGGGCGGGTCTGCCGGACGCCCTGATCGGGCCGATCCGGCGCGGGGATCCAGAGACCGTCCAGCGCCAGCTGGCCGAGCTGGCCGCGACCGGCGGCGGAATACCGGTCCAGGCCTATCGCATTCTTGGTGCTGCGGCGCTCGAGCTGGCCCGTCAGGCCGGGCTCGACGATGAGTCCGCGAGACGTATCGAAGAGGCGTTGACCGGCTAGCCGGCAGCGACCGGAGGAGATGTGTCCGTGACCACGGTGCTGGACTCAACGACCTTCTCGGCCTGACCGCGCCCGGTACCCGGCGCAGGCCGAAGAGCTCTGACCAGCACCTGGCCGTCGCATGCCGGTCCGACGCCGAGCTGGCGGTCCGGATCGGCCGCAACGCGTCTGATCGACAACCATCCGCTCGACACGACCTTCCCCGGCTGAGAGCCGGCTCGATCTCGCGCGCGTACAATGGGCCTTCGTTTTGGCGGCGGCGAACTGACGACCAAGACCACACCAATACTCTCTGGGGGTTTTTCCTGTTGTCTGACGATTCTGGTGCTGTCCTAGTCGAGGAGAAGAAGACAGCCGACTGGACGATGGAGGACTACCTCTTCCGCGAAGAGGAGGCCTTCAAGACGCCCGTACCGGGTGACATCGTGGACGGCGTCGTCGTGCGCGTCGACGCCGACGAGGTCCTGGTCGACATCGGATTCAAGGCCGAGGGCGTTATCTCGAGCAAGGAGCTCGGCTTTCGCGGCGACGAGCCCGAGCTGCAGCCCGGCGACGAGGTCAAGGTGTACGTGCTCTCGCCCGAGAACGACGCCGGCAACGTCGTGCTCAGCCTGCGCCGGGCGCGCGCCGAGACCACCTGGATCACGGCCGCCGAGAAGCAGGAATCGGGCGACGTCATGGAGGCCGACGTCCGGGAGCAGAACAAGGGCGGCCTGATCGTCAACGTGCTCGGGCTGCGCGGCTTCCTGCCCTCCAGCCAGGTCGGCCGTGCCTTCTCGGGCAATCTCGAGTCGCTCGTCAACCAGCGCATCCCGGTCAAGATCCTCGAGGTCAACCGCAAGCGCAACCGGCTGATCGTCAGCCAGAAGGCGGCGGAGGACGAGGACCGCGCGCGTAAGCGCGAGGACCTCTTCAGCCGGCTCGGCGTGGGCGACGAGGTGACGGGCACGGTCTCGGGCCTCACCAGCTACGGCGCCTTCGTTGACATCGGCGGCGCCGACGGGCTGATCCACATTTCGGAGCTCTCCTGGGATCGGGTCTCCCGGGTCACCGACGTGCTTCAGCTCGGCGAGCAGGTTCGGGTCAAGGTGATAAAGCTCGACCCCGAGCAGAACCGGATCTCGCTCTCGCTGCGGCAGCTGCAGCAGGACCCCTGGGAACGCCTGGTCAACACCATGCCCGTCGGCTCGGTCGTCGAGGGCACGGTCACCAAGACCAAGAAGTACGGCGCCTTCCTGCAGGTCCTGCCCGGGATCGAGGGGCTGCTCCACATATCCGAGCTCTCCTGGGACCACGTCGAGAAAACCGAGGACGTGCTCAAGGTCGGCGAGGTCGTGCAAGTCAAGGTGATCGGCATCGACACCGCCCGCCGCCGGGTCTCGCTGAGCCTGAAGCAGCTCTCCAACGCGCCGGCGGGCTATGCGGCCAGGGGCGACCGCCAGAGCACCTACGACTACGACGACGAGGACGACTAGCCGAGGTCTCTGAGGCGCTGCGGCGCCATCGGATCGAAGGGATAGACATTGAGCGCCGCCTGGTAGGCACGCCGCGCCTCCGCGCGGTGCCCATCCTTGCGCTCGGCGTCGCCCAGCTCGATCAGAAACGAGTAGTCGTAGTCGCCCAGGTCTCGCGCCCGCCGCAGCTCGGCCAGGCCTTGGGGAGAGCTGCTGCCGCGCTGCTCGCCCAGAGCCTGGTGGTAGCGAGCCTGGAGCGGGTCGAGAGCCACAGCCCGAGCTGGGTCGCCCGAGTGGTAAGCGACGTCCGCGAATAGCGGCGGCACGGCGAGCAGTAGCCCGACCAACAAGCCGAGTAAGGCGACTCCTCCCCGCAAGGCGGGGAGGTCCCGCCCGGAGGGC
>VBEO01000011.1 GCA_005881825.1 Chloroflexota bacterium | reverse complement strand
GACCGCCACCTGCTCGTAGAGGACGAGCGGCTCGTCCTCGTCGGTGGCTTCAGCGGTGGGATTCAGCTTCGTCTCGCTCATTGCTGGCGCTCCTTGTTGGCGGTTGCGGCCAGCTCGTCGAGGATCTCCGCCGAGTGCTGGCCGAGCGTGGGCGCGGGCCGGTGCCCGCCGAGGGTCTTGCCGCCTGCCCGGAACGGCAGGTCGACGAGGGCGAGGTCGGGGACGTTGGGGTGGCCGGGCACCGCTGCGATCACGTCGCGCTCGGTCACAATCGGGTCCTTCAGGGTGTCGGCGAGGTCGTTGACCGGGCCGCAGGGGACCCCGGCGGCGCCGATCTGCTTCACCCAGTGCGCCACCGTCTCCTTCAAGGTCCGGGCTTCCAGTTCCTGGACGAGGGCCGGGAGGTTGGCGACGCGCTTGGCGACGTTCTCGAAGCGGGGGTCGTCGACCAGTCCGGGAGCGCCGATCGCGCCGGCGAGCCGGGTCCAGAGCGACTGGTTGCCGGCCGCGACCATGATGTGGCCGTCCTGGGCGCGGATGGCCTGGTAGGGCGCGGCGATCGGCGAGGCCGAGCCCAGCCGGCCGGGAGCCTTCCCGGTGGCGATGACGGTCGTCACCTGATGGTTCATCATCGCCAGCAGGCTGTCGGACAGCGAGACGTCGATCCGCGTCCCCTCGCCCGTCCGTTCGCGAACCCGCAGCGCGGCAAGGGTCGCGATGACCGAGAACAGGCCGGCGCTGAGGTCGGTGATCGAGGCCGCCACGCGGACTGGCGGACCATCTGCCTCTCCGGTCATGTTCATGAGCCCGGTGAAGGCCTGGACGAGCGGGTCGTACCCGGGCAGATCGCGCCCCGGCCCCTCTTCGCCGAAGGCGGAGATGGAGACGTACACAACGCGCCGGTTGCGCTCCTTGATCGCGTCGTAGCCGAGTCCGAGGCGGTCCATCACCCCGGGCCGGAAGCTCTGCACGACGACGTCCGCGGTCTCGGCGAGACGGCGGGCGTTGGCGACATCGGTCTCGTCCTTGAAGTCGAGGGCGATCGAGCGCTTGTTGCGGTTGACGGTCAGGTAGACGACCGATTCCCCGTTCCAGAAGGGCGGCTGCGCCCGGCTGTCGTCGCCACCCTGAGGCCGCTCGACCTTGATGACGTCGGCGCCGAGATCGCCGAGGAGCATCGCCGCGTAGGGACCGGCCAGGTTGTTCGAGAAGTCGGCGACCCGGATCCCGTCCAGGGTCCCTCTGAGCGAGTTGGCGCCGTTCTTGCCAGGCTGCGTCATGAGGGCTGCCCCCGATCCTTGTTGAACTCCGGTGTTCGCTTCTCCACGAAGGCGCGCACGCCTTCTTTGTGGTCGTCGCTGTGGTGCAACCAGCCGACCGCGAAGTACATCTCCTGGAGGTTCTCGTCCAGGCTCTGGCGGACGCCCTTGTAGATCGCCCGCTTGGCCGCCGAGATCGCGCTCAGCGGCAGGTTGGCGATTCGCTCGGCGAGCACGGCCGCCTCGTCGACCAGCTGGTCATGGGCCACGACGCGGTTGACGAGCCGGATCTCGAGCGCCTTCTGCGCGTCGATGATGTCGCCGGTGAACGCGAGCTCGCAGGCCCAGCCCGGGCCCACGATCGATGGCAGCAAGTGAGTGCCGCCGTTGCCCGGGATCATCCCGACCTTCACGTAGGTCTCGCCGAACCGGGCGTTCTCGGAGGCGATGCGGATGTCGCAGGCGCAGCAGAGATCGAGGCCGCCGGCGGTGGCCGCTCCGTTGACCGCGGCGATGACCGGCAGCTGGGTGGCCCGCAGCTTGGCCGTCACGGGGAAGAGGTCGCGGACGTTGAACGGCTCCTTCTGCTGCTCGGGCGGCAGCGCCAAGTACTCCTTCAGCCGGCCGAGGTCGGCGCCGGCGCAGAACTGCTTGCCCTCCGCGGTCAGCACGACCGCTCCGACGTTGGGGTCTGCTTCGGCGGTCTCCAACGCCTTCATCAGGTCGCGCGCCAACTCAACCGTCACCGAGTTGGCCCGCTCGGGCCGGTTGATCGAAATCCAGGCGACGCGGTTGTGGCGGGCGAAGAGGACGGTCTCCAAGCCCAACTCGTCCGGGTAACGCCCGGCGACCGCTCTAGCCGCAACGCTCATGGCCGTCCAACCTCCATCGTTCTTATGTGCCGCGGTCCGACATGGCCCGAGAACCAAATTAACTTACCAGTCGGTCAATTAAATCTTGCCCCCGCCGGAGCTCCGTGTCAACGGCCCTCGCCGGCTTCGCGGGCCGCCAGCCCGTAGACGAGCATGTCGGCCAGCATGCCAGCGATCTCAGACGGCGAATAGCGGCCGTCGGGGCGATACCAGGTGTGCATCCAGTTGGTCGCGCCGAGCATCCCGTAGGCGCTGATCAGCGGCGACCGCGAGCGCAGCTTGCCGCGCTCGACGCCCTCCGCCACCAGGTCGGCCAGCTTGTGGTCGATCGCACTCCGGCGGCGGCGCGCCTCCTCCGCGGCTTCCGGCTCGAGCTCGGCGGCGGCCTGGAAGAGCGCGGGGACCTCGGCGTGCTGGGTGTTGACCTCGACGTACTTGAAGACGAAGGCCCGCAGCTTGGCGACGCTGTCGCCGGGGCCGGCGAGGACCTCGTCGATGGCCACCTCGGCGCGCTCCAGAGCCGAGACGAGGATCGCGCCGAGGATCGCCTGTTTCGACTTGAAGTGGTAGTAGAAGCTCGGGCGCGTGACGCCGACCTCGTCGGCGATCTCCTGCAGGGTGGTCGCGGCGAAGCCCTTGCGCGCGATGACGCGGGCGGCGACGGTGAGGATGTGCTCGCGGCGGCCACCCGCGAGCTCGCCGGCACCGTCGGGCCGGCTCCGCTTCAGCTGGTCGACCACGCGGCGGCCGGCCTCCTCGTCGACGGTGCCGTTGCGAACGGCCTCCTCGAGCTGCGCGATCGCGATGTCGATCGCCGCCTTGGGCGCCCGCCGGGGCAGGGCGGCGGGCGCGGCGGCCCCGTTGGCGTCGCGTGCCGGCGCGGTCGCCCTCCCGCGCGGGCTCAAGCTTCCACCTTCGCCTGCCGAGCCAGGTAGGACCGATACTGCTCGGCCGCCGCCGCGGCCCGCGTCGGAACGTGCTCGCTGGGCCAGATGCCCTCGGGCGCTTCGACATCGCGCAGAAGCCGCCGGGCGACCGACACCCGGTGGACCTCGTCCGCGCCGTCGACCAGGCGGGCGGCGCGCGCCCAGCGGTACATCCGCTCGAGCGGCACGTCACCGCTGAAGCCGAGCCCGCCGTGCGCCTGGAGGGCGCGGTCGATGACGTCATGGAGCACCTTGGCGCCGAAGAACTTGATGATCGAGATGTCGGTCCGGGCGGCCTTCACGCCCTGGGTGTCCATCACCCACGCCGCCTTCAGGGTGAGCAGCCGGGCCGCCTCGATCTCGGCCCGGGAGTCGGCGATCCAGTTCTGGATGGTCTGCTTGTCGGCCAGCCGCTCGCCGCCCAGCTCGCGCTGGACCGCGCGTTCGCAGAGCATCCGGAAGGCGCGGTTGGCCTGGCCGATCCAGCGCATGCAGTGGTGGATGCGGCCGGGCCCGAGACGCATCTGGGCGATCTCGAAGCCCTGCCCCCGGCGGCCGAGGAGGTTCTCCTTCGGCACCCGGCAGTCGCGGTAGTAGACCTCGGGCTCGCCGTGCCCGAAGCGGCCCTCGCCGACCAGCGTCGGCACGTTGCGGACGACGTCGAGCCCGGGCGCGTCGCGGGGAACGATGATCATCGACGCCCGGTGGTGCGGCGGGGCGTCGGGCTCGCTGACGACCATGGCGATCAGGAAGTCCGCGCCCATGGCGTTCGAGCTGAACCACTTGTGGCCGTTTATCACCCACTCGTCGCCATCGAGCACGGCCGTGGTGCTGAGCCGGGTCGGGTCGGAGCCGGCGTTCTCGGGCTCGGTCATCGAGAAGGCGGAGACGAGCTCGCCCCCGAGGAGCGGGAAGAGCCACCGCCGCTTTTGCTCCTCGGTCCCGACCAGGGCGAGGATCTCGCCATTGCCGGAATCGGGGGCCTGGTTGCCGAAGATCCAAGGCGCCCAGTAGGTCTCGCCCTCGACCTCGTGCATGAGCCCGAGCTTGACCTGGCCGAAGCCCTGCCCGCCGAGCTCGGGAGGAAGGTGGGTGGCCCACAGGCCCTGCGCCTTAACCTCCTGCCGGAGGTCGCGGATGATCCGCATGAAGGTCGCGTCGTCGCAGTCCAGGACCTCGAGCGGGGTCACCTTCTCGCGGACGAAGCCCCGCATCCAGCGCAGCTTCTCTTCGAATTCCGGTTCGGTGCTGAAATCCCAGCTCATGTGGACGTCGAGCCCTCCTCGCGTGACGTTGCGGCGCTGCCCAACTTACGTGTAAGTAGGGTACACCAAATCCCTGGCGCCGGGCGGTGGCATCGGAGGGCCGGCGCTAGCGGAAGCGGTCGACCCTCGGGTCGTCGTCGGTCAACCCGAATTGCTCCACGTAGGGGTGGCGGAGGCGGAGGCTGAAGGTGCTCCGGATCCGCCTCGTCCACTCCGTCGGGTTGGCGATCAGCCGCCGGTAGGGCTCCGACTCGAGCACCTCGACGCTATCCATCTCGTAGACGGCGAGGTGCCGCGGCGGGGACTCCACTTCGAGGCCGCTGCCGCTCACCGGCGGCGGCCCCGCCTGGAAGCGCGCGGCGCGGCGGAACCCGGGCACGGCCAGGCGCTGCGGGATGTGCTCTTCGTCGTACCAGCGCAGGAAGTCGGACTCCAGCTCGGGCGCGATGTCGCTCAGGACCACCAGCATGGTGCGGGGCTTGTCAGGCATGGCAGAAGCCTAAGAGCCCCGCGACCGCGAAGCCGCCGGCCGGCGGCGTGAGCCTACGATTCGGCGGCATGGGTGAGCGCCGGTTCGAGGGTCAGACCGCGATCCTTACCGGGTCCTCGCGCGGCATCGGCTTCGCCACCGCCGCCCGGCTGGCGCGGGAGGGTGCGGCGGTTGTCGTCAACGCCCGCGACGCCGCCGAGGCGGAGGCGGCTGCGGCCGCCATCCGTGCCCAGGGCGGGCGGGCGATCGCGGTCGCCGGCAGCGTCGGCGATGAGGGCGTCGCGACGCGGCTGGCGGAGGCGGCGGTCCGCGAGTTCGGGCGGCTCGACCTCGTCTACAACGGCGTCGGCGTCAACCGCCATTACGGTCCGGTGCTGGCGGCGACCGAGGCCGACTTCCTGCGCACCTACAAGCTCAACGCCTTCGCTCCCGTGGCCGTGGT
Organism: Chloroflexota bacterium; assembly: GCA_005881825.1. Taxonomy (GTDB): domain Bacteria; phylum Chloroflexota; class Dormibacteria; order Dormibacterales; family Dormibacteraceae; genus CF-28. The sequence continues at coordinate 4,708 of VBEO01000011.1, read as the reverse complement.
CCAGGCGGCGGTCGCGGCCGGCCTCGGGCGCGGCGGCGCCGTCGTCAACCTCTCGGCGACCGGCGCCCGCCGGGTGCACCCCATGCTGCCCGCTTACACCGCCAGCAAGGCTGCGCTCGACATGATCACCGCCACCCTCGCCCGCGAGCTGGGCGCCGCCGGCATCCGCGTCAACGGCGTCGCGCCGGGTCTGGTCCGGACCCGGATGGCGGCCGTCCTCTGGGAGGGCGAGCGCGGCGAGGCCGAGGCGTCGCTCGTGCCGCTGCAGCGCCTCGGCGAGCCCGAGGACATCGCGGCCGCTGTGTGTTTTCTGCTGTCCGATGACGCCGCTTGGATCACGGGCGTCGTCCTCCCCGTCGACGGTGGACGACTGCTGGTCGGCTCCGAGACGAAGGACCTGCTCGGCGTGTTCGACCTGGATCGCGAACGCGAGCGGCAGGGCGGAGGCCCCTCGGTCACGTGAGCGGCCGGATCGCGATCGGCTCGGGTTCGGCGTACGCCGACGACCGGGTCGAGCCCGCGTTCCGACTCGCCGCCACCGGGCGAGTGGACTACCTCGCCTTCGACTGCCTGGCGGAGCGCACGCTGGCGCTCGCCCAGGTCCGGCGGCGGCAGGACCCTGGCGGCGGCCAGGACCGGCGGATCGGGCAGGTGGTGTCGGGCCTTGCGAACTACCTGGCATCCGGCCGGCGCGTCGTGGGCAGCTTCGGCTCGGCGAACCCGGACGCCGCCGCGGCGGACACGATGGACGCACTCCGGGAAGCGGACCTCGCCGGAGTCCGGGTGGGAGTCGTCCGCGGAGACGACGTGCTCCAGCAGGTGCTCGCGGCCGACCTCGACCTCCCCGAGATGGGCCGCCGGGCGGGGGAGCTGCGCGAGCGCATCGTCTGTGCCAACGCCTACATCGGCGCCGAGTCGATCGTGGCGGCCCTCGAGGCGGACGCTGGGTTCATCCTCGGCGGCCGCTTCGCCGACCCCTCGCTCTTCGTCGGACCGATCTGCCACGAGCTCGGCTGGGCCCTCGACGACTGGCCGCGGCTGGGCAGCGCGACGTTAGTCGGCCACCTCCTCGAGTGCGGCGTCCATGGCGCGGGGGGCAACTTCGAAGACCCACCCTTCCGCCTCGTCCCCGACCCGCACGACCTCGGCCTCCCATACGCCGAGATGGCCGGCGAGGACGACATCGTCATCTCCAAGACGCCGGGCTCGGGGGGCGCCATCGACGAACGGGTGGTCAAGACCCAGCTCCTGTACGAGATCCACGATCCCGCCGCCTACCTCACTCCCGACGTGACGGCGGACTTCTCGCAGGTGACGGTCGCCGAGGTCGGGCCCGACCGCGTCCGGGTCGGAGGCGCCGGCGGCCGCCGGCGGCCCGCCACGCTGAAGGTCCTGGTCGGGCTCGACCTCGGCTGGAAGGCGGTCGGCGAGATCTCCTACGCCGGGCCCGGCTGCCTCGACCGCGCGCGCCGCGGCGAGGAGATCGTGCGCCGCCGGCTGGCGGGGCTGGGGCCGGCGGTGGAGGAGCTGCGCTGCGACCTCGTCGGGCTCAACAGCGTCGCCGGGGGCGTGGTTGCCGGCGGACCGCCGCCCGAGGTCCGGCTCCGGGTGGCGGCCCGCTGCGCCACCCGCCCCGCCGCCGAGCAGGTCGTCTACGAGAGCGAGCTGCTCTACTTCGGTCCCGCCGGCGCCGGCGGGGCGACCGGGTCGGTGGTACCGCTGCTCGGCGTGACCCCGGCCTACCTGCCGCGTTCCGAGGTCCGGATCGAGACCGAGCTGCTGGTCTCGTGAAGCTCCGCGAGGTCGCCTACAGCCGATCCGGCGACAAGGGCGACGTGAGCAACGTCTGCGTCTTTCCCTATCGCCCGGAGGACTACGGATGGCTGGCCGCGAGCCTCACTCCGGAAGTGGTCAAGGCCAAGTTCGCCGGCCTCGTTGCGGGCGAGGTGGTCCGCTACGACGTCCCCACCCTCAAGGGGTTCAACTTCGTGCTGACGCGGGCGCTCGCGGGCGGCGTCTCGATCTCGCTCCGGGCGGACCCTCACGGCAAGGCTTACCAGTCGCTGATCCTCGACATCGAGCTCGACGCTGCCGGCCGGCCCTGACCTGCTTCAGCCGGCCCGGATGGCGGCCACCACGCCTGGCAGCAGGGCCAGCTGGGCATGGGTCTCCGCAGGAGTGATCCCGGCGATGTTCACGCGCAGGTTGACCCCGGTCGCGCCGGCAACCCGGACGTCGGCGGCGATGGCGCCGCCGATCGCCCGCGGATCGTCGCCCAGGTAGCCGTCCTGGGCGCGGTCGCCGCCGGCCGCATGGAGGCGCGTCAGCTCGGCGCGCAGCTCGGCCCGCAGCGATCCCGCGTGGAGGCGGCGGATCAGCACCCGCGCGCCCCGGCCGCCCGCCTCCTGGTAAGCGGCGAATACCGCGGCCGCCGCCGCCGCTGACCGGTAAGCGCCGAGAAGGATGCCCGCTCCCGCGACCGCCGCGCGGCGCGCGCCGACGGGCCCCTCGGCGTTGGCGAGCACCGGGACCCGGGCGGCCTGGACGGCGCGGTCGTGGGCCAGCTGGCCCGAGGGGCGCCCTGAGAGGGCCGCGACGGCGTCGGGGAGCGCGGCTTGAAAGCGTTCGCGGCGAGTTGCGAACTCATGGCCAGGGGCCGCGAAGTCGGCCTCGACGAAGCCCGCCACGAAGGCAACGCCCACCAGCCCCGGGTGCCGGGCGTCGAGCCAGGCGAGGTCCTCGACGACGTGCGCCAGCGGCCGCGCGGCGAGGAGCATCGGGCAGCCGCCCGACCAGCCGCCCGGGGGCGCCGACTCCAAGATCCAGGCCGCCACCTGGACCGGGTTGGGTAGGTACTGGGGGTTCCCGGCGTGGTGCTCGCTGACGGTGACCCCGTCGACGCCCGCGGCGAAGCCCGCCGTCGCCTGCGCGAGGAGGTCGCGGACCTGCTCGGCCGCCGGCAGGTCGTGGGCGTGGACGCCGAGGGAGACGGACCCTGGTCCGAAGGGCGTCACGTCCAGATGCGGTCGTGGGGAACGGTGTCGAAGCTCACCTCGCGGCGGGCAAAGCGCCAGCGGTCGCCCTGCTTGACGAGTCGGTCGCGATAGGCGCCCACCCGGACGACCCGGATCTCACCGCCGTCGCGCATGGTGGCGATCCGGATCACGTAGGAGAAGGCCTGCACCTCCGGCGGCTCGCCGCGCAGGAGCAGGTTGTTGTTCCAGTGCTGCGGGTTGCTGAACGGCTCTTCCGCGCGCGCCGCCATGCGGTCGCGGTGGTATTGCGCCAGCTCGTCGTGGCCCTTCGCGAGGGCGCGGCCGTCGAACTCGCCGTCCTCGGTGAAGCAGTCCACCCAGCCCGCCTCGTCGCCGGTATCGAGAGCGACGCAGTAGCGGGCGTAGAGGTCCTCGATCGCCAGCCGGTCGGCGATCTCCATCTACTCGCCTCCCGCGTGGCGCTGGCTGGCTTTGACCTCGTCCCAGACCGCGAGGGCGGCGATCGCGGTCGGGAAGCCGCAGTAGACGGCGAGCATCACGAGCGCCTCCTGGATGGCCGCCTGCGGCACGCCCGCCTGGAGCCCGCCGAAGAGGTAGTTGCGAAGCTGCTGAGGTCGGTCGGTGGCGGCCAGCGCCGTGATCGCGACCAGCATCCGGGTCTCGAAGTCGAGGCCGGGCCGGCCCCAGACCTCGTCGAACACGAATCCATCGGCCCACGAGGCGAGCTGCGGGTCGAGGCGCGCCAGGGACTCTTGCAGGCGGTCCGCCTTGGCGCCCTGCGCCCGCCGGCGGCGCTCCCGCCCGGCCTGGGTCACGGCGCCAGCTCGGCTTTGCGGACCTTGCCAGTCGCCGTCCGCGGCAGGTCGTCGACGAAGCGGAACTCGCGCGGGACCTTGAACGCCGCCAGCCGCGTCCTCAGGAACGCCTGCAGCTCGGCGGGCGCGGGCGCGTCGCCCGCGGGGATCACGTAGGCCACCGGCGCCTCCCCCCACACGGCGTCGGGTCGGCCGACCACCGCCGACTCGGCCACCGCCGGGTGCTGATCGAGCACCGCCTCCACCTCGCTGGGATACACGTTGACGCCGCCGCTGATGATCATGTCGCGGGCGCGGCCGGCGATGTAGAGGTATCCCTCTTGGTCGATCCGGCCGAGGTCGCCCGTGCGGAGCCAGCCGGCGCGAATCGCCTCGGCGGTGGCGGTGGGGTCGCGCCAGTAGGCGCTCATCAGCTTGTCGGTGCGCACCTCGATCTCGCCGACGCCGTCCGCTCCGGCCGCGACCCGCACGCTGACGCCGGGGACGGCGCGGCCGCAGGAGCCGAGCAGCTCGGACCGCTCGTGGGCGAGTTCGTGATCGCTGGGCAGCAGCGCCGTCAGGTTGGTGCACGCCTCGCTCAGCCCGTAGCCTTGGTAGAGGCCGGAGCCGAGCTCGTCCATCGCGCGGCGGATGGTCGGAATGGCGGTCGGCGCGGCGCCGTAGATGAGCAGCCGGAAGCGGGTGAGGTCGCGCGGCCGCGCCGCCTGGGCGTCGAGGACACGTGCCAGCTGCGTCGGCACCAGCACGGCGCTGGCGACGCCCAGGGTGTCCACCAGGTCGAGCCACCCGCCGGCCTCGAACTTCGGCATCAGCACCTGCCGGCCGCCGTCGAGCAGCATCGTGATGACGCGGGTCCCGGCGGCGACGTGGTAGAGCGGCGTCGAGGCGAGGAAGACC
>VBEO01000010.1 GCA_005881825.1 Chloroflexota bacterium | reverse complement strand
TCGGCGACCAGCGCCGGAAGGCCGGGTTCGCCCGTCAGGCGGGCCTGGCCATGGCGAGAACCTGCTCGCGCGTGACCTGCATGTTGTGCGCGTCGACGCCGTGCTTCTGCACGATCGGGATCAGCTTCTCCTCGTCACCCCGCGCCTCGAACCCGCAGTCGCAGCGCACAACCAGCTCGGCGGCCTTGGCCTCCTCGCTCATCGGCGGCAGCGTATCACCAGCGATTCCAGCCTGAATCGACCCAGGCGGTGACCTCGGGTGGGCCTTCGAAAAGCTGCCCGAAGAACTCCTGAATGCGCGCATCTGCGGCGAACGCCTGCGCCTGCTCCGCGCTCTGCCAGACGTCGATGCCCAGAAAGTCGCGCTCGTCCATCGGATTCAGGAAGACCTCGTGTGAGATGTCACCGGCCTGCTTGGCCATCTCCTGGGTGGCCCCGGTGACCTGGTCGTGGATCTTCTGCATCGCCGCCTGGTCGCCCTTCAATCGTGCTCGGATCGTGATCGTGACCGCCATTTGCCGCAGACCGTAGCCGCCCGGCTTTGGCGAAACTTTGGCGGGGTGCTGCGGATCTATCTGACGGGTGAGCCCTGCCTGCTCGCGGACGGCCGCCTGATCGCGGCCGAGCAGCTCCCGAGACGCCAGGGACGTCTGGCTTTCGCTTACCTGGTCAGCGAGCGCGCTCGCCCCGTCTCCCGAGCCGAGCTGGCCGAGGTGCTGTGGCCGGGCTGCCTTCCCGCCGCTTATCAGGCGGCACTCAGCGCGCTGGTCAGGAAGCTGCGGGCACTGCTGGGCCGGGAGGTGATCACGAGCATCCACGGCTGCTACCGACTCGAGCTCCCGGCCGACGCCTGGATCGACACCGAAGCCGCCCATGCCGCCGTTCACGAGGCCGAAGCGGCTCTGCGCGCCGATCGCCAGCCCGCGGCGTACGGACCGGCGAGGGTGGCCGCGGCGATCCTGCGCCGGCCGTTCCTGCCCGGCGCCGACGGCTCCTGGGTCGAGGATCGGCGCGAGACCCTGGGCCAGCTGCTGCTGCGGGCCCTGGACGTGCTGGTGGAGGTCCACGCCTGGAACCGCGAGCCCGCACTGGCCGTGCGGGTGGCGCAGCAGGCGCTGGCGTTGGAACCCTTCCGCGAGAGCGGCTACCGCCGGCTCATGCGGCTTCACCAGAGTGCCGGCGACCGTGCGGAGGCCCTGCGCGTCTACGAACGCTGCCGCCGGCTGCTTGCCGACGAGCTCGGCACCACGCCGGCCGCTGAGACGGAGGCGGTGCGCGCGGCGCTGTGACCGCCAGGCCCGAATATCCGCGGCCTCAGCTCAGGCGGCGCGACTGGGTCAACCTGTATGGCGAGTGGGAGTTCGCCTTCGGCGCGGACCCCGGCCGCTTCCCCGACCGCATCGACGTCCCCTTCACGCCCCAGTGGGAGCTGTCGCGCCTGCTGGATCGCCGGCTGCACGACGTGGTCTGGTACCGGCGCCGCTTTGACGCACCGCCCGCAGAGCGTCTCGTGCTGCACTTCGGCGCGGTCGACTACCGGGCCACCGTATGGGTGAATGACGCGGAGCTGGTGGCGCACGAGGGCGGGCACACGCCCTTCAGCGTCGACATCACGCGGGCCGTGCGGGAGCGCGGCAACGTGCTCGTGGTGCGCGCCGAAGATCCGGCCACCGACCTCACCATCCCGCGCGGCAAGCAGTACTGGAAGCAGCGGCCGGAAGGCATCTTCTACACGCCCACGACCGGCATCTGGCAGACGGTATGGCTGGAGCCGCTGCCCGCCCGCGCGGTCGAGGCGCTGCGCCTGCAACCCGACCTGGCGACGGGCACGCTCGGCTTCCACATAGAGGGCTCGGGCACCGCCGACCTGGAGGTCAGGCTGGAGGGCCGGCGGGTGGGATCGTGGAGCGGTCAGCCGGGCACAGGCTCGGTGGCGCTGGAGGCGATCGAGAACTGGAGCCCGGAGCGGCCCGTCCTATACGACGTCACCCTGCGCCTGGGTGAGGACGAGGTGCAGAGCTATTTCGGATTCCGCCGGCTCGACGACTCTTACGTCCAGCGGCTGGTGCTGGACCAGGGTTACTGGCCGGCCGGCGGCCTCACCGCGCCCAGCGACGCTGACCTGCGGCGCGACATCGAGCTGGCCAAGGCCATGGGCTTCAACGGCGCCCGCAAGCACCAGAAGGTCGAGGATCCGCGCTGGCTGTACTGGGCCGACCGCCTGGGTTTCCTGGTCTGGTGTGAGATGCCCAACTTCCACCAGCACACGGCTGCGGCCGAGGACCGGCTGAAGCGGGAGTGGGCGCGGGTTCTGGAGCGCGACCAGGGCCACACCTGCATCGTGGCCTGGGTTCCCGTGAACGAGAGCTTCGGCGGCGTCACCGCGGAGTTCCTCGAAGACCTTTACGCGATGACGCACCCGTTCGGCCGGGTCTCCTCCAACGACGGCTGGGAGCACGCGCGCACCGACCTGCTGACGCTGCACGACTACGCCACCGCCCCCGAGCTGGCCGCGCGCTATCGCACCCTGGAGAGCACGCTGAATCCCGGCGGCCGGCCGCGCCCGCCGTTCTTGCCCGGGTACCGGTACGAGGGGCAGCCGATCATCCTCAGCGAGTTCGGCGGGGTGGCATTCGCCGGCAAAGGCTGGGGCTTCACGACCGTGCGCAGCGCCGAGGAGTTCATCGCCGGCTACGGGGCGATGGTGGAGGCGCTGATGGCGCAGGGGCCCGTCCAGGGCTTCTGCTACACGCAGCTCACCGACATCGAGCAGGAACAGAACGGCCTGCTCACCTTCGACCGCCGGCCCAAGGTCGACCCTGATCGCCTCCGCCCGTTAACCCAGCTTCCCAAGCGCCTGAATTAGGCTGTCCAACGGAGGTGAGTGAATGCCCAACCGCGTGAACCACTTTGAGGTGATCGGCAGAGACGGCCGGAAGCTCCAGGAGTTCTACAAGAAGGTCTTCCAGTGGAAGATCGACTCCAACAACGAGATGTCTTACGGGATGATCAGCGCCCCCGAAGGCGGGATCGGCGGCGGCATCGGCGCCGCGCCGCCCAACAGGGAGCCTCATGGCGTGACGTTCTACGTCGAGGTGTCCCGCCTCGAAGACACTCTGCGAGAAGTCGAGTCGGCCGGCGGCAAGACCGTGATGCCTCCCAGCGATGTGCCGGGCGGGCCGCGCATCGCCATGTTCACGGACCCGGAAGGCCACCTGATCGGCCTGACCCAGACCGGGACGATGCGGGGCTAGCCAGCGCTGGCCGAGTCCTAGGAGCCGGCCTCGTACTTGAAGGAGAGGTTCAGCCGGGCGCGGTAGTTGGCGACCTTGCCGCCCTCTACGGTGACGTCGAGCTTGGTGACCTCAGCCACCCGGAGGTCCCGGAGCGAGCCTGACGCGGTCTTGACCGCCGCCGCGGCGGCGTCCTCCCACGAGTTGGGGCTGACGCCGATGACCTCGATCACGCGGTAAACGCTGGATTCTGCCGCCATCACCCAGACCTCCTGAAGTTGATACTGGGCAGCGTAAGCCTCAGTCATCGAGCCCGCGTCAACCTCGCGCTGCTCGCCCTCCTGGCGGGCGCCTTCCTGACCGGCTGGCTGGCCTTCTCGTATGCCACGGCGCCGGCCCGCTGGGCGCTGGTCGCGCACGCCAGCGCCGGCGTGGGCATTCTTCTGCTGCTGCCCTGGAAGTCGATGATCGCCCGCCGCGGGCTGCGCCGGCCGCGGCCGGCGCGCTGGGCCTCGATCGCCCTGGGTGTGCTGGTGCTGGTCTCCATCGCCGGCGGGCTGCTGCACTCCAGTGGAGCGCTGGTGGCCTGGGGGGCGTACACGGCCATGGAGCTGCACGTGGGCGCGGCGATCGCCGCGGTGCCGTTCGCCGCCTGGCACGTGCTGGCGCGGCCGGTGCGGGTGCGCCCGAGCGACCTCTCGCGGCGGCTGTTCCTGCGCACGGGCGCGGGCCTCGCGCTGGCCTCCGTGAGCTATGCGGGCGGTGAGCTGGCTCTGCGCGCCAGCAGCTTGCCGGGCGCCGGGCGCCGGTTCACGGGGTCGTACGAGGTGGGCTCGTTCGACCCCGACGCAATGCCGGTGAGCAGCTGGATGTTCGACGCCGTGCCGGCTCTGGACGCGGCGGCCTGGGCGCTGGGCTACGAGGCGCTGGCGCGGTTCGACGACCGGGTGACGGCCATGCTCGACTGCACGGGCGGGTTCTGCAGCAACCAGGAGTGGGCGGGGGTGCGGGTCGACCGCCTGCTGGCCGGGCGGCTCGCGGGCGCGCAGAGCATCTCGGTGGTGAGCGCCACCGGGTACGCTCGGCGCTTCCCGGTCGAGGAGGCGTCCCGGCTGCTGCTGGCGCTGCGCATGGGCGGGCGGCCGCTGAGCGCGGAGCATGGCTTCCCCGCGCGGCTGGTGGCGCCCGACCGGCGGGGGTTCTGGTGGGTGAAGTGGGTGGTGGCGGTCAGGCCCGAGCCGGTGCCGTACTGGTGGCAGCCGCCGTTTCCGCTGCAGTAGCCCCCATGCGGCGGCGCCGGTTGATCGAGAGCGAGAGCCCGGCGGCGATCAGGCAGAGCGCGCCGGAGATCATGAACGCCGGCTCGTAGTGGCCCGCATAGGTGCGGATGAGGCCGGCGCCGCCGGCGGCGAAGGCCGCTCCCAGCTGGTGCGACGCGAAGATCCAGCCGTAGACGATGGCCATCCGCTCCTTGCCAAAGATGTCGGCGGTGAGCGCCACCGTGGGCGGGACGGTGGCCACCCAGTCCAGACCGTAGAAAACGATGAATAACAGCAGCCCGACGTACCCGAAGCCATAGGCGAAGGGCAGGAACAAGAGGGCCAGGCCGCGCAGGCCGTAGTACCAAAAAAGCAGGAACCGGCTGTCCAGGCGGTCGGTGAGCCAGCCCGAGACCATGGTGCCGGCGATGTCGAACACCCCGATCACCGCCAGCAGCGAGGCGGCGGCGACTTCGGGCATGCCGTGGTCGATGGAGGCGGGGATCAGGTGGGTGCCGATGAGTCCGTTGGTCGAGGCTCCGCAGATGAAGAAGGACGCGGCGAGAAACCAGAAGTCACGGTGCCGGACGCCCAGGCCCAGCCCCCGAAAGGCGTTGGCGATGGGGCTGCCCGTCACCGCCACCACCGCGTCCTCGACCGTGGCGCCGTAGGCGCGCAGGCCGACGTCGGCGGGGCGGCTGCGCATCAACAGCGCGACCACCGGCAGCACCAGCAGCGCCCCGCAGGTCACCATCACCGCCGCGTAGCGCCAGCCGAAGTCCACCGCCAGCGCCGCCAGGGAAGGCAGAAAGATCAGCTGCCCGGTGGCGCCGGCGGCGGTCATCACGCCCAGCACCGCCCCCCGCCGCTTCACGAACCAGCGGTTGGCCACCGTGGCCCCCAGCACGGAGGCCATCGAGCCCGCGCCCAGCCCCACCAGCACGCCCCAGAGCAGGTACAGCTGCCAGGGCGCGTGCATCACGGTGGTGAGCGCCGAACCCGAGGCGATCAGGAGGAGCGCGCCGATCATCACCGCGCGCACGCCGAAGCGCTCCATCAGGGCCGCGGCGAACGGCCCCACCAGCCCGAAGAGCACCAGGTTGATGGAGACCGCGAAGGAGATAGTGGCGGTCGACCAGCCGAACTCCTTCTCCAGGGGCACGATCAGTACGCCGGGCGTGGCCCGGAACCCCGCCGCGCCCAGCAGGGCCAGGAAGGTGACGCCGGCCACGATCCAGGCGTAGTGCAGCCGGCCGCCGGCTAAGCGCCTGACCATCGCGACAAGGTACCGCGCGCGGCGCGGAGGCTATTCCCGGAGCAGCCTCCGCCAGAAATCCCGCCGCTGCTCGAACTCGCTCAGGCGGCGGGCCACCTGCGGCGGCGGCTCGCGGTCGCCCACGCAGTCGCGGCAGATCCTGATCAGCTCGTCGTAGACGCTGACCCAGTGCTTGGCGTCAGCCGGATCGACATAGGTCCGCCGCTCCTCCAACTCCAGCGGATGCAATGTCACGAAACCCCACATCAATATTTACAGGAAATCTGGCCATGACGCAATAACCACGAATTGACCGGGCCGGACCTGGGTATTAGGGGGTGATGATGTTCTGGCACGGCTGGCGCCGGGAGGTCGAAAGCCAGTCGGCAGCCAGCGGTCTGACCGGCGCTCCGGAGCTGGTCGAGCCGCCTCCCGAACCGCCCAAGAACTGGCGCCAGCGCTGGGCTGAGGTGCGCCGCGCCGCCGCCGGCACCACGGCCGCGCTGCCTCGGGTCATCACGCTGGTCTGGCAGGCCAGCCCGGGCTTGACCATCGCCCTCTTCGCGGTCACGGCGCTGGCCGGCGTCATGCCTGCGGCCACCGCCTACACCTCCAAGCTCTTGATCAACGCCGTCGTCAACGCCATCAAGATCCACGCCCAGAACGCGCCGGATCGGGCGCAGCTCGACGTCGGCTTCTACCACTCGCCCGTGCTGACGACGCTCGGGGTCATCGTGTTTGTGGCGGCGATCCAGCTGGCAATCGCCGCGCTCAGCGCACTGCTGAGCACGGTCCGCAACATCGCGCAGCAGCTGCTCCAGGAGCTGGTGCAGATGCGGATCCAGCTCCTGGTGATGGAGCACGCGGCCCGCCTCGACCTGCCCTTCTTCGAGGATCCCGCCTCCTACGACCTGCTGCGGCGGGCCCAGAACGACTCCGCCAACCGCCCGGTGATGATGATCTCCACCGCCTTCGGCCTGGTGCAGACCGCCATCACCTTCGTGAGCATGGTGGCGCTGCTGCTGGCTATCAGCCCGCTGCTCGCCCTGCTGGCGCTGCTCTCGCCGATACCGGCGTTCATCTCCGACACCCGCTACGGCTGGCGCGGCTTCAACATCGCGCGCTGGTCGTCGCGACTGCTCCGTCGGATGAACTACCTGGTCTCGCTGGTGACCACCGACACCTATGCCAAGGAGGTCAAGCTCTTCGACCTCGGTGACTTCTTCGTCAGCCGGTATCGCACGCTCTCACGGGTGTACTTCGAGCGTCAGCGCGGGCTGATCTGGAGCCGCTACCTGGCCGGCTTCGGCTGGGGGTTGCTGACCACCCTGGCCGGCACCGCGACCTACCTGTACGTCGCGATCCAGGCGGTGGCGGGACGGCTGACCCTGGGCGACCTCACCCTCTACACGCAGGCCGCCTCTGCCGTGCAGGGCTCGATCGGCGGACTGCTGGGCGGCTTCAGCGGCATGTACGAGCACAACCTGTACCTCTCCAACCTCTTCGACCTGCTGGCCACCAAGACCGCGGTCGACAAGCCCGCCGACCCGCGGCCGCTGCCGGTGCCGGTGCGGGGCGAGGTGGTGTTCGAGCACGTGTCGTTCGGCTATCCGGGCCAGGAAGGCAACGCGCTGACCGATGTCTCCTTCCGGATCGCGCCGGGCGAGACCATCGCGGTGGTCGGCCGCAACGGCGCCGGCAAGACCACGCTGATCAAGCTCCTGACGCGCCTCTACGACCCGACCGAGGGCCGGATCCTGATCGATGGAGTGGACATCCGCGAGTACGACCTCGACCAGCTGCGGTCGCTGGTGGGCGCCATGTTCCAGGACTACGTGACCTATCAGGCCACCGCCGCCGAGAACATTGGGCTCGGTGAGGTGGAGCGGATCGAGGACCGCCCGGCGATCGCCGAGGCCAGCCGCAAGGGCGGCTCGGCGCCGCTGATCGAGCGCTTACCGCAGGGCCTCGACACGGCGCTCGGCAAGTGGTTCGACTTCAAGGGCGCCAACCTCTCGGGCGGCGAGTGGCAGAAGGTGGCGCTCTCGCGCGCCTTCATGCGCGACGCCCGCATCCTGGTCCTGGACGAGCCCACCTCGGCCCTGGATGCGCAGGCCGAGTACGACCTCTTCGAGCGGCTCGGGGAGCTGAGCAAGCACCGCACGGCGGTGTACATCTCGCACCGCTTCTCAACAGTGAGACGAGCCGACCGGATCCTCTTTTTGGAGGAGGGCCGACTCGTCGAGGAGGGAACGCACCGCGAGCTGATGAAGCTCGGTGGGCGTTACGCGAAATTGTTCAGGCTGCAGGCCGCCGCCTACACGGACGACGGGCTGACGGACGAACTGGCGACCGCCGCTACGCGGTAGCGGTGGGTGTAGGGGCGGGGCAAGCCCCGCCCCTACGTGATCTATCGGTTCTTAGGCGTGTGTCCAGGCGACTGAGAAAGACGGGAAGTGGGGCTCGGCCTGGACCGTCCCATCCGCCTTCTGCATGGTGATCGCCGCGAACTGGCCGAGGTGCTCGCCGTTATGGCCCCGATCGCCCTGGTCGTTGGCACGAACCAGATGCAGGTCGGGGTGGCTGAACTGGACGCTGCCGAAGTTGGCCAGCGGCGCCATGCCGCCGGTCGGGTTCTCGGCGAGCAGCTCAACAGAGCTGTTGGTCGCGCCCGGGTTGGTGGCCGTCGCGCTGTACGACTGGCCGGTCGTGCCGTTCTCGAAGGAGAACGTGTAGGTCCCGTCCGCGAAGGTGATGGTCACGTGGACCTCGTCACCAGCGTTCACGGCGAACATCGGCGGCGGAATGAAGTGCGGGCGCCCCGGATCCATCTCCCAGAACGCGATGTGCTGGTACTGGAACGGCGTGCCCGGCAGGCTA
>VBEO01000009.1 GCA_005881825.1 Chloroflexota bacterium | reverse complement strand
CATCTAACTCAAGCCGGGCCCGCAGCTCAAAAAGCTCCTGCTGGTAGTTGCGGTTGTCGCCGGCGTGGGGTCCCAAGGGCCCGCTGACCGCCAGCATCAGCCGGGGGAGGCGCTCACGCAGGAGGGCGGCGGCCTCGAGAGCCAGCTCCAGGCGCTTGCGGCGGGTGACTCTCAGCGGGACCAGCACCAGCGGGTCGGCGCGGTCCAGCCCCGCCGCCCGCAGCAAGCTGCGGGTGGCGGGCCGGATACCCAGGAACTGGTCGAAGTCGATGCCGTTCGGAATCACTTCGGCCTCGACTCCCAACAGCTGCTGCAGATCGCGCCCCCTGACCTCCGAGATCGCCACATAAGCGGCGTCCGGCTGGGCCCGGTGCAGGAGATCGTATGGCTCGCCTTCCCGATGAAAGGCCCGGTAGTGCGCGTTGAGCCAGGCCAGGTCGTGCACCCAGTGCAGCACCGGCCAGGGGCCCCCGGCGAGGGCGGCGGCCAGGGGCAGGTTGAAGGGCATGGTGGCCACGTTGTGAGCGATCACCAGATCGCGGTCGGCCAGCAGCGGCGCCAGCTTCTGCTTGATGCGTTCGCGCAGGCTCTCGAAGGCCGAGTGCTCGGCCTGGCCGCGGCGCAGCGCCTCGTACAGCGCCTCCACCTCGGGATGCCGGGAGTCGAGCTCGGGGACGAGCGTGGCGTCGCCGCGGCCGGCCAGCAGCTGCACGTCGTGGCCGGCGCGGGTGAGCAGCCGGCGGTGCTCGCCCAGGATGGCCTCCACGCCGCCGGTCACCGGCGGCGCCGTGTAATGCAGCAGGGCCAACCGCCGTTTCTTCAGGCGGGCAGCTCCAGCTCCAGCCCGGGCGGCTTGCGGTCGACCGTGACCCGGGTGCCCCCGCGGCTGCGATCGACCGTGAAGTCGAGAATGCCGCCGCCGACGTGCATCCCCTCCACGCGCAGGCGGTCGAAGAGGGGCGTCTCCAGGGGATCGATCCGCAGCCGGCCCCCGAACACGTCGGCGTGCACCCCGCAGAGGGTCTGCAGGAAGTGGAAGAGGGCGCCGGCGCCCCAGGCCTGGGGACTGCAGCTGACGAGGTACTGGCCTGGGCCGGAGTTGAAGCGGCGGTCGCGCGCGAAACCGCAGAAGAGCTCCGGCACCCGGTCGTCGGTGAAGCGCATGGTGGCTTCGAGCACGGAGCGGGCGACCAGCTCGGCCTCCCGCCGGAAGCCGTAGCGGCGCATGCCGGCCGCGATGATCGAGTTGTCGTGCGGCCAGATCGAGCCGTTGTGGTAGCTCATCGGGTTGTAGCTGCGCTCCTGGCTGGAGAGCGTGCGCACGCCCCAGCCCGAGAACATGTCTGGCGCCACCAGCCGAGCCACCACCTGCCCGGCCCGCTCCGACGGCAGGATGCCCGACCACAGGCAGTGGCCGGGGTTGCTGCTCACCGCCTGGACCTGGTTCTTGTCGCGGTCCAGAGCCTGGGCGTAGAAGTCGCGGTCGGCCACCCAGAACAGCTCGTCGAAGCGGCTGCGCAGGACCTCGGCCTCGCGTCGCAGCTTGTCGGCGAACTCGTGCCGGCCCAGACGGCTGAAGAGCCGGGCCAGGCCGGACTTGGCGTGAAAGACGTAGCCCTGCACCTCGACCAAGGCGGCCGGCAGGGGGGCCAGCGTCCCGTCGGCCGCGGTCAGGGAGTTGTTGGAGTCCTTCCAGCCCTGGTTGCGCACGCCCAGCGTGGAGTGCTGCGTGTACTCGACCAGGCCGTCCTCGTCGAGGTCCCCGTAGCGGTCGATCCACTCCAGGGCCGCGAAGACATTGGGCAGCAGCTCGCTGCAGAGATCGACGTCGCCTGTCCAGTCCAGCAGCTCGACCAGGAGGACCAGGAACAGCGGGGTGGCGTCGACCGTCCCGTAGTAGGGGGTGTGGGGGATCTCCTTGAGCCGCGCCAGCTCGCCGAAGCGGATCTCGTGGAGGATCTTGCCCGGCTCCTCCTCGCGGTAGGGGTCGACCTTGGTGCCCTGGTGCTCGGCCAGGTAGCGCAGCGTGCCGTAGGCGAGGTCAGGGTTGAGAGCCAGGCACTGGAAGGAGGTGATGAGCGCGTCGCGCCCGAAGGGCACCGCGTACCAGGGCGTGCCCGCGGTGGGATAAAGGCCGCTCGGCGTTTGGTCGCAGAGGATGCGGAGGTCCTCCAGGCTGCGCCAGACGAGCCCGTTGTCGAGCACCTCGTTGTCGCTGCGGTACGAGGTGCTGGCGGCGTTCCAGCGCTCGTAGGTGCGTTCCAGGTCCGTCAGGGAAGCGTCGAACTGGAAGTCGAGCTCGG
Organism: Chloroflexota bacterium; assembly: GCA_005881825.1. GTDB lineage: Bacteria > Chloroflexota > Dormibacteria > Dormibacterales > Dormibacteraceae > CF-28. The sequence goes on along the minus strand of VBEO01000009.1, from coordinate 7,936 downwards.
GGTACTCCTCGCCCGCGATCGGGAGGACGTCGACCATGACCACGAAGGTCTGCTTCGGCTCGAGCTCGACCTCGAAGCTGGCTACTCCCGTGGCCAGCCGTGGCTTGGGGTCGAAGACGACCTCCGTTCGCCGCAGCATGCCGTCCGCCCCGTCATAGGCGAACATCAAGCCGGTCTCCGTGAGCCGGGCCGGGCGTGGCGCCCCGACCACGGTCGAGTGGTAGCCGCGCACGGTGAAGATGTCCAGGTAGTCGGCGTCGAAGCGCAGCTCCAGCTCGACGCGGACCGGCCCCACATTGCAGTTCTGGAGGCCGATGCGCTCGTGCAGGGAACCGTTGTGGACGAACCTGGTCCGGCGCAGGCTGAGGCTCTGGCGGGGGATGGGGGAGCCGTCCGGATTCGCCAGCGTGGGGTTGACGAGCTGGAAAGTGGCCACGTAGGCGCGGTCGACCGAGTGGTTGAGGAGAATGGGCACCCGTCCGTTGAGGCGCAGCTCGAAAACGCTCAGGTAGCGCGTGTCCTGGCGGTAGAAACCCAGGCCCAGGTCGTTGCCCGCCGGGATGTCGCCGTTGATGTCGGAGACGGCGAAGACCTGGTCTTCCTTGAGGATCACCCGGTCTTCGAGCACTCAGCCCAGCTTAAATGGGTGGTCGTGCCGCGCCCAATCGTGGCCGTCGTCGGGCGTCCCAACGTCGGCAAATCGACGCTCTTCAACCGGCTGATCGGCTGGCGCAAGGCGATCGTCGACGCCACGGCCGGTCTGACCCGGGACCGGCTCTACGGCGTCTGCGAGTGGCGAGGCCGGGAGGTGACGGTGGTCGACACCGCGGGCCTCGACCTGGACGGCGCCCACGACGCGTCCCGAGCCGCGATCGAAGCCCAGACCCAGGTCGCCATCGAGGAGGCGCAGGCCATCGTGCTCCTGGTCGACGTCCGCGCCGGGCTGACGCCGCTGGACCGCGACATCGCACTCATGCTGCGGCGCTCGGGCCGCCCGGTGGTGGTGGGCGCCAACAAGGCCGACCACCCCGGCCAGGAGCACTTCCTGCACGAGATCCACGAGCTCGGCTTCGCCGACCCGGTGCTCGTCTCCGCGCAGCACGGGATCGGCGTCGACGACCTCCTGGACCGCGTGCTCGAGCTGCTGCCGCCGCCCGAGCCTGAGGCCATGCCCGAGGAGGAGGAGACGGCGCGGCTGGCCATCATGGGCCGGCCCAACGTCGGCAAGTCGTCGCTGCTGAACGCGCTCCTGGGCGACGAGCGCGCACTGGTTTCGGAACTGCCCGGCACCACCCGCGACCCCATCGACACCTCACTACTGTTCGACGGCCTTCCCGTCGTGCTCGTGGATACCGCCGGCATCCGGCGCAAGTCGTCGGCTCGGGACCGCCTGGAGCGGTTCTCGCTGCTGCGCGGGATCAAGGCTATGGAGCGGGCCGACGCCGTGCTTTTGGTGATGGATGCCTCGACGGGCGTCCTGGCCCAGGACCAGCACGTCGCCGGCTACGCGCTGGAGGCGGGGAAGGGCCTGCTGCTGGTTGTGAACAAGGTCGACCTCGTCGAGCCCGCCCAGCGCCGCACGGCAGCCTGGGAAAAGTCCCTGCGCTCCGAGTTCAAGTTCGTGCCCCACGCGCCGGTGGTCGCGGTATCGGCCAAGACGCGGGCCGGAGTGGCGCGGATCCTGCCGGTGGCCCTGGAGGTGGTCGGCCAGCGCCGGCTGCGCGTCCCCACCAACGAGCTCAACCGGGTACTCCGGGAGGCCTTCCTGGAACGGCCGCCCCCGTCTTACAAGGGCAAGCGGCTGGCGCTCCGTTTCGCCACCCAGGCCGCCTCGGAGACGCCCACCTTCGTGCTCTTTGTCAACGATGTCGGGCTGCTTCACTTCTCCTACCGGCGCTTCCTGGAGAAGCGCCTGCGCGAGAATTTCGGATTTGCCGGCAACCCGATCCGAATCGTTCTCCGCCCGGCCAGCGAAGGGAGGTCCAGTAGGTGAGTGTTCTACGCAGCACGCTGCTCGGTCTGTCGCGTAACCACTGGCTGGGCAAGCGACTTCCCAACAGCGCGGCGGGCCGCCGGGCGGCGCGCAAGTTCATGCCCGGCGAGCGCCTCGAGGATGCCATCGAAGCCGGCAAGCGCTTGCAGAAGGACCACATCGCGGTCGTGCTGACCGAGCTCGGCGAGGACATCACCGACGCGGCCGACGCGCAGCGCGCCGCACAGAGCTACGAGCTGGCGCTGGACGCCCTGGCCGAGGCCGGGCTGGACACCCACGTCTCGGTGAAGCCGACCCACCTGGGCCTGCACCTCGACCCGGGTGACACAGCCGAACGGATCTCGGCGCTGGCCGAGAAGGCCGCTTCGCTGAACGGCATGGTCTTCGTCGACATGGAGGGGTCCAACCTGGTCGACCGCACGCTCGAGCTCTACGAGACGGTCAAGCGGCGGCACCCCAACGTGGGGCTCTGCCTGCAGGCCTACCTGAAGCGCACGCCCGCCGACGTGGAGCGGCTGCTGCCGCTGCAGCCGCGCATCCGGCTGGTCAAGGGCACGTACCGGGAGCACGCGGAGATCGCCTTCCAGAGCCGGCGCGACGTCAGCGACGCCTATGAGCGGGTGGCTCGGCAGCTGGTCGCCGGCGGGGCCGACGTGCGGCTGGCCTCGCAGGACGTCGACCTGCTGCGCCGCCTGGACCTGGATTGCGAGATCCAGATGATGTACGGGGTGCGGGCAGCCGATCAGCGCCGGCTGGCCGCGGGTGGCAAGCGGGTGCGGGTGCTGATCAGCTACGGGTCGGAGTGGTTCGCCTGGTATATGCGCCGCCTGGCGGAGCGGCCAGCGAACCTGTGGTTTGCCATCAGAGCGGCTGTCGGCAGTTAGGGCGTCACGGCTCCAGGCCCTCCGTGCCGCCCAGGGCCGTCCGCACCAGGCCGGCCAGGCGCCCGTCGTCGCCGCCCCAGGCCTCGACCAGCATCCATCCCGGCAGGGGCGAGAAGGCCGGGATGTCGCCGGGCACACCGGGCAGGCGCAGAAGCAGGTTCTTCTCGCCCAGCGCCACCGCGAAGATGACGCCCAGGCGGTTGCCGAGGGCGTGGAAGCCGCCGGCCTGAACCGGCCACGCCTCCAGCCCCTCGGCCAGCCCGTCCAGCCGGTCTACGAGTCCCGGAGCGCTGTTGACCGGGTAGCCGTCGGCCTCCGGCTGCGGACCCAGGTATCTGAGCAGGCTCTCGTTGTCGTTCATCTGTTCGCTTGGACGTTTACATTTCGATGGCGCAAGGCGGCGGGAAGCTTCACAGAATGGTGATGTCCTGAACTCATGTCAGCCGTAGCCGCCGGTCAGAAGGTCCTCGTGGTCGACGATGAGGAGCACATCGTCGAGCTGGCGCGACTCTACCTGAGCCGGGAGGGCTACCAGGTCGAAGGCGTGGCGGACGGCGTCCAGGCCCTCAACCGCTTCGGCCAGCTCAAGCCCGACCTCGTCGTGCTCGACATCATGTTGCCCGGCATGGACGGCCTCACCATCTGCCGGGAGATCCGGAAGACCAGCCAGGTGCCGATCATCATGCTCACGGCTCGGGACGAGGTCACCGACAAGGTGGTCGGGCTGGAGCTGGGCGCCGACGACTACCTCACCAAGCCCTTCCATCCCCAGGAGCTGGTGGCCCGCGCCAAGGCCCTGGTGCGGCGGGCCAAGCTGGAGCCCGACCAGCCCAAGCTGATCCGCGCCGGCAAGCTGGAGGTCGACCTCGAGCGGCACGAAGTCCGCTTCGCCGAGCACAAGCTGCAGCTGCGGCCCAAGGAGTTCGACCTGCTCGCCCTGCTGGCCAAGCACCCCGGCCGCGTCTTCCAGCGCAGCGAGCTGCTCGACCTGGTCTGGGGCTACGACTTCCCGGGCTACACGCGAACCGTCGACGTCCACGTCCAGCAGCTGCGGGAGAAGCTGGCAGGGGGTGGCGTCACCGACCCCGTCATCCAGACGGTCTGGGGCGTCGGCTACAAGTTGGAGCTGGCCGCGACCTGAGCATCCGCCTCCGGCTGCTGCTGGCCGCGGTCGGCGTGGTCGCCGTCTCACTGGTGGTCAGCGGCGTCCTCACGGGCTACCTGGTCCGCAACCTCGAGTTCCAGAATGCCCGCGACCAGCTGGATCGACAGGCGATCATTTTCCGCCAGCAGGTCTGGAACCGCGAATGCGCCTCCAACCTGGCGGTCGCCAACGGCCGCTGCGCAGGCCTGCCGGGCGGGCTGGCTCCCCGCGACGAGTTCCTGGACCGCCTCAACACCACCGTCAGCCCCAGCCTCAACGGCGACCGTCTCCTGCTCGTTACCGGCAGCGGCGGCGTGGTCTACGACAGCGAGGGGACGGCCAGCGCGATGGCCGCTCCCAACACCTCGAGCGCCCGCGTCATAAACCGCGAGAACCAGGTGTACGAGCTGTCCGTGGACATCGGCGGCCAGCCCTACATCGCGTCGGCGGCCCGCATCCAGCCCAACGCCGCGCTCGCCGTGCGTGACCCGCTGGGCGCCCAATACGTGGTGCTGGCCCGCTCCCGCTCGGCCATCGACGCCCAGGCCAACGCCTCCTTGCTGCCGCTCCTGCTCGCCGCCGGCGGAGTCTCCATGCTGGTGGCGATCGCGATCGGCCTGCTGGTCAGCCGGGCCCTGGCGCGGCCGCTGACCGAGCTCTCGGACGCCGCCGAGGACATCGCCCGCGGCAACTACTCGCGCCGCGTCAGCCTGCGCGGAGCCGATGAGATCGGCGTCACCGGTCAGGCGTTCAACCGCATGGCGGAGGCGGTGGAGCGCGCCCGCCAGACCCAGCGCGAATTCCTGGCCAACGTCTCCCACGAGCTCAAGACGCCCCTGACCAGCCTGATCGGCTTCAGCCAGGCGCTGGTCGACGGCAGCCTCGAGACCGAGGAGGAGAAGACGAGGGCCGCGACGGTCGTCCACGAGGAGTCGGAGCGGGTGCTCCGGATGTCGCAGGAGCTCCTCGACCTGGCCCGTGTGGAGTCAGGCCACATCTCCCTGCGGCCGCAGCCCATCGACGTCGCGGCCATGCTCAAGCAGGAGCTCGACATCATCCGGCCCCGGGCGCAGGAGCGCGGGCTCAGCGTCACCCTGGAGACCAGCGGCGAGCTGCCGCCGGGGGTGGCCGACCCTGAGCGCCTGCACCAGGTCCTGGACAACCTGCTGGACAACGCGCTCAAATACGCGCCGGCGGACAGCCACGTCCTGGTGGCCACCCAGAACCTGGCCGACGGGACCCTGGAGGTCCAGGTCTCCAATCCGATCGGCGATCACCGGCCAGATCCGGACCGTATGTTCGAGCGCTTCTACCGTGCCGACCCCTCGCGGGCCGCGGCGGCGGGCGGGGTTGGCCTGGGACTGGCCATCAGCCGCGAGCTGATGGAGGCCATGGCCGGCCGCCTGTGGGCCGACTTCGATCCTCGGGGTTGGCTGCGCGTCCGCCTGCGTCTGCCCGCCGGCACTCCGGCGCCCCCGGACCGGGCCTGGGGTCAGAGTCCGATCGGCCTCAGGAAGCCGGCGCTGCCTCCCGCGCAGGGCTAGAACTCGCGACCTCAGCGATAGCGTCCGCGACCGTCTCGTAGAACGCCGGCGGCAGGTCGTGTCCGACCTCGGGCAGCACCAGCAGGCGCGCTCCGGGAATCGCGGCCGCCGTGCGCTTGCCATTTTCGAAGGGGACGAGCGGGTCGGCGTCACCGTGAATGACCAGGGCCGGCACTTTGAGGCCTGCCAGCGCCGCCCGCCGCGACCGGCGCACCACCGCCGCGCCCGCCTGGCGGGCGGTGCCCTCGATGGAGACGGCGCGATCGACGGCTGCCGTGCGGGTGGTACGCGCCCGCTCCTCGTCAAAGTAGCGAGGACCCCAGATCACGCGGCTGAGCTCGATTCCGTGCTGGATAAGGCCTTCGCGGTCGCGCGGCGGCGGCTTCAGGATCAGGCCGACCACCTCCGGGGCGGCGGGCACGAGGTCCTCGCCTCCGAGGTCGGACATGAAGGAGGTCAGGCTGAGCACCTTCTCCGGGTAGCGGGTCGCCAGCGCCTGCACGATGAAGCCGCCCATGGAGGCGCCCACCACGTGGGCGGGTGCGATCTCGAGCGCGTCCAGGATGGCGGCCGCGTCGTCGGCCATGTCGTCGATGGTGTAGGCGGGCGGGATCTGCCGGGCGAAAACCTGGGACGGATCCGGCACGCCCAGATGGTCGAGGCGTGTGGAGAGGCCGACGTCCCGGTTGTCGTAGCGCACCACGTAGAAGCCGCGGTTGGCGAGCATCAGGCAGAACGGCTCTGGCCAGGTCGTCATCTGGGCGCCCAGGCCCATGACCAGGAGCAGCGGCGGGTTGGCGTGGTCGCCAAACGCCTCGTATTCGAACTCCAGCCCGTTCGCCTTGACCTTCGGCATCAGCAGCTCTCCCCAAACGTGATCGAGACCTTCACGCCCCGGCGGGCGTGCGCGGCCTCAATGGCCTCTTGTATCCGTTCGACAGGGTAGGTCGGCGCCAGCAGGTAGTCCACCTCATACTCGCCCGCCGCGATGGCCTGCACGGCTTCCCGGAAGGAGCGCAGCCCGGGCTCCGCCTGGGTCCCCACCGAGGTCTGGATGGTCAGCGATTTGCGGAAGGCGAGCTCGAACGGGAAGGGCGCCAGGCCCTGGCTCTCAGGGAACCCGAAGAGCCCGACGCGCCCGCCGGGCGCCGCGGCTGCGATCGCCTCGGCCCGAGTGGCGTCGTAACCCGCGGCCTCGATCACTATGTCGGCGTTGGCCTCGGCCACGGTCTCGGCCGGCGCTCGCACCGTTGCGGTGGCGCCCAGCTCGCGTGCGACGTCCAGGCGGTGCGGCTCCAGGTCGGAGACGATGATGTCGCGGAAGCCGGCGCGCTTCAGGACCTGCACGAAGAAGGTGCCCACCGAGCCGGCCCCGATGACCACCGCGGTCAGCGGCGGGACGCCGTCCAGGAAGCGGCGGGCGGCGAAGAGCACCGTGCCCAGCTGCTGGGCCATCAGCACGCGGTCCGGGTCGGCGCCGTCGGGGATGGGCACCAGCGATTCTTCCGCAACCGCCTGCAGCTCCGCGAAGCAGCCTGACTCAGACGGGACGGGCGCGGTGAGCACCCGCTCGCCGGTGGCGACGATCACGCCCACCCCCTCGTGGCCGGGGTAGCCCGGTGGGGCCGGAAAGTCGTGCTGATGGAATCCGTCGTAGACCACGTGCAGGTCGCTCCCGCAGATGGACGCTCGATGGGTGCGGACCAGGACCTGGCCGGGAGTGGGGGAGGGGTCGGGGACTTCGGCGACCTCGAAGCAGCCCGGGCCGACCAGGACCGCCGCTTTCACTCCGCCGCGATCGGCATCACCAGGCTGACCGGGTTCTCGACCAGCCGCTTGACCTCGCCCAGGAACTGAGCGCCGGTCACGCCGTAATAGACGCGGTGGTCGACCGAGAGCGTAAGCCGCATCACCTTGCCGACCTTGAGCTGGCCGTCGACCACCACCGGCGCGTCCTTGATGGCGCCCACGGCCAGGATCCCGGCCTCGGGTGGGTTGATGATGGCGTTGAACTCGTCGACGCCGTACATGCCCAGGTTGGAGATGCTGAAGGTGCCGCCCTCCAGGTCGCCGGGGGAAGGGCGGCCGGCGCGGGCGCGCTCGATCACCTGCCGGGCCTCGATCGAGAGCGCCACCAGGTCCTTCTTGTCGACGTCGTGGACGACCGGCACCAGCAGCCCGAGGCCCTTCTCGGGCGGAACCGCAAGCCCGATGCTGACGCGCCGCTTACGCTCGAAGTGGCCGTCCACCCAGGAGGCGTTGACCTCGGGATAGCGCTGGAGAGCGAGGGCGCAGGCGCGCATCAGCATGTCGGTCATGGTCACGCGCTCGGCGCCGGGGACCGTCTCCTTGAGCTGCTGGCGCATCTTGA
>VBEO01000004.1 GCA_005881825.1 Chloroflexota bacterium | reverse complement strand
CTGTGGACATCGGGCGCGAAGGCTTCCCGGAAAAGCCGCAACGCCGATGCCGGATCGCCGGCCTCGAGCTCGCCGAGCGCGAGGTGCCAACTCAGATGGCTATACAACAAGCCGTTGCGTGGATAGGTGGTGAGCCAAGACGTCAGGAAGGCGCGCGCCGCGTTTGCATCACCCTCCTCGTAGCAGAGGTGCGCCCGGGCGTGCGCCGCCCAGGGGTTGTTCGGGTTTTGTGCGAGGGATCGATCGATCTTTGGGCGGGCGGCATCCCGCTGACCGTTCTCCGACAGCGCCATTCCGTGATGCGCGGTGAACCACCAGTCGTCGCCGTAGCTCGGCGCGAGCCGGTCCAGCAGCGCCAGCAGCACGCGCTTCTGCCCGGCCCGGCCGGAACTGCCGATCAGGCCGTTGGTGAATGCGGTGGTGCCGAGCACCACGGCGTCGCGCGGCCAGGCGTCCAGATGCGCATACACTGCGGCAAGTGCGGCTTCGCTGTCGCCCCCCACAAGCAAGTCGAAATATGCGATATGGCTTGCTTCCCGCTCCGACAGACGGGCGACGACGGATTTGGCCGCCGCGATCGAGGCGCGCGCCGCCGCCGCTTCGCCGCGTTCGAGCAGCACATGCGCCCGCGCGGCATGGGCGAGCGCAAAACCGGGATCCGCGGCGATGGCGCGATCGAAGGCTTCGAGCGCGCCGGGGTACATGGTCAGCTTCGCCTCGCAGCCCTGCGCGTAGGCGTCCCGCGCGGCGGACGAGGCGGTGGACAACGGAAGCTCGTAGCGGTCCGTCAACATGCTTGGATCCCCGCCGCGGAATTCGCCGTCAACGATACGATCCGCCGCGCCGCAGGCGGAAGGGGCGCTTTGCGGCGGCGACACGGCAGCAGATGCCGCGAGCGCGTCGCTCTGGCCGATTTGGTCGTCCTGGTGTGAGGCGGCGGAGAGCTTTTGAGCCCTCCACCTCGCGGCGAACTACTCGGCCGCCATATTCGGAGTGTACTCGAGCGGCAAGCCCTTGTGCCCGGTCAGTCTTTCGCCTTCTTCGTACATCTCAAAGGCGCGTTTCTTCAATGCCGGAAGGATCGCGGCGATCTTTTCCAGGTCGAGATCGGCGGCGATGCCCGGGTAACCCGCCCGCTCGATCATCGCGCCGAGCTTTCGGTTCTCGATCTGCTCGAAGGTCCATTCCAGCGGATCGTCGATGACCGTCATATCCCAATTGGTCCGGTGGTTCTTGTTGCGCGGACCATAGTGGTAATGCGCGTTGTTCCAGAAGCAGTCGAATGCCAGAACCTCGGTTTCTTCGACGTACGTTTTTCCCTTCGATCCACCGACATCGGCAAGGACGTGGAGGGCGAGGCCGCCGTCACCGTTCTTCTGCCGCCGCATCTCGAGGCCGAACCGGATATTGCCGGCTTCGAAAATGTCTGTGCCGCGATTGTGTTTGACCGTGTTCCGCTTGGAAATGAAGGTCTCTCTGGCATAGGCCTCCACCTCGGGCAGGACATCCCGCACCGCACTCAGGTCGGTCGCCTCCGCGATTTCTTTGTATCCGGCCCGCTCCAGCATCTTCGGCAGCTTTTGGCCCAGGGTCCGGATGGTCCAGCCAATGGGATTGCCGTCGGTGATCGGATCCATTCGGCAATGCACGCCCATGCCGCCTCCGACCCGACCGGCGGTCGTCAGTTCGGGGTTCTCCGGGCCGTAGACGTAGCTTCTCTCAAGATCGAAGCAGTTGAAGCGCAGCAGAGCGGTCTGCTTGCCATCGACATCCGCCGCCACATCAATGGATACACCCTGGTCCGAGTGATCCTCGACATTGGCGTCCCAAAGCTGGTGCCGGACGATGAAGGTCAGAGGTTTGGCGGTGAAACTGGTTCCCTGCGACTGTGGCATGTCGGGCAGCTCCGGTTAGAGGGTTTATGCAAGCTTAAGGAGAGGCCCCGGCCGCCGCAAGGCTCTTCACCGTGGGTGCCAGCCCGCGCGGCGTCTCCCAAGGGCTCGTTGACAGTGCGACCAATCGAAGTGCATTTGGTTGCATAGACATCTCCTCTCTTCTCGCCGCGATTGGGGCCCAACGATGTTCTTAGCGAAACCACTGGCCTGCGTGTCGCTACGGGTCGCCCTTGTCCTGGTCGCGCACACCGCCTGGTCGGGCGTCGATCCGGAAGATCAAAAGCTCATCGACGCGGCAAGTTGCCCGGAACTCGTCAGGGAATACGGAAACTATGCTCGCGCCGAAACAGAGGCAGCGGCACAGATCCGGCAATCCAATGCCGGCACCGCGGCGGCCAACGTCGCCGGTCTTGCCGCCTTTGCTGCGTTGGGCTTTGGTTTTTTCACTTGGGACAACAACGCGGACGCCGAGGAAAACTTGGCCGAATTGCGCGATATCCGAATAGCGATCGGCGAAGGTGCTCGAAAAAAAGGATGTGTCCTCCCGCGTTGACTCCAAAGACCGAAAGCTTGTAGCGGGCCGAAGGGCGGCCAGGAGGCTCGCCGCTTACCGTTCGCAACGCACGAACCTGGCCCTCTGGACACGAACCGGCTGTGATAGCCAAACTCGCGCTGCACAGAGGAGCGCCCCCGATGACCATCATCGATTCCCAGGTTCACGTGTATGAGGCGAACACTCCGAAGCGGCCCTGGCATAGCGTGCCGAACTGGCCCGATCACGTCACGGGCGACGAGATGGTCGCGGCGATGGACAAGGTCGGCGTCGACGGCGCGATCTTCATCTCCGCCTTTTCGATGTACCAGTACGACGCCAGCTATGCGCTGGAGGTGCAACAGGCCCATCCCGGCCGCTTCGCGCTCCGTTCGCCACGATTTTCCGGTCAACGTCCTGTTTTGGGGCAACGTTGACGCGGGCGCGGCGCTGATCGATCGCCACCCCGAGACGCGCTTCATCATCGACCACCTGGCGATCCTGCAGCCGCGCGTGCCGCCGGCGCCGCCGCAGCCCTGGGCCGACCTCCCGAAGGTGCTGGAACTCGCCAAGCGCCCGAACGCGGTGATCAAGGTCAGCGGCGCCTGCACGCTGTCCCGGGAGCCGTATCCTTTCCCGGACATTTGGGACCCGCTTGCCCGCGTGTTCGATGCCTGGGGGTTCGATCGCTGCTTGTGGGGCACGGACTGGACGCGCGCCTTCGCCGTCGTCAACTACGAACAGGCCGTCGAGCCCTTCCTGAGGACCGACCGCCTGAGCGACACCGAGCGGGCCATGCTGATGGGCGGCGCCTGCGCCAAGGCGTATGGCTGGTCGCCGAAGAAAGCTTAGAACTCGACGCGCGTTAACGCTGAGGAGATCGCTCGTTATGGCTGTTCAACTCATCGCCAGGGGCAAACCCGTCCGTGAACAGGTCAGCGCGGCGGAGTGGACCGCCCGCGTCGAACTGGCGGCCGGACACCGCGTGCTGGCGCATTACGGTGTCAACGATCTGACCTACAACCACTTCGGTCTCCGTGTGCCGGGAGAGCCGGATCACATGCTGATCAAGCGCACCGACTGGATGTTTTCCGAGGTGACGGCTTCCTCGCTGCTGAAGGTCGATTTCGATGGCAATGTGCTGACCGATACGGATGTGAAGACGATCAAGGGCGGCGCATTGATCATTCATGCCGGTCTGCTGAAGCACCGCCGGGATTTGAATGCGACGCTGCATACCCATACGGTGGCGGGTATGGGGGTTGCCGCCCACAAATTCGGCCTGCTGCCGATCAATCAGCATGCTCTGCGATTTTACGGCGAGGTGAAATATCACGAGTTCGAGGGCTTCGAGTTCGATGACGAAATGACGCCAAAACTGGTGCGCGACCTCGATGGCGGCTGTTTCATGATCCTGCGCAATCATGGCGTGCTGGTCTGCGGCGAAAGCGTCGCCGAATGCGTCGTCAATCATCACTTTCTGGAGATGGCCTGTCAGGGTCAAATCGCAGCGCTGGCCGCGGGAGAGGGCAACTATACGATACCGGGTAAGGAAGCCTGCGAGTACGCGCACAGCCAATTCATGAGCGCCGGTCGGTTTTTGAAGGGCGACAAAGACTGGGCGGCCTGTCTGCGCCTCGCCGATCGGATCGATCCTTCCTACAAGGAGTGATCGTGAACCGGCGCCGCTTCAGTGGACTTTGCATCGGCTTTGGCGCGTCGCTCTCTTTAGCCGGCCCAATGCTGACCGCGCTATCGAATTCATCGCCTGCCGCTGCGGCGCGCACTGTGAAGTTCCGCGACGGAGCCATTGTCCCGGCGCTCGGCCAGGGTTCTGCAAATCTCGCGCAAGGGAAACGTTCGGAGGCGGCCGAGGAAGAAGCGCTGCGTACCGGCCTGTCGCTCGGGATGGCATTGATCGACACGGCCGAGATGTACGGCAGCGGCCGCTCGGAGACATTGATCGGCCGTGCCATTGCCGGCCAGCGCGACCGCGTGTTCCTGGTCTCCAAAGTATGGCCCAATCACGTCGCGGGAGACGGCATCGCGCGAGCTTGCGAGGCGAGCCTCGCCCGGCTCGGCACTGATCATCTCGATCTCTACCTGCTGCACTGGCGAAATCCGGACACCGACCTCTCCGGCGTTGTGGTGGCGTTCGAAAGTCTACGCGTGGCGGGCAAGATTCGCGCTTGGGGCGTGTCCAACTTCAACGTCAGCGACATGGAAGACCTCTTCCGTGTTCCACACGGTGATCGCTGTGCGACCAATCAGGTCTATTACAATATCGGAGGCCGCGGTATTGAGTATGATCTGCTGCCGTGGTGCGAGCAGCGCGGCATGCCGGTGATGGCCTATGCTCCGCTCGGCCACAGCAGACTAGTGCGTGACCCCACGCTTGCTCGCATCGGCGCAGCACACGGTTGTTCGGCGACCGCGGTCGCGCTGGCCTGGGCCATCCGCAGCGGTAACGTCATCGCAATTCCCGAATCCGGCTCGCCGGCACATGTAAAAGAGAATGCCGTTGCGCTCTCACTAATGCTCACGCCGCAGGAGCTTCAGATACTGGACGCAGCGCATCCATTGCGGTGGGTAAATCTTTTGCGGCCGCTGTTAGATCGCAGCAAGCGATGGCTCCGGAATTTGCTGTGATGATAATAGCCGCGACCGGCTCTTAGACCTTTGTCGTGAGCGCAAAAACGCTTGCGACATAAATCCCCTGAACGAAATGCGTCGATGTCCGCGAAGTTCTGGCCGTCCACCCCATAAGCTAGTTGAGATCGGCAACGGCATCGAGCCGGTGCAGGACGGCGGCCTGTACGTCGAGCTGATCAGTGCCGCCTTCCTCAGGCGGATCGCCTGACGAATACCGCGCCGGCATCGACCGCGCGATCTCGAACGGCTGGTCCTGGCGGCATGAGAGCGGGACCTACCTGAAGTCCACGCCGGCTGGAGCCGAGCTGTTTCGCGAGGCCGATACGGAAATGACGGATTACGAGACCGTCATTCGCGACCTGCTGAGCGGCCAGTATACAAATCCGGTCCGGGTCGTCAGCTTCAACACCGCTGAAGGCTGGTCGCGCGATGTCTCCGCTGACATCGCCGAAGAGTTGCGGCAGCGCTGCGAAATGGTGCGGCGGGAACTTCCCGCGAGCCTTCGGGGCTTCTTCGAACGTTTCGATCAACCATCGGCGACTGAGCAGCGTCAACCTTGCTGACGTTGCTGCCACCATGACTTGACACACCGGTTAGGGCTGGTACTGCACCAGTGGAATATATAGAGCAGCGTGTTGATCGAGAGAGCGCGGCCGGACGCCGGCCGCGATTGGCGCCAATCCCGCTCGCTGTGACACCCCGATCGAGAGAAACTGATGCGGCGCGAGCTTATCATCGTTCTCTATCATCACATTGCGGAGGATGGCGACCCGTTAACAAAGCAGCTTGGCCTTGCCACAAGGCCAGATGCTTTTGAAAAGCACGTCCGGTATTTCGCGCAGAATTTCGATTTCGTGAGTGGATCGGACCTAATTTGCGGCGTTCTGCCACCGAGACCTCTTCTCATTACATTCGACGATGCGTATCGTTCGGTTCTCGACGTCGGCGCCGCCATTCTCAAGAACGCAAGTGCGCCATCGGTATTCTTCATCAATCCCGCAACATTGACGGGCGCCACATTGCCGATCGACAATGTCCTGTCGCTGGCTATCGAAGAATGCGGCCGCAAAGGGGTATCAGCCATCCTGAACATCACCGACGGAGGAATCTCGTCGGCCGTCC
>VBEO01000065.1 GCA_005881825.1 Chloroflexota bacterium | reverse complement strand
GTTGAAACCTCCTCTACGCTTGGTCACCTTTCGGTGAGTAATTTCCGATGTCATCAGTCAACCGCGAAACGCTGGAGTTTCGAACCGACCAAGTGCCCTGATCGGACCGGGTCCAGGTCCCGGCCGAAAAGTGACTACCCGGCCGCGGCCGCGCCGACCAGCTCGCCGGCCCGGCCCAGGAAGCCGGCCAGCGCCCGGCTGGCCACGCGGTGCAAGACCACGTGATCCACGAGCTCGCCAACCGGCCCCAGCGGCGGCTGGTAGCTCCCGACCAAAGCCAGCTCGGTGCTCGTGTCGGAGATCCGCGCAGCTTGCAGCTCCCCGGTGAAGATCGGAAAGAGAACGTCGGTCTCGGCCGCTCGCCAGCTGACCGAAACCGTCAGCCAACCCTCACCGGAGTGAACGGCTCCTAGCCCCATCTCCGCTGTCCGCGCCAACCGCGGACCGATGGCGATCGTGCACAACACCTCTCCCCCCGGCCCTTCCACATAGTCGGGAATCCAGGTTCGCGGCCCGCGGCGCAGCGCCCTCGCCACCACCTCAAAAGGCAGCGGCAGCTCGGTACGTTGCCAGGTGAACATCAGCCGGTCTCGCCGAACTGCGTGTGCCTGGCCAAGTAGGCCGCGGCTTCGGCGCGCCGTCCCACGTCGAGCTTGCCCAGGATGTTGGACACGTAGTTCTTGACCGTCTTCTCGGCGAGCTCCAGCTCTTCTCCGATCTGCCGGTTGGTCCGGCCATCGGCGATGAGCTTGAGGATGCGTTCCTCCTGGCCCGACAAACGGCCCAAGCGTTCATCCTCGAAGAGGTGCTTGCCGCGGCGGAGACGCTGCAAGACGCCGGCGGTCACCTGAGGGTCGAGCAAGCTCCCGCCGTTGCCCACGGTTCGCACCGCCAGCAGCAGCTCACGGCCCCGGATCTGCTTGAGCACATACCCTGAGGCCCCCGCCATGATGGAGGCGAAGAGGGCCTCATCGTCGGCGAACGAGGTCAGCATCAACACCTGGATCTCGGGCCACCTGGCGCGAATCTCGCGCGTAGCCTCGATGCCGCTGCCGTCACGCAGCCGCACGTCCATCACGACCACGTCGGGCTGGGTGCGCGCTGCCGCCGCGACGGCCTCGCCTACGCCTCCGGCTTCTGCCACCACGGTGAAGTCATCGCTCGCGCTCAGCAGGGAGCGGACACCGTCACGGACCACCTCGTGATCGTCGACGACCATGACACGCAGACGGCGATTGGCGACGGCGGTTCCTGGCACACGGCGACGATGGCATGCGCGGTCGCGCTCCGACGCGGCCATTGGTCCCCCCGCAGGCGGGACCGTGGGACCTCGCGGCCGAATCTAGAATGGGCGGCCTCGTGAGCAGGGCGCTCGAAGTCCTCGAGGTGAACCGCGGCGTCCTGAACGCGCTTCCCGACGGGATCCTGGTCGCCGACAGGCGGGGGCGGATCGTCTTCTGCAGCAAGCAGTTGGAGGTCCTGTCCGGATATCAGGAGGCCGAACTGCTGGGCAGGCCCCTGGAAGCGCTGGTCCCCCCGCGCCTTCAGCAGAACCACGAGCAGCACCGGGCTCGCTATCACCAGACCGGGATGCCGGTCCGCGCGATGGGGTCGGGACTGAAGATCTACCTGCTTTCGAAAGGGGGCAAGGAGATCCCGGTGGACATCGCGCTCGCGCCTCTCGGCGCCGGCGACAACTCGCTGGTGCTGGCTGCGGTGCGTGATGCCACCCAGCGGACGCGCGTCGAGCAGGAGCTGCGCGAGAGTCGGGAGCGCTTCCAGCTACTGCTCGACGGAGTCCAGGACTACGCCATCTTCATGGTCGATCCGGCCGGCCGGGTGGCGAGCTGGAACTCGGGTGCCGAGCGCATCAAGGGCTATGCCGCCGAGGAGATCCTGGGCCAGCCGATATCGGTCTTCTATACGCCCGAGGACGTCCGCCGGCGCTTGCCCGAGCGCGCCCTCAGAGTGGCCGCCGACAAGGGTCGCTTCCAGACCGAAGGCTGGCGCCTGCGCAAGGACGGCAGCCGCTTTTGGGCCGAGGTCGTGATCACTTCCCTCCGCGACCCCGGTGGCAGTCTCCGCGGCTTCTCCAAGATCACCCGCGACGCCACCGAGCGCAAACGGGCCAACGACCGCACGGCGGCCATCACCGAGATCGCCCAGGCCCTCCTGGCGGGCAGCAGCTCCGAGGCGGTGCTGCAGCTGGTCGCGCGCCGAGCCAGGGAGCTGGTCGATGCGGCGTTCGCAGTGCTGGCCGTCCCCGACGCTGTGACCGGCGAGCTGCACACCGCCGCCGTGGACGGCAAGGATATGGAGGACGCCGCCGACGTCCGCAGCCTGGATTCGGAAAGCGAGCTCGCGGTCTCGGTTCCGGTGGTGGCCGAAGGCAGGAGCCTGGGCGTGCTCAGGGTCGCCAACCGAGCGGGCGGGACCGCGCTGGGCGCCGCGGACCGCCAGGTCGTCGAGCTGTGCGCCTCCCAGGCCGCGGTTGCCATCGAGTACGGGCGGGCGAGAGACGAGCTGCGGCGGCTGGACCTGATGGAGGAACGCGAACGCATCGGCCGCGAACTGCATGACGGCGTGATCCAGTCACTGTTCGCGGTAGGTATGAACTTGCAGGCTGCCGCCATGCGGACCGGCGATCCCGAGCTCGAGCAGCGGATCGACGGATCGGTGGTGGAGATCGACCGCGCCATCCGCGACCTGCGCAACTACATCTTCGGACTGCGACCGGGGATCCTGGCGGACCGCCAGCTCGCCCAGGCGCTGCAGAAGCTGGCCGCCGACGCCGAACGTGAGTCCGGCGTCACCGTGGTCACCCACATCGACGCCAGCGTCGCCGCCCAGCTGGCCAGCCGAGCGGCCGATGTCGTGCAGCTGCTGCGAGAGATGCTCTCGAACGTCACGCGCCACGCGGGCGCGACCACGTGTCGCGTGACCCTCAGCGAGGAGCAGGACCTGGCGCTGCTCGAGGTCGACGACGATGGACGTGGATTCGACCCCAAGGACGGGCACGGCGGCGGCCAGGGTCTCCGCAACCTGCGCGAGCGGACGGCTTCCCTGGGCGGGAGCCTGGCCCTGGAATCAGAGGCCGACCAGGGAACCACGGTCCGCATCCGGATTCCGCTCTAACCTCGGATGGCTGCCGACAACAAGCGGGTCCCGAGACCTCGTTCGGTGCCAGACGGCTCATTCCTCACCTTTTTGTCCGTGGTGTCCGCTCGTGGTCTAACCAGGACGGGGTTTCTCGGGACCCTGACGACAGCATGACTGTGCTGGCTCGTGATTGGCAGGGCCGACGGTCCCCATCACGGCGGGACCACCGGCCCTCGCGCAGTCTTAGGAGGACCCCAGAGGGAATCGCCTCCCGCTGATCTCCGCCGGGTAGATCGCAAGGCTGTGCCTGCGCTCGCCGGGCGCCAGCGTGTTCACGCGCACATCGCGCCGAGCGATCGAAAAGGGATCGCTGCGCGTGGTGATGTCCTTCAGGATGCCCTTCACGACCACGCTCCAAGCCACGCCCGCATCGACGTCGATGCCGTCGACCTCGAACGCCACCCGACGGTGAGGCGCGTGACGCAGCTTGGTTCCGGGCGCCGTGCGCAGCATGATCACGTCGGCGTCCATCGAGTAGTTGATCGGGAAGATCTCGGGCTGGCCGGCGATCGCGAAGGCGAGCCGGCCCAAGGATGCTTGCCGCAAGAGCCGCAGGCAGGCGTCTTCCGAGAGGACCTCGATACCGGTAACGGCGGTCGTGTCCACGCTCATGCCTCCTCGAGAACCCGAGCCCGCACCGCGCCCAGGAAATCCTTGACGGTGGCCCGCGCCACGTTGTGCATGGCCGCGTTGTCGACGGCTTTACCCACCCGGCCGAGGGGCGGTTCGTAGTTGGCGCGCAGGGAGAGCTTCGACTCCCGCGCCGACAGGGGCTCGAGCTGCAGATATCCATCCAGAACGGGGAAGAGGGCGGCGCCCGGCCGGGCCGACCAGCTGAGCGGGATCCGCACCCACTGCCCGAGCGCCTCCGGTCCTCCCACGGACAGCCGCACGCGCTTGCGCACGGCGGCGGGCCCGATCGTGAAGCCGACCCGGGGCTCCTCGCCCGCGACCTCGGCGACCGCCTGCGGCAGCGCCACGGCGCACTCTGCGACGGGCTTGGGGATGCGCGTGGACTGGCGGAGATGCATGTCCCTCATCCCCTCCAGAACGGCGTCGCCAGCTCTGGCGACAGGGCGGGCGGCTTTCCGGGGTGCCGGTCATCCCAGGCGTAGACCACGTGGTTGACCACCCCGACGACGCCGTCGAGCTCGAGGGTGCGGCGGGCCAGCAGCTCCACGTCCGACCGCCGGTCGAGGCGGCCGCGTAGCGTGACCACCCCGTCGGCCACCGTGACCTCCAGATCGCGAGCGTCGAGCCAGAGCAGGCTGGCGGCCAGTCCTTCCTCCACGGCGCGCCGGATGTCGCCGTCCGGGCGCAGGAAGACGCGGATCACGTCGCCGCGGCTGATGATGCCGGCCAGCCGGTCATGATCGTCGACCACGACCAGGCGCTTGACGCCGCGCTCTCGCATCAGCCGGGCGGCGTCGGCCACCGAGGCTTCCGGCGCGATCGTGAGCGCGGGAGCCGTCATCAGCTCGGCGGCGACGGTCGCGCCGGCCTTGGCCCTCTGGGCGCGACGGCTCGCGGCCTCGAAGCGCCGAGGGGGATCCGCCAGGGCTCCACGGCCCTCCTTGAGCAGAAGGTCGGCCTCCGACACCACCCCGACGACGCGCCCCTCGAGGTCCACCACCGGCAGCGCGCTCACCCGGCGCTGCGCCAGCACGCGGGCTATCTCCTTGACCGGAGTCGCGGGCGCGACGGTGGCGACCTCGCGGGTCATCACGTCGGCGACGCGGGCCAGCGTTTCGATGTGCATGTGCTTACTCCCCCTGCGAGCGCCCGGCGATCAGGACCGGGGTCTGAATGCGGTGGACCAGCTGGTGGTCGGTGGCCCCGGTCAGCAGTCCGTGCAGCTCACCCAGCCGTCGGGAGCCCATCACGATCAGGTCGGCGTCCCAGCCTTCGGCGATCTCCGCGATCTCGCTCGCAACGGAGCCGCCGCCGGTGACGACATCACCGTGCGCGCTCACGCCGGCAGCCCTCAACTCCCGGACCGCGGCGTCGACCGCGGCCTGAGCCTCAGGAGCCGGCTCGGTCCAGGGCACGCCCTCGAGGGCCAGGACCCGAGACACATGCAGGACCAGGACCTCCGCGGCCCAGCGGCGGCTCACCGCGATCGCGGTCGGTACCGCAGTGGCGATCTCCTCGCCGCCGGCGATGGCGAGCAGCACGCGCCGCTGAGGCTTGGCGGGCTGCGGGGCTCCGCGCACGATCAGCACGGGGCGCGTCGTATGGGCCACCACCTGGTGGCTCACGCTGCCCAGAAACAGGCCACCCAGGTCCGAGCGCCCGCGGGAGCCCATCGCGATCAGGTCGGACGCGAAATCCTCGGCCGCATCGACTATCTCCTGGTAGGTGCGTCCGACGGGTGCAGTGCGGACCTCCGCGATGGCCTCCAGGCCCGCCTTGCGCAGACGGTCCGCATGGCCCTCGACCAGCGATTCGGCCATCGTGCGGGTCTCGGGAACCGAGAACCCGTCCTGGCCGGCCACCTGCAGCGGCCAGATGTGGACGATCTTGACGGCGGTACCCAGGGGCACGAAGTTGGCGATCAGCTCGACGGCGTTGGCCGACTGGGTCGAGGCGTCGACTGCGAGCAGGATCCGGCGGAACTCATACCAGTTCATTGCCCCGCAAGCGTCGCCCTGGCCCCGGCCTCGGCGAGAGGGTCCTTGGTCCCTGCATTGATGGGCCTTAGGCCCGTGTCTGGCAGGATTACCCGGTGAGCGCTGACCGCCTGCGCGTGATGCTGGTCGATGACCACGAGGTGGTGCGGGACGGTCTCAAGGCGCTGATCCAGGCCAATGACGACCTGGTCGTGGTGGCCGAAGCCGGCTCGGTCAAGGAGGCGCTCCTGCAGGCCGACCGCACCAAGCCTGACGTGATCGTGATGGACGTGCGGCTGGCGGACGGCAGCGGCATCGAGGCCACTCGCGAGATTCGCGCGGTTCGCCCGCAGACACGGGTGCTCATGCTCACCTCGTTCGCCGACGACGATGCGCTCTTCGCCTCGATCATGGCCGGCGCCGACGGATACGTCCTCAAGCAGATCAAGGGCAGCGAGCTGCTGCGCGCCGTCCGCACCGTTGGTGCGGGCCAGAGCCTCCTCGATCCCGCGATCACCAGCGCCGTGCTGGACCGCCTCCGCAAGGGCAAGCTGCTCCTGCGCGACGAGAAGCTGGCGCGCCTGACCGGCCAGGAGGAGCGGATCCTGGGCATGATCGCCGACGGCCAGACCAATCGCGAGATTGGAGCCACGCTCAAGCTGGCCGAGAAGACGGTGAAGAACTACGTCTCGACCATCCTGTCCAAGCTGGAGGTGGCGCGCCGGGCCGAGGCCGCGGCCTACCTGGCCCGCAAGACCGCCACCCCGGGAGCCTGACTCGTTCCTGCCTAGGGTGGCAGGGCCAGGAGCTCGCCGCCGGGCTGCTTGCTGACCCGCCAGCCGCCCTCGTGCACGAGGCGGTGATGAGGCCGGCAGAAGAGGTAGACGTTGTCGACCTCGGTGGGTCCGCCGTGGGCCCAGTGCACCAGGTGGTGGCCGTCGGTCCAGGCCCCCGGACGGTCGCAGCCGGGGAACCGGCAGTGGCGATCGCGGTGCTCGATCGCCCGTCGCTGGGCAGGCCCCAACACCCGCCGCTCCTCGCTGCCCAGTACCACCTGCCCGTCCGCGCCGACCACCAGTAGTGAAACGGCGCAGTCGCAGGCCAGGCGGCGCACGGTCTGGCCGGGCACCGGCCCCGCCCACTCCAGCTCGCCGGCTTCGGCGCCGGCCAACGCTTCGGCCTTGACCAGGATCGTCAGGTGCGGCTTCTGGCCGCCGCTGGTCCCTGCTTCGCCGCGGTCGAGTGCAAGCCGGCCCAGCTCGACCAAGGCATCGGCCCGGCGCTGGGCCGGCGTGCGCGAGTCGCCTCCCGCGGGCGGGCCCATGATGGCTTCGAGCGCGGTACGCAAGGCGGCCCCGCCCTCGCGGTCGAGGTTGCCGTCGAGCCGGTACATGCCGTCGAGCTCGCTGATCCAGAAGCCGCGTCGTGCGTGCTGCGCGTTGGCGTCCTGCAGAGCGCCGTCGGGGTCGACCGCGTTTTGCAGGACCTCGGTGGCGTAGCGCAGCTTCTGCGGCACCTCCTCACGACCCACGTCGACCAGCACCTTCTCGTGCTCCAGGACCGCCTCGGGGCCGCAGCTGTCGACCGCGCGGGCGATCACGCGCGCGTGCTCGTAGTTGATCTCGCCCGCGCCAAACGCCGCCTCTGTCTCGGGCAGTGAGAGCAGCTTGCGGGCAGTGAAGACGCGATCGCTGGCCGCGCCGGCGTCCATGTGGCAGTGGGCACGCAGCCAGGCCGCGCCGCTGAGGGCGCCGTCGGCGGTGAAGCCGTCGCGCTTCTCGAAGACGGCAAAGCGGCGCGTGAACTCGGCGTCGAGCCGGCAGCGTTCCTTCCAGGTCCGAATCAGGTCGGCGCCGTCGACGTGGCGCAGCTCTTCGGCGGCCAGCTCATCGATCCCCACCGAGATCGAGCTCAGCGTGTCGTCGGGTTGGATCGCGAACATGTGTTCGCATCAGTCTAGCACTCGCTCGCGTGCGCGCGCGCGAGCTTGTTAAGGCTTAGATCGCCGCCGACAGGACATGGGTCGATTGAGATTGAGACCGCGCCGCGGCCCGTAGGTGCTTGCCATGACGGACACAGCATCCGGCAGCCGCGCGTGGCGCCCAGAGCGGCGGGCGCAAGCGCGGACGGTCGAGCGGCCCGGGCGGACCACTGCCGCCGCGCGCACCTTTCAAGGAGGTATCCAGATGAAACCCATGGTGCTCGGCCTCAAAAGGCCGCCAGCAAAGCCGCTCCTACCGCAAGGTGATCTTCACCGGCCCGCACAGCCAGCTGGTGCTGATGTCGCTGGCGCCCGGGACCGAGATCGGGCTCGGAGTCCCACCCCGTGGACCGGTTGTTCTACGTGGTCGACGGCGAAGGTTGGGCAACCCTGGCAGGCAGTAGCTACCCGATCGAGAAGGGCCATGCCGTCTGCGTTTCCGCCAACGTGGAGCACAACCTGACCAGCTCGGACGACGAAACGTTGAAGCTGTTCACCGTTTACTCGCCGACCCAGCATCCTGCCGGCCTCGAGCAGACGGATAAGCCCGAGTCTGTGATGGCGGCTGCCGGACCGGCAGCATGATCTGCCTCTCCGGCAGCTTCTGTTCCGGGACCAGTGCGCCGGACGAGTCGCCTGGTCGCTGAGATAATCGGCGCTGGTGGTGGGGCTCCGGACGCCGCTCTGTGACGCGCTGAGAATCGAGGTGCCGATCCTCTCCGCAGGCATGGGATCGGTCGCCGGTCCCGAACTGGTGGCGGCGGTCTCCGAAGCTGGTGGCTTCGGTGTCCTGGGCGTCAGCGGGGCATCTCCGGAGCGCGTCCAGGAGCGCATCGAGAGCACGCGCGAGCTGACCAGGCGCCCCTTCGGGGTCAACGTGATCATCGACGAGGTCGGCTGGGCGGCCTCTGAGGAAGACCGTCAGCTCGTGCGGGCCGAGGTCGAGACCGCGATCCGGGCGCGGGTGGCGGCCGTGGTCCTGTTCTGGGGCGACCCGGCGCCGTACGTCGAGCTCGCGCACGAGAACGGCGTCAGGGTCTTGATGCAGGTGGGCTCGGTGGCCGAGGCCGAGGTGGCAGCCGCCGCGGGTGTCGATGCCGTCATCGCCCAGGGTGTCGAAGCGGGCGGGCATGTTCGCGGGACCAGTTCGATCTGGGACCTGTTGCCGGCGGTCATCACCGCCGTGGCGCCGGTGCCGGTGCTGGCATCGGGAGGGATCGGGGACAGCTCCGGTGTCGCCCGGGCATTAGCCTTGGGAGCCCAGGGTGTGTCGCTCGGTACGCGCTTCGTGGCCAGTGAAGAGTCACGGGCGCACCCCGAGTACAAGCGCCGCATCGTCGAAAGTGCCGCGAAAGACACCGTCTACACCGAGGATCTCTACGACATCTCCTGGCCCGGCGCGCCGACGCGGACGCTTCGAAACCGAACCTTCGAGGAGTGGGATGCCGCCGGACGCCCGCCGTCTGGACAGCGTCCGGGTGAGGGGACAGCCGTCGGAGTGATGCGGCCGGCTTCGGGGCAGACGCTCGAGTTCCCGCGTTACGCCGGGGCTGGTTCGCCGCTCATCGATTTCGAAGGGGACCTTGATTACCCGGCGATGTGGGCTGGAGAGTCCGTCGAGGTCGTCAAAGATGTGCTGCCCGCGGGCGAGATCGTCAGGAGGCTGGCCGCCACACGAGATCCGGTGTGACATCGACCCATAGGGAGTTCGTCGCTCTCGTCGGTCAGGGGAACCGTGGATGGCCTTTGGCCCGAGCGCTCCTGGGGCCTAGATCCGATGTATGGCGTGACGGGTGGTGCAAGGGTTGCGGCATGCCCTTGGGAGCGCGAAGCGGAGATCTCGCGCTGCAGGCGCGGGGGGCTGACGGCGACCGGGCCAACAGTTACTCCCTGCCTGAGAAGACCTGGTTCGCGGTCCTACTGGTCGGTGGAGTGCTCAGCTTCGCGTTTGCACCCATCGGGTTCGCGGTGATGGTTGCCTACGTGGTCGCGGCTCCAGACGGCACGCCTTACCGCCAGAGCCAAGCCCCGACGGCCGTATCACAGCCTGGGTCGCTGGCGCCGACTACCTGATCGGTTTCAAAGTGAGGGGCGGATCCGCGGATCCGCCCCTCGGGCTCTCCGCCCCTCAGCAGCTGCGCCCGAGCAGCCCGTAGCGTTGCTTCAAGCGGAGCACGCGCAGCGCGGCGTCGTCTACTCGGGCGCGGAAGCCGGCGTCCTGCCCGGCGCGGGCCAGCATCGCCTCAGCCATCGGCGCGGCCAGCGCGGCGTACTTGATGTCGATGAGGTCGCCGCCGGCCGCGACGAAGTCGACCGCCCGCCGGCCGGCGGGGATGCCGGCCACCTCGGCGGCCGCGCCCAGGTCGTCGGCGGCGATCACCCCCGAGAAAGCCATCCGCCCGCGCAGCAGGTCGTGGATGACCACGGGCGAAAAGGCCGCCAGATGGTCCGGATCGATCTTCGAATAGGTCGCGGTGGAGACCATCACGAGGTCGGCGCCGGCGGCGATGCCGGCCGCGAACGGCTCCAGGTAGGGATCGTCGGCGGTTGTCTCCGGGTCAACGACGCCGGCCGCGAAGTCGGTGTTTCCCTGCACTCGACCGAGCCCCGGAAAGTGCTTGATCGTGACCGGCTCCCCGGCGTCGTGCATGCCCTGGATGAATGCCACTCCATGGCTGCTGACGGTGGTGGTGTCGCCTCCGAATGCTCGGTGGAGCGCTCCGATCGGCTGGTTGCGCTCGTCCTGGCCGGGCGGCACCGTGTCCATCACCGGAGCCACCTCGAGGTTGATTCCGGCCGCCCGCAGCTCACGGCCCCACCCGGCCGCTTCGCCGCGCAGCCGCGCCGGATCGAGCCGGCCCTGTTCCGAGGCAGGTGGAATCGCGGTGAAGCCGGCACCGTGGAATTGATCGATCTGGCCGCCCTCCTGGTTGGCCGCCACCAGGAACTGGATGCCGCCCGTGGTTTCGGCGCTGGCCAGCGCCTGGACCGCGGCGGACACGGCGCGGACCTGCTCCAGGGGGGCGCTTGACAGCTCGGTAAACCAGACGGAGCCTGCGTGCTGATCGCGCACCGCGGTCTGCTCCTCCGGGCCCAGCTGATTGTCGCGAAGGCCGATCCAGAGCAGCTGGCCGACACGCCGTGGCTCGTCCAGTGCGGCGAGACGTTGCTGAGCGCAGTCCAGCTCGGCGCTCGGGATTGGGGTGGGCACCGGCGAGCCGGCGGCCGGCCGGGCGGCGTGCGCCGGTGGTGCGCATGCCGCGGCCAGGACCGGGATGGCCGTCAAGACGGCCGTCAACAACGTTCGTGAGTCAGCCAGCACCCCGACTCTAAAGGCGAGGATCAGGCAGCCAACGGCACCTCCTCGGGGACCGCTTCTCCTACGCCTCGGCGACTAGGCCTGCAGACCTATGCTGAACGTCCCCAGGTAGCCGCCGGCCCCGTCGGAACCGAGCTTGACCAGCAGCTGTGCGCCGCTGTTGTTGTTGCCGGTGTACACCATGTCGTTCGCGTTGCGGACCTCCCGCGCCGGCCGGCTGGAGTAGGGCGC
Source organism: Chloroflexota bacterium (assembly GCA_005881825.1). GTDB lineage: Bacteria > Chloroflexota > Dormibacteria > Dormibacterales > Dormibacteraceae > CF-28. Next base: position 25,336 of record VBEO01000065.1, on the reverse strand, counting down.
CGCTGCATAGACCAGGTCGGTGGCGGCGTCATCGAAGAAGACCTGCGATGTGAACTCATAGGTCTTCTGGCCTCCGCTGAAGGCGCGGATCTTGAAGTGGACGTGCACGGCGCGGCCCATGTACCAGCCGGGATAGATGGTCTGGAAGCGCGCCATGCCCTTGTCGTCGGTCAGCTGGTAGCCGCGGAGGTAGTTCTCCCCGACCGACCGCTGCGCGCTCTCGTCCGAGTACACGCCGTCGGCGTCGCAGTGCCAGACGTCGACCTGGACGCCGGGCCAGGGCTGGCAGCCCGAACCGTTCATCCGGTAGACGCCGAAGGCGAGCGTGAGCGCGGTGCCGGGGCGCAGGTTGGCGCCGGAGGCGTCGGCGCGGATGTCGGAACGGTTCAGCTTCTCGTCGACGAAGTAGGGCCCTTCGGTTTCGGCGGGGGTGACCACGCAGGCCGGCACGGGCGCCGCTTCCGGCGCCGCGGTGGGTGTGGGAGACGGCGCCGGCGTGGACGTGGCCGGGGGCGTGGGCGAAGCCGCGGAGAGGGGCGATTTTCCCGTGCAGGCCGCCACCACGGCGCCCGCCACCAGCATCAGCCCCGAGATCAGCGCCCGGCGCCTGGTTACCGCCACGCGAGCAATTGAACGCCGGGCGCCTGTGAAATCGCTGTGGCTTTAGTCCTCGCGCGGCTTCGGCGTTGCCTCCAGCAGCGGCCGGATCAGCTCGACCGGGACCGGGAAGACGATCACCGAACCCTTTTCCGTGCTCATGTCGAGCAGGGTCTGCATGTAGCGCAGTGCCAGCGCTGCCGGCTGGGTCGAGATGACCTGGGCGGCGTTGGCCAGCGTTTGCGCGGCGCTGAACTCGCCCTCGGCGGCGATGATCTTGGCGCGCTTCTCGCGCTCGGCCTCCGCCTGGCGGGCGATCGCGCGCTGCATGGTCTGCGGCAGCTCCACGTCCTTGACCTCGACCGCGCTGACCTTGATGCCCCAGGGCTCGGTCTGCTGGTCGATGATCTGCTGCAGGTCCTGGTTGATGCTCTCGCGCTTGGCCAGGAGGTCGTCCAGGCTGTGCTGCCCGAGCACCGCGCGCAGCGTGGTCTGGGCGATCTGCGACGTGGCCACGCGGAAGTTGAACACCCGCGTCACCGCCGAGCGGGCGTCGACCACCTGGAAGAAGATCACGGCGCTGACCTTCACCGTCACGTTGTCGATCGTGATCACCTCCTGAGGTGGAACCTCGAGCGTGATCACCCTGAGGTCGATCTTGGTGAGCCGGTCGACACCGAAGGGCAGGATCAGGAACAGCCCCGGACCCTTCAGGTTGATCAGCCTCCCGAGCCGAAAGACGACGCCGCGCTCGTACTCGCGCGCGATCCGGATGCTGTTGAACGCGATCACCAAGAGGATCAACAGGACGACCGCAACCGGGATCGCGACTTCCAACTACGTCCCTCCCTCGACCGGAGCCACCTGCAGCTCGAGTCCCTTGCGATCCACCACCCTGACCCGAGACCCGGCCGGGATCTCGGCGCCGGCGGCGGTCGCCCGCCACAGCGAGCCGTCCACCCACACCAGGCCCTGGGGATGCAGCGGCTCGCGCACCTCGCCGATCTCCCCGATCAGCCGCTCGGCACCCACGAAGGCGGGGCGGGAGCGGGCCGCGATCGCCTTGCGCAGCACGACGCCGAACAGCGCGAGCGAGGCCAGCGCACCCAAGAGCGTCACCCAGGGGCTCACCCCCAGGCCTACGGGCCCGGTGTTGATCAGCAGCGCCGAGCCCAGCAGCATGGCGATCACGCCACCGGCCGTCAGGATGCCGTGGGTGGGGGCCTTGATGTCGGCCACGAACAGCCCGAACGCGAAGAGGATCAGCAGCACCCCGCCGAGGTTGATCGGGAGCCCGACCAGCGCCACCAGCGCCAGCACCCCGCTGATCACGCCCACCACACCGGGCAGGATGGCGCCCGGCGTGGTCAGTTCGACCAGGATCCCGAAGGCCGCCAGCAGCAGCAGGAGGTAGGCCACGTTGGGGTCGATGAGGGCGTGCAGCCACTGCTGGGACCACGGCATCGGGTAGTCCTCGATGCGGGCGCCGGCCAGCGCGAGCTGGACCTGGCTGCCGTCAGGCCGCTTCAGCGTGCGGCCGTCGAGCGCCCGCAGGAGCGAGGCCACATCGGCCGCCTCCAGATCTGCGACGTGCAGATCCACAGCCTGTTCGGCGTTGATGTTGACGCTCTCCCGCACCGCCTTCTCGCACCAGTCCGCGTTCCGGCCGTGCACGGTGGCGAGGTTGCGGACCCGGGTCACCGCGTCGTTCAAAACCTTCTTGCCGAGGTCCCCGGTCAGGTCGCTGCCGCCGGCCTGTATGGGATGCGCCGAGCCGAGGTTGGTGCCGGGCGCCATCGCCACCAGGTCGGCCGCCTGGTCCACGAAGAGACCGGCGGAGTCCGCGCGCGCGCCCGCCGGATAGACGAAGGCGACCACCGGCACCCGGGAATTGAGCAGCGCCGTGATGATCGTGTCCATCGACTGGGAATCGCCGCCCGGCGTGTCGGTGACCAGCAACAGCGCGGACGCTCGCTCGCCCGCGGCCCGGGCCACTGCTTGCTGGAGATAGCCGGCGGTGACTCCGTTGATCTCGCCATCGAGGTGAGCCTGGAGCACCGGCGGTGAGGCGGCCCCGGCGCGGACCGGCTGCAGCAGGAGCGTCGCCAGGGCGCCCAGCATGGCCATGCGGGTCCAGCGCATCGCTGTCCCCATCATGGACCGCGCGAGGGCGGACGGTTAGCCCGCCAGCTCGACCTCGGTCAGCAGCACCCGTTTGCTGGTGGTCAGCCGGCCCGCCACGTCCGCGTTGTAGGTGCCCGAGGTGGGGGCCACGTCCGCGTAGTCGCCGCCCACCGCAATGCTGACCTGGTTGAGGCCGCCGCGGCTGGCGTGGGTGGGGTCGAACGGCCAGGCGATGGCCTCGCCGGTGCCGTCATCGGCCGGCAGCAGAACCTCGACCCAGGCGTGGGTGCCGCCTTCCCCGATCAGGTGCCCGGAGACGTAGCGGGCGGGCAGGTGGCAGGCCCGGCAGAGGGCCAGCATCACGTGGGCGTAGTCCTGGCAGACGCCTCGGCCCAGCGCCAGCGCCTGGGCGGCCGTGGTGCTGACGTCGGTGAGTCCGGCCTGGTAGCTCATCGCCTGGTAGACCCAGTCGTTGATGCGGTCGGCCAGTTCAAGTCCCCAGGGCGCAGACCGAGCGAGCTCGGCAGCGGCAGCCTGCAGCCGCTCATCGGCGGCGGTCAGTCGTGTCGGCTCCAGCAGGTAGGCGGCGCTCAGCCAGCCGTCCGCGAGGCGGTGGGGCTCGCTGGCGCGGCGCTCGACGCGGACCTCGGCCCGGAACTCGATCCTGGCCACGACCTCCGGCGCCAGCACGTCGACGACCAGGTTGCCGAACTCGTCGAACCGGTCGCTGACCAGCGTGCCCGAGCCGTCGACCTCCAGGCGGTGGTCGAGCCGGCGCTGGTCCCCGAAGCGCTCGGGCGGGATCACGACCAGGCGATGCCGGAGGTCGCGGATGGGCGCCGGGTAGTCGTAGCGAAAGCTTTGCTCGACCAGATAGGAGACGCGGCGCGCGGCCGCCCAATCCATGCTCACGCGGCTACATCCGCCCAGACTTGGAGAGACTCGAATCGAGCCGGACCGTAGGTGGTCATCATCGCCACGTCGAGGGCATCGCGGCCCCGGCCGATCAGGACGCGCCCGGTGCGGCGCTGGTTGTTGCGGGGATCGAACGTCCACCAGCGGTCGCCCAGCCAGACCTCCATCCAGGCCGCGAAGTCCATCGGTGAGTCGGGCGGCGGCACCCCGATGTCGGGCAGGTAGCCGAAGACATAGCGCGCCGGCACATTCAGAGCTCGGCAAAAGGTGACCGCCAGGTGCGTGAGGTCGCGGCAGACGCCGACCCGGTCACGGTAGACGTCGACGGCCGTCGTCTTGGGGTTGCTGGTGCCGTACTGGAAGCGCACGTTTTCGTGCACCCAATCGCAGACGGCCTGCACGCGCGCGAAGCCCGCCTCCGTCTCGCCGAACAGCTTCCAGGCTTCATCCATCAGCAGATCCGAGAGGCAGTAGCGGCTGGGCAGCAGGAAGTGGAGCACCTCCCCGGGCAGTGCCTCGACCGCCAGCTGAGGCGCCTCCGAGGCGTCGGGGTCGAGTGCGTCCGGCACTTCGCACACAGCGTCATAACGGATCTGGAGCTCACCTTCCGGCATCAGCAGCCGCTTCACGCCGTTGCCGTAGACGTCGTCGTATTCGTCCAGCGGGAGCACCGGTTCGGTGGCCCAGGTTTCGCTGACCAGGCGGTGCGCGGCGTCGGTACGCGGGCGGACCTGCACGATCGCCGGGCTGGGGGCCGTCACCTGGTAACGGAACTCGCAGCCGACGCGCAGGCTGATCGTCTTCTCTGCGGTCCGAATGGCGGAGAAACTATACCGGTGGCAGCACGGCGGGCCCTCGGCGATGGCTACCGGCAAAACGGCTTCTACGACGAGATGTTCGCGGGTCCGGCACAGCCGCGCGCCGCTTATCGGCGCATCTACGAGCGACTCAGCCAGCTCGGCGCGCCGGAGCTGGCGCGCCGCCACCAGGTGGCGATGGGCATGCTCCGCAACCACGGCATCACCTTCGCCGTGTATCCCGACGAGCAGGGCATCGAGAAGGTGTTTCCCTTCGACGTGATCCCCCGCGTGATCTCGGCGCGGGCCTGGAGGCGGCTGGAGGCCGGGCTGCGCCAGCGCGTGCAGACGCTCAACCATTTCCTGGAGGACATCTACGGGCGCAAGCGCATCCTGCGCCAGCGGGCGATCCCGCCCGAAGTGGTGCTTTCGAGCCCCCAGTACATGCGCGAGATGGACGGTTTTCCGGTGCCCCAGGGCATTCACTGCCACATAGCCGGCATCGACCTGGTGCGCGACCAACGCGGCGATTTTCTCGTGCTCGAAGACAACCTGCGGACGCCCTCCGGCGTGTCGTACGTGCTGGCCAACCGGCAGGTCATGAAACGCGTGCTGCCTGACCTTTTCGCCGGTTATCCGGTGCGCCCGGTCGAGGGTTACACGCATCTCCTGCTGCGCAACCTGCGCTGGCTGGCTGCGCGCGAAGCGGCCGAGCCGACCGTCGTCCTGCTCACGCCCGGCATCCACAACTCCGCCTACTACGAGCACCTCTACCTGGCGCGGCAGATGGGGATCGAGCTGGTCGAAGGCACCGACCTGCTGGTCGACCGCGACCAGGTTTTCATGCGCACCACGCGCGGCCTGCGCCGGGTTCACGTGATCTACCGCCGCGTCGACGACGAATGGCTCGACCCGGTCTTCGGCCGCCCGGATTCCATCGTCGGCGTGCCCGGCCTGGTCGCTGCCTACCGCGCCGGCGGCGTGGTGCTCGCCAACGGCATCGGCAACGGCGTCGCCGATGACAAGGCCGTTTACTCGCTGATCCCGACCCTCATCAAGTACTACCTGGGCGAGGACCCGATCCTCCCCAACGTGCCCACGTACCTGTGCGCGCTGGACGACCAGCGCCGGCATGTCCTGGCGCACCTGGAGCAGATGGTGGTGAAGACAGTCGATGGTTCCGGCGGTTACGGAATGCTGATCGGCCCCGAGTCGAGCCGCCGCCAGCAGGAGGCCTTCCGGCGCCAGATCGAGGCCCACCCGCGCGCCTTCATCGCCCAGCCGGTGGTCTCGCTCTCGGTGCAGCCGGTGCTCGATGGCAGCCGGCTGCGGCCCTGCCACCAGGACCTGCGGCCCTTCGTGCTGAGCGGTCCCGACGTGGACGTGATCCCGGGCGGCCTAACCCGAGTCGCACTCAAGGCGGGCTCGCTGGTGGTCAACAGCTCGCAGGGTGGCGGCAGTCGCGACACCTGGGTGCTGGGCGCCCTGGGCTCCGGGGACTCCGAGGTTGCTTAGCCGCGCGGCCACCTCGCTCGCCCTGCTCGGCAGGATGCTGGAGCGCTCCTATCACCTGGCGCGCATCCTGGAGGTGCACGTCGCGCTCTCCCTGGATCGCCGGGACGAGCCTGGGGCCGGCTTCTGGAACGCTCTCCTGGAGCTCGCGGGCTGGCCGCCGCCCGGCAGCGTGGACCGCCGTGAACAGGCCACCGAGCTGGTGGTGGCAGGCTCAGCCGGACCTTCGGTGCGGCGCAGCGTGGCCGCCGCGCGCACCGCCGCCCAGGCGGTGCGGCCCTCACTACCGAGTGAGCTCTACGAGGCCGTCAACGCGCTCCATTGGCGGCTCCAGGAAGACGGCTGGGACAGCGACCTGCACGGATACCTGATGGACGTGCAGATGACGGTGCACCTGGTCGACGCCCTCCTCGAGGACGCCATGAGCCACGATGAGGCGCGCGACTTCGTGCGCCTGGGCAAGTTTCTGGAGCGCGCGGACAACGTGGTCGCGCTGGTGGTGCGCAAGTCGGTGGAGCTGGCCGAGGCGCCCGAGGACGCACTGGAGTGGACGGCCGTGCTCAAATGCTGCTTTTCCTTCGAGTCCTACCGCGCCCGCTACTCGGCGCCCGTCACGCCGGAGCAGGTGGTCGGATTCCTGCTCCTGGACCCCGACCTCCCGCGCTCGGCGCGCTTTGCCGTCAACGCCGCTCAGGAGTCGGTGCGACGGATCGACGAGCGCGCGGGCTCCCGGCCTCGACGCCTGCTGGCCGGCCTGCACAACCTGTTCGAGAACGCCGATGCCGCACAGGTGGCGCGCCGGCCGCGGGAGTTCGAGGTGGACTTCCGGGCACTGCGCCAACCCCTGGAGGAGGCGCTGGCCGCGACCTACTTCCGGCCCAGCCGGGTGGCCTCGGCGGTGCCCGCCGGCGAAGGCGGGGGGCGGGTGCCACAACAGCAGCAATGAGCCGTTTCGAGATCATCCACGAGACGCGCTTCGAATACAGCGCCCCCATCTCGGAGACCGTGATGGAGCTGCGGCTGCGGCCGCAGGACGGCGGAGGCCAGCGCTGCCTCGACTTCCATCTCGAGGTCGAGCCCCGCGCGGGCATCCGCGGCTATCGCGACGGCTACGGCAACCAGGTCCACTACTTCAACCTGCTGCGGGACCACCCGCGGCTCCGGGTGACCAGCCGGTCGCTGGTGGAGACCGGCCTGCCGGCCCGCAGAGAGGTGGACGGCGCCGCCCTGGTTCTGGACTACCTGCGCCCACGCCCGCCGGCCGGTGACGTGCCCGGTGTGCGCCGGCTGGCGGCCCGCCACCGGCCGGCCACCTCGGAGCCGGCCGCCATGGAGGCAGCGCTGGACAGCCTGGCACTGGCCATCAGCCGCGATTTCGTCTACGACACCACCGTCACCACCGTCTACAGCTCCGTGGAGCAGGTGCTGGAGCTGCGGGCGGGCGTTTGCCAGGACTTCGCCCACCTGTTCATCGCCGCCGCGCGCGCTCTGGGTGCGCCCGCGCGCTACGTCAGCGGCTATATCCACGTGCCCGGGCCCGAGGCTCTCACCGAAGGCGCCTCCCACGCTTGGGCTGAGGCTTGGGTTGAGGGTCGGGGCTGGCTTGGCTACGACGCCACCCACCCGGTGCGCGCCGGCGCCAACCACGTGCGCGTGGCGGTCGGCCGCGACTACCGCGACGCGGCGCCCACTCGCGGGGTCTACGTGGGCGCGGCGACCGGAGCGATGGAGGTCAGGGTCAGCACCCGCCCGGTCTAGAAACTCTTGCACCGGGCCCGGGCGCCTCCGCTCGGGCCCTTTTCTGCCTCTAGAGGGTGCACGGGCGGGCGGGTGTCTGCTAGGGTGCCCGGGGCCCGGTCGGGGTAGGTCGGGCCCGCTTCCACTACATGCGCACACTCCTTGCAATGGCTCTTGCCGTGGCTTCCCTGGCCGCCGTCTCAGTACCTGCGGCCGCGGACGATGAGGCGAACGTGCGCGGCCGGCTGGCCACCGTGGCCGAGCAGATGGCGGCCAACCAGCAGGCCATCGCACGGCTCCAGGCCCAGGTCGCCGATCGCCAGCAGCGGATCGAGCGCGAGCGCGCCCAGCTCCGCCTCCTGGCCCGAGCGATCTACGCGCAGCCCGACAGCACGCTGGTCCTGGTTGCGCAGTCGCCCTCGCTGAGCGATGCCGTGACCCGCCTCAACGACCTGCTGAGCGCGGGCGATCGTGCCCGGTCCACCAAGGCCGCCCTCGACCGCGACCTCTACGCCCTGCAGTCGCAGCGCCTGGAGCTGCAAGCCCGGGAGGCGAGTCTCGAACAGCAGAAGGCCGACCTGGACGCCGAGTACGCGCGGCTGGTGGCTCAGGCCGAGGCCGCGGCTGCGGCGCGCCGTGCTGCGCCCCCGCCGCCGCCGGCGCCCCGGCTCCCACCGGCGCCGGCCGCCGCGCCGGCCGGTGACATCCCGTCGTTGATCCTGGCCGCCTGGGCGCCGCTGGGCTCGGCCACCGCGCAGTGGGCGGTGCGGCTGGCGCAGTGCGAGTCAGGCCTCAACCCCTACGCCGTCAATCGCTACAGCGGCGCGGCGGGGCTGTTCCAGTTCCTGGCCACCACCTGGGCGGGCACGCCCTGGCGGGCGCAGTCGCCCTTCGACGCCTCCGCCAACGCGCAGGCCGCCGCCTGGCTGTACTCCAAGTACGGCGCCGGCCAGTGGAGCTGCCACCCCGCCTAGGGTCTAAGACTCCTCCCCGCTCCGCGGGGAGGTGCCGAGCGCAGCGAGGCGGAGGGGGGCGCTGGTCAGCCGATGATGCGCTGCGTTCGCAAATCTGCGAGCTCGGCCCTTCCCAAGCCCAACACTTCCGTCAACACCTCAGCCGTGTGCTCGCCCAGGTCGGGCGCCCGTCGCGGCGGCAGCCGGGGCGCGGCCCCGAACTGCACCGGCGAAGAGGTTGCGGGCCAGCGCCCCACGCCCGGCTGCTCGATCTCCGCGAACATCGGGTTCTCGCGCAGGCGCGGCTCCTCGGCCACCAGTTGCTGGAAGGTCCGGTAGGGTCCCCACAGCACTTCGTGGCGGTCAAATGCATCCGCCACCTCGGCCAGCGTGCGACCCGCCACCCAGGGCTCCAGCACTGCCCAAACCTCGGTCCGGCGCTGGAAGCGGACATCCTCACGTACGAACTCAGCCGGGAAGTCCATGCCCACGGCCACGCACAGTGACCGCCACTGCCGCGGCGTGAGCGCCAGCACCATCAGGTGGCGGCCGTCGCGGGTGCGGACGTCGCGGCCCAACGTCCCATAGGTGTCATTGCCGACGCGGGGGCGGGGCTCCGCCTCCAGCACCGCCTCGGCGACCGCGCCCAGGTGCGCGGTCACGGCCAGCGCCACGTCGGCCAGGCTGATGCCGACCCGCTGGCCGGCGCCGGTAAGGCGGCGGTGGCGATCGGCGGCCAGTAGAGCCGCCGCGGCCAGGAACCCGGTGGCCACGTCCCAGGCCGGCAGCACGTGGTTGACCGGCCCCTCCAGCTCGGCGGGCCCGGTCACGAACGGCCAGCCGGCGGCGGCGTTGACGGTGTAGTCGACGGCCGCGCTTCCATCCGGGTTGCCGGTGATGGCCACCAGCACCAGGTCCGGCCGCCGGGCCGAGAGCTCTTCCCAGGAAAGGGCGCCCGCCGGCAGGTTGGTGAGCACGGTGCCCACGGCTCCGGCCAGCGCGGCCAGCAGCTCGCGACCGCGCGCGGAGCGCGCGTCGAGCGTGACCGAGCGCTTGCCCTGGTTGAGCCCGGCCCAGTAGAGAGAGCGGCCCGCATGCAGCGGCCAGCGGTCACGGTCGATGCCGCCGCCCACGGGGTCGACCCGGATCACGTCGGCCCCCATGCCGGCCAGGGTGGCCCCGCCCAGCGGCGCCGCCACGAAGGCGGAGACCTCGAGCACGCGCAGGCCGGCCAGCACGCTCATGGGTGTGGAAAGAGGGGGGCGCCGGAAGCCTGGTAGCTGCCGCGCCAGCGGCAGGACTCCTGACGCCCCTTACCCAGAGTTTGCCTCGCCGAGCAGCTGCTCCAAGCGGTCCACGTAGCCGGCCATCACCGCGAAGGCCTTGTTCACGGGCTCGGGCGAATTCATGTCGACGCCCGCGGAGCGCAGCACGTCCAGTGGGTAGTCAGATGACCCGGCGGAGAGGAAATCGATGTAGGCCCGCACGGCGTCGCCCTTGCCATCGAGCACGCGCTCGGCCAGGGCGTGGGCGCCGGCGATACCGGTCGCGTACTGGTACACGTAGAAGTTGCTGTAGAGGTGGGTGTGGAACTGCGCCCAGGTGATGCCTGAGCGCTGGCGGTCGAGGTCGGAGCGGTGCTCGACCACGCCGCCATAAACCTCGTCCAGGAGCGAGGCCATGAGATCGGTCATGGCGTCGGCGGTGACGGCCTCCCCGCGCTCCACGCGTTGGTGCAGCTCCAGCTCGAAACGCGCCAGCGAGGGCATGATGAAGAAGTAGCGATGGAAGTTGGCCATCGCTTCCTCGATCAGGTTGACCTGGAAGTCGGGGTCCCGGTTGGTCTGCAGCAGGTGCGCGCGGACCATGGCCTGATGAAAGTTGGACGCCACCTCGGCGATGAACAGCCCGTAGTTGGCGTAGACGTAGGGCTGCCGATTCTTGGAGTACCAGCTGTGCATGGAGTGGCCCAGCTCGTGGGCCAGCGTGCTCATGCTGAAGACGTTGTCGTTGTAGCTCATGAAGATGAAGGGATGGGTGCCGGGCACGCCCATCGAGAACGCGCCCATCCGCTTGCCGCGGTTGGGATAGATGTCCACCCAGCGCTGCTCGAGCGCGCCCTGGCGCAGCGCCGTCACGTACTCCGAGCCCATCGGCTGCAGCCCTTCTGAGATCCAGTCGACGGCCTGCGAGTAGGGAACCGGCGTGCGGGCGCGCCCCAGCGGCGCGCGGGTGTCGAAGACGTAGAGATGGTCGACGTCGAGCACCCGCTTGCGCAATCGCCAGTAGCGGTGCCAGGTGCCCAGGTTGGCCTGGAACGCCGCCAGCACGTTGTGGAAGACCTCGACCGGGATGTTGTTGGGGTCGAGCGCCGCTTCCAGCGAATCGCGGTAGTGGCGGGCGCGGGCGAAGAAGACGTCGCGCCGGATTCCGGTGTTCAGGCTGGCGGCCATGGTCCGGCGCAGCGCCAGGTGGGCGTCGCCGTAGTTCTCCCAGGCCGATCGGCGGACGTCGCGGTCGGGGTGCGTGAGCAGGTCGGCATAGGTGCCCTGAGCCAGCTCGTAGTCGCCGGCCGCGCCGTTGGCGGGCTCGAAGATCAGCTCTGCGTTGGCCAGGATCCCGTGCACGGTGCTGGCCGCCTGCAGCGGTTCGGCCGCCAGGCTCAGCACCTCCTCGACCTCCTCCGAGCGCACGTGCGCCTGGCGCCGGCCGAGGCGGTCGAAGTGATGGTCGTAGATGCGCAGGCGGTCGTGGTCGCGGGCCCAAGACCGGAGCTGCGCGATACCGATCTGCAGCATCTCCGGCTCGGCAAAGGAGAGTGCCGCGTTGACACGCGTGGTCAGGTTGCGCACCCGCTCGGAGCGGGCGCTGGCGGCCTGGTCGGAGCTGTCGACGGCCGTGAACATGGTCGCGTAGACCTGGATCCGGCCCAGGCTGCGCAGCGCGCGCTCGGCGGCCTCGAAGTAATCGGCGACCGCATCCGGCCCCGAGCCCAGGTGGCCCTTGAACTCCTGGAGGTCCGGGATGGTGGCGGCGACACGGTCGAACTCCGCCTCCCATTCCGCCTCGCTGGCGAAGACGCTCTCGGGGTCCCAGGTGTGCTCCTTTGCGACCTCGGAGCGCGCCGGCAGGGTGCGCGCGATCAAGTTTCGCTCAAGACCAGTTGCCGCTCGTCCCCACCGGCGTGCTCCAACATCCTCCAGGGTGTAGAAAAGGCTAGCGGTGTCTGGGGCGCAGGCGATTCAAGACAAGCACCTCGAACTCAACGACGGGACCAAGGTTCATGTCCGGCCACTCCATGCCGAAGACGAAGAGGCGCTGCACGACGCCTTCGCCCGGATGTCGGAACGCAGCGTCTACTTCCGCTTCTTCAGCCCGCTCAAGCGCCTGCCCGAAGAGCTGGCCCACAAGCTGGCGCAGGTCGACGGGGACGTTCGCTTCGCGTTTTGCGCCACCCACCGGCTGGGTCACGAGCACGACGTGGAGCACATCGTCGGGGTGGCGCGCTACGACCGCATCGCAGGGACCAGCGTGGCCGAGGTGGCGGTGGCCGTGGTCGATGATTTCCAGCACCGGGGCCTGGGCTCCCAGCTCCTGACCATGCTGGCGCGGGTTGCGCTGGAGCACGGAATCGACACCTTCACCTTGATCGTGCTGCCCGAGAACCAGGCCATGCTGCGCCTGTTGCGGCGCATGGGCTGGATCCACCAGGCCCGCCTCCACGGCGGGATGTACGAGATCACCTTCCACCTGCCGGCAGAGGCATGACTCCCGGCCCCGAGCTCCAGGAGGCGCTGGCGCGCGCCTCGGACTGGGCGCTGCGCTACTTCGAGGACGCGCGCGCGTACCCGGTGCTCTCCCAGGTCGAGCCGGGGTCCATCCGGCAGGCGTTGCCCGGCGCTCCGCCCGAGGAGGGCGAGCCATTGGGCGCACTCCTGGACGACTTCGAGCGGCTGGTGCTGCCGGGGGTAACGCACTGGAACCACCCCCGCTTCTTCGCCTACTTCGGCACCAGTTCTTCCGGCCCCGGCGTGCTGGCCGAGCTGCTGATCGCCGCGCTCAACGTCAACGGCATGCTCTGGCGCACCTCGCCCGCGGCCACCGAGGTGGAGGAGGTGGCGTCGGACTGGCTGCGACAGGCGATCGGCCTGCCGGAAGACTTCAGCGGCGTGATCAACGACACCGCCTCGACCAGCACCCTCTACGCGCTGGTGGCCGCCCGCGAGGCCGCCGGCCTGGACGCCCGCCGGGGAGGCGTCGATGGCCGCCGCCTGCGCTACTACGCTTCGGCCGAAGCCCACTCCAGCGTGGAGAAGGCGGGCCTCGTGATGGGCACCGGGTCGGCGGGCTGCGTGCGCATCCCGGTCGACGCCCAGTTCCGGATGCGGCCGGGCGAACTGGCGGCGGCGATCGCCCGCGACCGCGCGGCCGGATTCACGCCCTTCGCGGTGGTGCCCACCGTGGGGACCACCAGCACGACCTCGATCGATCCGGTGCCCGAGATCGCGGAAATCGCCCGGCGGGAAGGGCTGTGGCTGCACGTCGACGCGGCCTACGGAGGCGCGGCCGCCATCCTGCCCTCCCATCGCCACGTCCTGGCCGGCTGCGAGCAGGCCGACTCGCTGGTGGTCAACCCGCACAAGTGGCTTTTCACGCCGCTCGACTGCAGCGTCCTGTACTGCCGCCGCGAGGACGTGCTCCGGCGCGCGTTCAGCATCGTGCCCGACTATCTGAGCAACCCGGAAGGCGACAGCGTCCGCAACCTGATGGACTACGGCACCTCGCTGGGCCGCCGCTTCCGAGGTCTGAAGCTCTGGTTCGTGCTCCGCGCTTTCGGCCTGGAGCGCGCCCGTCAGGTTCTGGCCGCGCACATCGAGATGGCCCAGCGGCTGAAGGACTGGATCGAGGCCGACCCCGACTTCGAGGTGCTGGCGCCGGTGCCTTTCAGCACGGTGGTCTTCCGCCACCGCGCCGGGGACGAGGCCAACCGGAGCATCGAGGAGGCGGTCAACGGCTCAGGCGTCGCCCTGATCTCGCATACGTCGGTAGGCGGCGCTTACGTCCTGCGTATGGCGATCGGAAACCTGCGCACCACCGAGGCCGACGTGCGCGCCGCTTGGGACGCCGTCCGGGCGGCTGCGGCTCAGTTGAAGGTCAGTTCCCAGACCTCGTCCTCGAATCCCACTTCGTAGCCCAGGCGCCGGTACACCTCATAGGCTCGGGTGGGGTTCTCGGCATCCACATAAAGAGATGAACTGCGCGCGCCGGCCGCGCGCAGGCGGCGCAAGGCCTCGGCCGTGAGGGCCGCGGCGAGTCCCCGTCGCCGGTGCTCGGGCAGCGTGCCCACGATGCCCACCAGCCCCACCGGCTGTGGCCGGCGGTCCTCCTCGTACTCTTCCAGCCCGGAGATCACGAGGGCGGCCGGCCGCCCAGTGGCCGTCACCGCCATCAGTTCCAGGCCGGGCACGAAGCCGGGCGCCGAGCGCCGGCGCTGAAGGGTTTCCAGGCGCCCCCGGCTGTGCCGCCAATGTTCGGCGAAGGCCAGCTCGTAAGCGTCCATCCACTCCTGTTCGCTGATCGCCCCGGCGGTGTCGTCGAGCAGCCGGTAGCCATTGGCCAGCGGCAGGGCCGGAACCGCCAGCAGGTTCGGCCGGTCCATGCGCCAGAACCTGCGGGCCCGCGCGAGTCCGGTGCGCTCCAGGCCGTCGCCGTGGCCCCGGCCGCGCCAGACCTGCACGCCCCAGGCGGCCGAGGCGCGGCTCAACGCGATGCCCCAATCCGCCAGCGGCACCAGCAGCTCGGGGCCGGCGATGATCTCGGCTCGGGCGAGTGTGCCTTCCGGAATCGGGCGGTCGAAGACCAGGACGCCGGCCACCATGGCGCCGTCCTGCTCCACCACCCGGGAGCGGGCCGCCCAGTCGAAGTCGCCCAGCATGCGCTGGAACCAAGCTGCATTGGGGACGCAGTTCACGATCCCCTCGCGCACCAGGCGCTTCATCACCACGCGCAGCGCGCGCAGGTCGCTTGGCTTGCCTGGTCTCATGCCGTGACCCGAGCGACCACGTCCTCCAGGTCGGGCACGCCCGCGCGCAGCATCTCCTCGAGCTGGGTCTCGACCGCGTGTGCGGTCTCCAGGCTGGTGCCGGGCGCCATCTCGGCGACCACGTGCGCGTAGATGGCGCCGTCGCGCGCCGAGAGCTCGACGTCGCGCAGGCGCACCACCTCCTGGTGGCCCTCCACCACCTCCCGCACCCGGCCGGCCACGTCGGCCCGGCGCGCGGTCACGTCCTGGCCGCGGACGACGTCCGGTTCCAGCGGCTCGAGGTGGATGTCGATCCGCGAGGCCTCCGGAAGCTCACGGCGCAGCGCCGCCTCCAGCCCGCTGCTGATGGCCGTCGCCTCGCGCAGCGAGATATGGCCGGGCAGCTTGGCATGCATGGTCAGGTGCAGGCTGCCGTCGCCCTCGAGCTCCACGGTCACGTTGTGCAGGTCGCGCACGGTGCCGTCGCGGGCGGCGGCCGCGTGCACGCGCTCGACCAGGTCGGCGGCGCGCACGTCGGACTCCACCTCCAGGGTGAGGGACAGATTGGGCAGGTCGCGGGCCACCGCTTCCCGCACGTCCTGGCGCAGCGCCTCTGCGCCCTCGACCGAAAGCGTGCGCCGCGCCGACAGCCGCACGTCGCCGAGGAGGTGGGAGCCCGAGTGGCGCACCCGGACCATCTTCACGTCGCGCACGCCACCCACACGCCGGATGGCGCCCGCCAGCTGCCGCTCGACCTCCTCTGGTGAACGGTCGATCAGAATGTCGCCCGAGCGACGCAGGAGGATGATCGCCGCCCGCGCGATCACGCCGGCCACCAGCAGCGCGGCGACCGAGTCGGTCCAGGTGTAGCCCAGCCGGACCCCGATCAGGCCGAGCAGCACGCCAAGCGAGGAGAGCACGTCGGCCGAGCGGTTAGTGGCACTCGCCTCCAGCGCGGCGCTGCCGGCCCGCCGTCCGACCGCCCGGAGCAGCCAGGCGCGCACGGTCTCGATAAGCATGCCTGCGACGAGCAGCGCGATCGCATACCACGCCGGGTTCACGGGATGGCTCCCGGTCAGCAGGCGGTTGACGGCCGCGTAGGCGATGCCCAGCGCCGTGAAGACCAGCAGGAGTCCCTCGGTGAACGCGGCCAGGTTCTCGGTGCGGCCGTGTCCCCAGGGGTGGCGTCGGTCGGCGGGCTTGGCCGCAGTGCGCACGGCCAGCATGGCGAAGCCTGAGGCGGCGCCGTCCAGCAGCGAGTGCGCGGCCTCGCTGAGGATGCCCAGGCTGCCGGTGAGGAGGCCCACCGCGAGCTTGGCCACGACCATGACGACATCCACCGCGAAGGACGTGCCGGCGACCAGTTGGGGCCGTCGGGCGAGCGCCGAAACGACCATCGCCGTCCTATTAGACGCCATGTTTAGGGCGCTTTTCGGAGTGGTAACCGAATCTATGGAGCCCCAAAACTCAATTTCATTAAGGAGGTGTTGTGAACCGATGAGCACGGTTCGGTGGTGGACTCCGACCGACCTTTTTCAGGTCACCCGCAACATGGACAGGCTGTTCGACCAGTTCCTCGGCTATGGCGGCACCTCGGCCCCGGCCGCCGAGAACGGCGGCGGCTTACCCACCTACACACTGCCGGTGGACATCCTGGAGACGCCCGACGCCTACGTCCTGACCGCGCCCGTGGCCGGGTTCGCGCCCGACCAGGTCGAGGTCACTTACGAGGACGGCGTCCTCACCATCGCGGCCCAGGCCCAGCCACTGGAGGTCCAGGGGACCTGGCTGCGTCAGGAGCGGCCCTTCGGCTCCTGGTACCGGCGCCTGCAGCTGCCGCAGCAGGTGCAGGCCGGCAAGATCGGCGCGGCCTTCGACAACGGCCTGCTGACGGTCACGGTGCCCAAGGAGCAGCGGCCGGAGCCGGTCAAGATCAAGATCGGCGGCGGCCAGAAGCAGCCGGCGCTCAAGTCCTGACGCTTACCTGATCAGTGCGGCGGTTCGGCTCAGCTCCTCGGCTGAGCCGAACGCCACGATCAGGTCCCCCTCGTGGAGCCGGAACTCGCCGTCCGGGTCGATGACCAGGTCGCCGTCCTTGCGGCGCACCGCCAGCAGGTGCGCCTGCTCGTTGCCGAATGCTCCGAGCTCGTCCAGCGTGCGGCCGATCGCACCGTAGTCCGGGCGCACGATCAGCTCTTCGACGCCGACCGGGGTGTCGCCGTGCTGGAGGAAATCCATAACTTCGACCAGGGCCGGCCGCAGCGCCAGCTCGGCCATCATGTGGCCCGCCATACGGTAGGGCGAGATCACACGGTCGGCGCCGGCCAGCTCGAGGCGCCGGATCGATTCCGGCCGCCCGGCACGGGCCAGCACGTACAGGTCCTTGCGCACGGCCTTCGCCGCCAGCACGATGTAGACCGCCCGCTCGTCGGAATCCACCGCACAGATGAGCCCGCGCGCGCGCTCGATGCCGGCCTGCTTCAAGACCTCCTCAGAGGCGGCGTCGTCGGCCACGTGTAAGCGGCCCTCGTGCTCCAGCCGGGCGATGGCTTCGGGGTTGTTGTCGATCGCGATGCAGCGCACGTTGGCCGAGTCGAGTTCGCTCACGACCTGGGTGCCGATGCGGCCGTAGCCGCAGACAATGAAGTGCTCGCGCAGGGCCTCCCGCCGGCGGTCCATCGAACGCTTCCTCCTGTAGCGGGCGATGTCGCCCTCGAACACGATTTCGGCCAGAACCCCGAAGGCGTAGAAGATCGTACCGACGCCGCCCAGGATCAGCCCGATGGTGAAGATGCGGCCTGGCGTGTTCAGCGGATGGACCTCGCTGAAGCCGACGGTGCTGATCGTGGTGACCGTCATGTACAGCGCGTCCAGCAGCGGCCAGCGTTCGAGGAGCATGTAGCCGGTCGTGCCCAGGACCAGGACCGCCGCCAGCATGGCGGCGGGCAGCCGGAAGCGCCTCAGCGGATGTGTCAAACCCCGAGGTACGCCTTCAAACGCTCGCTCACGCTTCGCTTCGCGGGCTGGAACCGTGCCGGTTCCCCCCGCGTGCCCCCTTCCGCAGCACGCAGCCGCGCGAGGTCCCCAACGCCTGGAACACGGACTCATACGGTCCGGCGCAGCCGGACCTTACATGCAGCGCCATCTCAGACACCGAGGTAAGCCTTGCGAACGGCCGGGTCGTCCTGCAGCTCGCGCGCGCTCCCGCTGAGCGCGATGCGCCCGTTCTCCAGCACGTAGCCGCGGTCGGCCGCCTCCAGCGCCACCACCACGTCCTGCTCCACCAGCAAGACCGAAACACCGTCCCGGTTGATGCTCTGGCAGACCTCGATAACGGTCTCCACGACCTTGGGCGCCAGCCCCAGCGAGGGCTCGTCGATCATGAGCAGCCGCGGACGGCCCATGAGTCCCCGCCCGATGGCCACCATCTGCTGCTCGCCGCCCGACAGCGTGCCGGCCACCCGCTGCAGCTTGTCGCCCAGCGCCGGGAAGTAGCCGACGACGCGGTCGATGTCGGACTGGACCTCGCGATCGCGGCGGAGATAGGCGCCCAGGACCAGGTTCTGGCGCACCGTCATGGTGGCGAACAGGCGCCGGCCCTGGGGCACGTGCGCGATGCCGGCCCGGACGACCCGCTCCGGCCGGGCGCCCGTCAGGTTGCGGCCGGCGAAGAGGATGGAGCCGGAGGTGGGCGGGACCAGCCCGCTGAGCACGCCCAGCAGCGTCGACTTGCCGGCGCCGTTGGCGCCGATCAGCGCCAGCAGCTCACCGGCTTGGAAGTCGAGGTCGACGCCGTGCAGCACCGGCCCAGCGCCGTAGCCGGCGGTCAGGCCGCGCACTTCCAGCAGTACCTCAGCCATGGCGCCGGGCCGCGTACTTCTCGCCCAGGTAGGCTTCGATGACCCGGCGGTCCTGGAGAACCTCGTCCGGCGTGCCCTCGGCCAGGTGCTGGCCCATGTGGAGCACGATGACGCGGTCGCAGACGCCGACGACCACTCGCATCACGTGCTCGATGAGGACGATCGTGATGCCGCCGGCGTGCACCTTGCGCACCATGTCCAGGGCCTCGTCGACCTCGACCGGGTTGAGGCCGGCCATGACCTCGTCGAGCAGCAGCAGGCGCGGCTTGGTGGCCAGCGCCCGCGCCACCTCCAGGCGCTTGCGGTCGGGGATCGTGAGGCTGCCCACCGTGAGCCGAGCCTTGCGCGCCAACCCCACCAGCTCCAGCACCTCGTCGGCCCAGCTGAAGGCCGCCTTGGGGGCCAGGTGCGCCTGGCCGCTGCCGAAGAGCGCGCCCACGGCCGCGTTCTCGCGCACGGTCATGGAGGCGAAGGGCTTCACGACCTGGAAGGTGCGGCCGATCCCCAGCCGCGCCACCTGGTGCGGAGGCAGGCCGTCCAGCCGGCGGCCGTCGAACGTGATGCTGCCGCCGTCCAGCCGATAGACGCCGCTGATGCAGTTGAGGAGGGTGGTCTTGCCGGCGCCGTTGGGGCCGATCAGGCCCAGGATCTCGCCCTCGGCGACCGTGAAGCTGACGTTGCTGAGCGCGGCCACTCCGCCAAAGCGCTTGGTGACGCCGGCGAGCTCCAGCATCTAGCGGCGTGCCCCTGGGCCATTGCGCCGGCGCAACGCCCTTCTGCGCGGCCTCGCCCGGGAGCTGCGCCGGCGCAACGCCCTAAGTGCGGGCATCTAGACCGAGGTTTCGCGTAGCGAGCGCCGGAAGTATCCCAGTGACAGCTTGCTGGAGCCGCCGAAGAAGTCGACCACGCCGCGGGGCACGAAGATCACGGTCACGGCCAGCAGCACGCCCAGGCCCATCTGGGCGTAGACGGCGCTGGCGCCGCCGCCGGCCAGCGAAAGGATCAGCCACTCCAGGACGATCGCGCCCGCCACAGGTCCGAAGAGTGTGCCGGCGCCGCCGATGATCGCCATCAGGATCATCTGGACGTTGTACTGGATGGGGAAGACGCTCTCCTGGTCGATGAAGCTGGACCACTGCGCGAAGATCCCGCCCGCCAATCCGGTCAGCGCGGCCGCCAGCGCGAAAGCCCCGACCTTGTAGGCGGTCGTGTTGACGCCGAGCACCGAGGCCGCCTCCTCGTTCTCCCGGATCGCGATCAGGCCGTAGCCGAAGCGGCTGCGCATTACCAGCCAGGTCACGACCACGGCCAGGCCCGCGTTGGCAGCCATGAGATAGAAGAAGAGAGCGTCGGCGTGGCGCAGGATGGGCGGGAAGAGCCCGGTGGCGCCGCCGAAGACGTCGAGGTTCTTGATCACTTCGCCTACGGCCACGCCCGTGCCCAACGTCGCGATCGCGAAGTAGTGGCCGCGCAGGCGCAGCAGCGGCACCCCGATCAGGCCCGCGAAGGCCGCGGCCACCAGCGGCGCCAGTGGCAGCGCCAGCGCGAAGCTCAGGTGCTGCTTGTCGGTCAGGAAGCCCACCGTGTACGCCCCCAGGCCGAAGAAGGCGACGTTGCCGAAGGCGGCGTAGCCGGTGAGCCCGCCGATCAGGTTCCAGGCCGCGGCCAGCGCGACGAACATGGCGATGGTGGTCTCGGTGCGCACGATCGACTTGTTGATGGCGAAGTCGATGCCCAAGGTGGTTGGGTCCAGGTTGGCGTCGGCCGCCTGCTGCGTCAGCGTGAGGGGCAGGACCAGCACGACCACCACCACCAGCAGGAACGCGATCAGGATCGCGCGCCGGATGCGGCGGCCGGTGCGGGAGGGCTGGGTGGAGAAGGCGGCTTCGGACACGGCTCAGGCCAGCCGGCCCAGCAGGCCTTGGGGCCGCAGCACCAGCACCAGCACCAGGACCGCGAACGCGATCGCGTTGGACCAGCCGGCGCCCAGGCCCGGGACCTGGCTCTGGGCCAGCACCTCGATCAGCCCGAAGAGCAGCCCACCCACCACCGTTGCCGAAACCCGGCCCAGGCCGCCCAGGATCACGACCACGAAGGCCTGCAGCGTGTAGGGCTCGCCGGCGGTGGGGCTGATGGCCTGGACGGTGCTCAGGAGGCCCCCCGCCACCCCGGCGCAGGCGGCGCCCACGGCGAAGGTGAGCGCGTAGACGTGTCGGAGGTCGATACCCACCAGCTGCGCGGCGTCCTTGTCCGCGCCCACGGCCTGGATGGCGAACCCGGTGCGGGTGCGGTTCATGAAGAAGCCGACGGCCCCGGCCAGCAGCATGGCGATCACGAGCGCCGCCAGCCGGATGTAGGGGATGGTCACCGCGCCCACGTTGAGCCCGGCCCCGGAGTAGCTGGTCGTGACGGAGCGGAAATCGGCCTTGAACCACAGCAGGAAGAGGTTGATCAGGACCAGGTTGATGCCGAAGGTCAGCAGCAGCGTGAAGAAAAGCGGCGCGCGGATGACGCGGTTGATCAGCCCGCGCTGCACCAGGTAGCCGATCGCGAAGAGAACCACGGCGTCGAGCGGCAGGGTCAGAAAGGGATCGATGCCGGCGTGCGTGAAGAGGAACCAGGTCGCGTACATCCCGACCACGACCAGGGCGCCGTGGGCCAGGTTGACGATGTTGAGGACGCCCCAGACCAGCGAGAAGCCGATGGCCACGGCCACGTAGACGCCGCCCAGCATCAGCCCGAGGATCACCTGCTGGACGAAGAGGCTCATGGCCTCACGTCGACGCTAGCGCTGGCTCCAGGGGGGCGTGGGGTACTGGACCTGCTTGTCGGCGACGTCGGAGGGGAAGACGGTGTGGTGCTTGCCGTCGGTCTGGATCTGCTCCACGACCATCGGCTTGGTCACGTTGACGCCCCGGTTGTCGAACTTGATCTCGCCGAAGAACGTCATCACGTCCAGGCTGGCGAGCGCGTCGCGGACCTTGTCGGTGTTGGTGACAGTCCCTGCGTTCTCGATCGCCTTCTGCAGCGCCAGGCAGGCGGCCGTCGACTCGGCCACGTGGTAGTCGGGATCCTCCTGGGTGTTGAACGTCGACTTGTAGGCGGCCGTGTAGTCGGCTACCGAGAGATAGAAGGTCGGCTTGTACTTGACCTGCGGCGTCCACTGGGAGCCGTCCATCACGTAGTAGGAGTCCTTGCCCAGCGCGTTCACGAAGTCCGGCGTGGATGGACCCACCGAGTAGGCGAACAGCTTGGCGTTGAGCTGCAGGTCCTTGGCCGCCTTGTTGATGGCGATGGCCTCGGCCAGGTGGCCGGAGTTGAGCAAGATGTCAGGGTTCTTGGCCTTGGCCGCGGCGACCAGGCTGGAGACGTCGGTCGAGCCGTTCGGATACTTCTGGTTGTAGACCACGCTGAAACCCTTGCCGGGCGCGTAGTCGTTGACGGCGGCCGCGACCTCCTGCGAGAAGCTGTCGTCGGCCGCCAGCATGGCGATGGTGCTGGGCTTGGGATTGAGGGTGGCGGCCAGGTCGATCACGCCCTGCAGGTACTTGTTGGCTGGCGAGAGCACGCCGAACGTGTACTTGTAACCCTTGCTGAAGATCGCCTGCGCGGCCCCGTTGCCTTCGACCATGGGGATGCTGTTCTTCTCGGCGATCACGGCGTCACTGGCGGTGGGCCCGGAGCCGTAAGGCCCGAGCAGGAACTGCACCTTCTGGTCTGTGATCAGCGACTGCGTGAGCTGCGCCGAGATGTCCGGCTTGCTTTGGTCGTCGGCGTACTTGATCTGCACCTTGTGCTTGACGCCTTTGACATTGATGCCGCCCTGCTGATTCACCCAGGTCTGCCACATGTCGTAGCCCTGCTTGGCCAGCCCCCCCTCTTTGGAGGAGCTGCCGGTCAGCGAGAGCGGCGCCCCCAGGATGATGTCCGCGCCGGTCGTGGTGGTGGTGCCGCCCCCCGTGGCGCCACCGCAGGCCACCAGCACGGAGAGGGCCGCGATGCCGCTCATCAGTCCGCGAATGCGTCCGCCCATGAGCCTGATTATGGGTTTTGCGAACGCTGGCGGCGCTGGCGCTCCAGCTCCGCCGCCATCTCCCAGTGCCTGGGGTCGGTCCAGGCCCGGGCGAAATCGCGGACGGCCGCGGCTTCCAGGTCGGGCCGGCTGCCCGGAAGAGCCGCCTGGACCGCGCGCTTGATGCCGGCCAGCGCGGGCCGGGGCGCCCGCGCCACCTGCTCGGCGAGCTCCCGCCAGCGGGCCTCGAAGCGGTCGCGCGCCACCGATTCCTCCACCAGCCCCAACTCCGCGGCCTCGCGGCCGGTGAGCACGCTGCCGGTGGTGAGCAGGTAGAGCGCGCGGCCCCGGCCGACCAGGGCACAGAGCCGCTCGATTCCGCCCCACGCCGGCATCAGCCCCAGCAGCACCTGGGTGAACCCGATGCGCGCGTCATGGGCCGCGATTCGGTAGTCGCAGCCGACGGCCACCTCGGCGCCGCCGCCCAGGGCGGCGCCGTTGACGGCCGCGATCACCGGGATGGGCAGAGACGCGATCCGGTCCAGCGTTCGCCGCATGCGCACGGCCATTTCGGCAGCGAAGTCCTCGCTGGTCACCGACTCCAGCTCGCGCAGGTCGCCACCGGCCACGAAGGCGCGGTCGCCGGCGCCGGTGATGACCGCGCAGCGGATCTCCTCGTCTTCCAGGCCGGCCAGCGCCTCGTCCAGCTCGGCCATGGTGTTGAGGCCGATGGCGTTCCGGGCCTGGGGCCGGTCGATGGTGAGCACAGCCACGGAGCCCTCGCGCTCGATCCTGAGGTCGGGCATCGGGGAGCAACATAACGGTGATGGCCGTCGACTACGAGCGGCAATTGGCTGATCCCGGCCGCTATCCCTTCACGCGCGGCAACTTCGCGGGCGGTTACCGGGACCGGCTCTGGACCTTTCGCCAATACAGCGGCTTCGGCACTCCCGAGCAGACCAACGCGCGCTACCGCTACCTGCTCGAGCAGGGCGGCACCGGGCTCTCGGTAGCGCTGGACCTGCCCACCCAGTGCGGGTACGACTCCGACCATCCCGACGTCGAGGAGGAGGTGGGGCGCGTGGGCGTTGCGCTGGACAGCCTGCGCGACGCTGAGATCCTCTTCGACGGCATCCCGCTCGACCGCATCAGCACCTCTTTCACAATCAACGGCACCGCGGCCATCCTGCTCGCTTTCTACGTGGCCGTCGGGGAGAAACAGGGCGTGGCGCGCGCCGCACTGCGGGGCACCATCCAGAACGACATCCTCAAGGAGTACGCCTCGCGTGGGACCTGGATCTGGCCCCCGCGCCCGTCTCTGCGCCTGATCGCCGACACCATCGAGTTCTGCGCGGAGCAGGTGCCCAGGTTCAACGCCATCTCGGTGGCGGGCGCGCATTTCCGGGACGCGGGCGCCACCGCAGCCCAGGAGATGGCCTTCACGCTCCAGGACGCGCTGACCTACTGCGACGAGGTGGTGGCGCGGGGCCGGATGTCCATCGAGCGCTTCGCGCCCCAGGTCTCCTTTTTCTTCTACACGCACGGCGACTTCTTCGAGGAGATCGCCAAGTACCGCGCCGGGCGCCGGCGCTGGGCCCGCCTGGTGCGCGAGCGCTATGGCGCCACCGACGACAACGCTTGCCGGTTCCGCGTGGGTTGCGTGTGCGGCGGCGCGTCGCTGTACGCGCCGCAGGCGCGCAACAACATCGTGCGCGTGGCCTATGAGGCGCTGGCCTCGGTGCTGGGCGGCGTGCAGTCGATGTTCACCGCCGCCTGGGACGAGCCATTTGCACTGCCCACCGAGGCCTCGACCACGCTGGCGCTGCGCACGCAGCAGGTGATCGCTTATGAGACCGGCGTGCCCATGGTGACCGACCCGCTGGGCGGCAGCTACTACGTGGAGGAGATGACCGACCGCATGGAGGCCCAGCTGGTCGAGATCATGGCCGACCTCGAGCGCTACGGCGGCATGGTCAAGGCCATCGAGGACGGCTATGTGCAGCGCCTGATCTCGGAACAGGCTTACCGGCATCAGCGCGACCTGGAATCCGGCGAGCGCGTGGTCGTGGGCGTGAATCGGTTCGCCTCGGACGAGCCGCCGCCCGAGGTCGCGGGCTACGAGATGGACGCGGGCGACCGGTCCCGCCAGCTGGAGCGGCTGGCTTCGGTGCGCCGGGAGCGCGAATCGCGCGAGGTCTCGCGACTGCTGCGCGAGGTGGGCGCCGCAGCGCGCGGCGAAGCCAACCTGATGCCTGTGCTGGTGGAGGCGGTCCAGGCCTACTGCACGCTGGGCGAGATCTCGGACGTTCTGCGCGAGGCATGGGGAGAGTTCCGGCAGCCGGTCGGGTTCTGATCGCCAAGCCGGGACTTATACCCCACGAAATGCAAGCATTTCGCGGGGACCCCAAGGGCCGACTTCGATGAGCGCTAACCAGCGACGCGTACTGATTGCGAAGCCTGGATTGGACGGTCACGACCGGGGCGCCAAGGTCGTGGCCCGGGCGCTGCGGGACGCCGGCTTCGAGGTGATCTACACGGGCATTCGCCAGCGGCCGGCCGAGATCGCGGCCGCCGCCCTTCAGGAGGACGTGCAGGTGGTCGGACTTTCGATCCTGTCCGGCGCTCACCTGTCCTTGACGCGCAAGACGGTGGAAGCCCTGGGCGCGGCCGGCGCCGACGACGTGCTGGTGGTCGTCGGCGGCACCATCCCCCGTGCGGACGTGCCCCGGCTGCAGGAGGTGGGGGCGGCGGCGGTTTACCCGACCGGGACGCAGCTGGACGCGCTGGTGGCCTCCATGAGTGAGCTT
>VBEO01000003.1 GCA_005881825.1 Chloroflexota bacterium | reverse complement strand
CCAGTGCAGGTGCCACTACTTCCGGTCCAGCTGGCGGACCTGGGACCGCCTGTTTATCGGGCCCTGCCACTCGAGAAGCTCGTCGTCTGGCTGGCCGGCTTCCTGACCAGCCTCGGCGTCTGCGTGGCTGCGCTGGTGGTGCTGGCACGGTTCCGGAGGTCAGGCTCGGCTCTCGGCATCCTCATCCTGGGCGCTGCGGGCCTCGACCTTTCCGTCCTGCTCGCAAGGCCGACCGGCCCGTTTCTCTGGATGGCGGCGGCGGTCAACCTCGTTCTTCTGGCCGCGGCCATAATCTGGCTGCAGACGCCGCGATGGCTGGCGGCCGGGTTGGCCGCGGCGGCGCTAGTCCTCTCGGCGACGCCGCTCGTGCAGGCGGTGAGCGACGGCTGCGGACTCGGGAGCAGCGGCTTTCGCCAGGAGGTCTCGGCCGCGGGAGGCAGCGTCTGCGTCGAAGCCGGTGAGGCCGGCTCGCTCCGCCCCGCGGTCGCCTTCGGCCGTCTGCACGCTCGCGAGGGGGTTGTCTACCTGGCGATCATCACGCCGGCCTATACGTTGGCAGGGAGCACTCCCCCGGTGGGATACGCGTGGGTCGCCCCTGACGATCTGACCACCATCGACCTCGAGCGCCTGGAGGCGCAGCTGGGCAGTCGAAGCGTCGCCTGGATCATCTCCGCGCCGCGCATCGAGTCTGCGGGCTTTCACTCCAACAGCACGCAGCGGGCGCCTGACGGACGCTGGACGCTGGACGTCTACGTCGATCAGCACTTCGATGCCGTCGGGCGCTGCGGGGACTGGACTCTCTACCACGCTCGCGGCCTGCCCGCCGCCTCTGCTCAGCCCTGCGTGGCGGGCACGGCCACCGCCAGCAGGTAGCGGTGCAGGATGGCGAAAGTCTCCCAGCGGCGGATCTGGAAGCGGGGCTCGAGCGCACCCCTGAGCTGCGCTTCCGAGCGCGGATAGGAGCCGCGGTCGCCTGCCCAAAGCAGCCGCCCGAGCCAATGCCCGCGCGCCCACAGCGGCTCTGAGAGGACCAGACTGGCGCCGGGCTTGAGAACCCGAGCGGCCTCGGCCACGAACGAGTCCAGCTGGCCGTCGTCGAGGTGATGCAGGACGGCCTTGACCAGCAGCGCATCGGCGCTGGCATCGCCGACCGGAATCGCCGCGCCATCGCCGAACACCGCGCTGACCGCCGGCTGCTTGGCGCGCAGCCGCTCCAGTTTGCGTGCGTCGACATCAATTGCCAGGTAGCGCGAGCCGACGGGCTGCAAAGAAGGAGAGAGGCCGGTGCCCGCGCCCACATCTACGAGCCAGCCGCGGTCGAGGGCCAGCGCGCGTGCGGTGCGGGTGTTGACCACGTCGGCGCCGACCGACTTCTGGATCAGGTCATAGACGATGGGATTGGCGGCGATCGACCCCGCCAGGCGCCGGAACAACCGTCAGGCGGCGCTGGGAAAGGCGAGAACCGAATCGATGACGCGGTCCTGCTCGGAATCCGTCAAGCCCCTGAAGAGGGGAAGTCGCAGCAGGCGCTCCGAGATCGACTCCGTGACCGGCAGCATGCCGGGCCGGCCACCGAAGGACTGGCCCATCGGGGACAGATGCAGGGGCACGTAATGGAAGACGGACTGGATGTCGTGCTCGCCCAGCCACCTGATCATGCGGTCGCGCGCGTCCACGTCCGGCATCAGAACGTAGAAGAGGTGGGCGGGGTGCTGGCGGTCGGCGGGCACGGTGGGCAGGACGGCCCCGACACGCCGCGCCCACCCGGCCAGCGCAGAGCGGTAGCGGTTCCAGATCCGCATGCGATCGGCCTGGATCTCCGTGCTCGCCCGCAGCTGGGCGAGCAGAAAGGCGGCCTGCAGCTCAGACGGCAGATGGCTCGACCCGATGTCGACCCAGGTGTACTTGTCCACAAGCCCGCGAAAGAACTTGCTGCGGTCGGTGCCCTTCTCGCGGATGATCTCGGCGCGCTCGATCAGCGCGGCGTCGTTGACCAGGAGCGCGCCCCCCTCGCCGCAGGAGATGTTCTTGGTCTCGTGGAAGCTGAGAGTCGCCAGCGCGCCCAGCGAACCCAGTGGGCGGCCGCGGTAGGTGCCGAAGAGACCGTGGGCGTTGTCCTCGATCAGGTGCGCTTCGGCACCGCCGCAGATCTCGACGAGCTCGTCCATCTCGCACGCCACGCCGGCGTAGTGCACGACGGCCACCGCCCGCGTGCGCGGCGTAACGCAGGCCTCGACCGACGCGGGATCCAGGCCGAGCGTCGCGGGCAGGACGTCCGCGAACACGGGGCGCGCTCCCCGCAGCACGAAAGCGTTGGCGGTGGACACGAAGGTGAAGGAGGGCAGGACGACCTCGTCGCCGGGTTTGATCCCGGCCAGCGTGGCGGCGATCTCCAGCGCCGAGGTGCAAGACGGCGTGAGGAGTACGCGGGCGGAGCCTGTCACCGCCTGCAGCAGCCGCTCACATTCGCGGGCCATCGTCCCGTCACCGGCCAGGTACCCGGACGCCACCGCCTGCGCCAGCAAGTCCAACTCGCCGCCGGTGATGCCGACCCGGTTGAAGGGAATGCGCGTCGAGGTCAAGCCGTGACCTCCTCGCGCACGCGCCCGTCGACCGACTCTCGCACCACCGCCTGCGGTCGCTGCATGCTCCGGAAGTGGATGCGCGCCAGGTACTCGCCGATGATGCCCAGCGCGAAGAGCTCTGCCCCCGCGAAGGTCACCACGACAGAGGCCAGGAAGGAGAAGCCCGGAACCGTCTGCCCACCGGAGAGGGCGTAGCGGCCGAGGACGAACACCAGCAGCAGCGCGCCCAGCACCGTGAGCAAGAAGCCCAGCGCGCTGGCGATCCGAAGCGGCCACGCTGTGAAACCGGTGACCATCGTGACCGCGTGGTTCACAAGCTTGCGCAGCGTGTACTGCGACCGCCCCGCGGCGCGGGCGCGGTGCTCGACCGGCAGGCTGCTGAACCGGCTGGTCGTCCAGCTGAGGAGCACGTCGATCGAGACGAAGGGCCCGTCGTAATGCTCGAAGCCGCGCCGCAGCTGGGTCAGGAACGCCCGATAAGACGACGCGCTGACGGCGCCGGGGACGCCCATGGCCAGTTGCAGCGCGCGCTTGATGAGCCAGCTGCCCAAACGGCGCGAGAGGTCGTGCTGCGAGTTCAGCGGCACGCCGTAAACAACATCGTGCCCCCTCCGCAGCTCGGCGACCAGCCTCGGCGCCTCCTCGGGCGGGCACTGGAGGTCGTTCCTGGCCAGCTCGGTGATGCGCTGCCAGCTCTGGTCGCGGCTCCCGTCGTCGACCAGGATCACCTCGCGAAGATCAGGGCCGAAGGTCGCTTCCAGCCGGCCCACGAGCTCTGCAAGCGTGGGCTCGCTGTTGTATACCGGCACCACCACGCTCACCGACAAGGGTGGCTCGGGCATGGACCCGCTATTACGGGCCTTGGTCGTGTGCGATGTCAATGCTCTAACTGGTGCAAGTAACCGGTACAGGTGCCGTTGACCACGGCGTGCCCGGCCCCGGCTCGACCCTTGTTCTCCTCCCGACCTATAACGAGCGCGAAAACCTTCCCTTGCTGGCCGCCGAGGTACTGGCTCGCTGCCCGGACGTCGAGGTGCTTGTGGTCGACGACGGATCGCCCGACGGCACGGGCGAAATCGCCGATGACCTTGCCGCCGGTGACGCCCGCATCAAGGTGCTCCACCGTGAGCGCAAAGCCGGCCTGGGCCGCGCCTATCTGGCCGGCTTCGCCTGGGCCTTGGAACATGGCTACGCGCGTGTCGTCCAGATGGACTCTGATTTCTCGCACCGCCCGCAGGACCTGCCACGATTGCTGGCGGCAGCGGAGTCGGCTGCGGTTGTGGTCGGGTCACGCTACGTGCCCGGCGGCAGCGTACAGGGCTGGTCCTGGAGCAGGCGCGTGCTGAGCCGCTTCGGCAGCGCCTACGCGCGACTGGTCCTGGGCGGCGGCCCGCGCGACTTCACCGGCGGCTTCCGCGTGCTCCAGGCCGCGGCCCTGCGGCGGCTGGACCCGG
>VBEO01000008.1 GCA_005881825.1 Chloroflexota bacterium | reverse complement strand
AGAGTCTGCGCCAGCGGCAGCTGACACACGTCGGCGGCAGCCGGCGTCACGCGTTCCGCGCGCGACCCGTTCAATTCGCCCCAACTGCAGCAAAACTGCAGCACGACAGCAGTGGCTGTAAAGCCCCGGAATACACCATGAATTCGACAAGGTGGTGCGCCTGGAGGTGTGCGGTTTCACCAGATAGTGGACAGATGTCTCAGGACATCGTGGACACCTACCAACGGTGGGAGGTGGCGCGATGGGCTTGGGGCGGTACGTCGTCGAGGCGGTCTTGCTGGAGGGGCGCAGCCCGACCGAGATCGCCGGCAGCCACGGGATATCCAGGAGCTGGATCTATGAGCTGGTGCGCCGCTTCCGCGAGGGTGGCTATGAGGCCCTCGAGCCTCGCTCGCGCCGACCTCACTCCTGCTCCCACCAGGTGTCAGCGGACGTCCAGGCCGCGATCCTGGGGCTGCGCCAGGAGTTGATCGCAGCCGGCCACGACGCCGGCGCTCGCACCATCGCCCACCATCTCCAGCCGCTGGTCGAGCAGGTGCCCTCGACGGCCACCATCTGGCGGATCCTCTGCCGCCAGGGCCAAATCACCCCGCAGCCACGCAAGCGCCCCAAGTCCTCCCTCCATCGCTTCCAGGCCGCCCTCCCCAACGAGCTCTGGCAGCTCGACATCACCTACTGGCAGCTGACCGGCGGCCGCCACGCCGAGATCCTGAATCTGATCGACGACCATTCCCGGCTGCTGCTGGCCTCGGATGCCTTCTTCACCGTCAAGGCCGCGGACGTGGTCGAGACCTTCCACCTCGCCGGCCAGAGTCATGGCTTTCCAGCCGCGCTGCTCAGCGACAACGGCGCCGTCTTTGCCGGCCGGCCGCGCCGAGGCAAGGTCCTGCTGGAGTCCGAACTCCAACGCCTGGGCATCGCCTGCAAGCACTCCTTGCCCAACCACCCTCAGACCTGCGGCAAGGTCGAACGCCTGCATCAGACACTCAAACGCTTCCTCGACAAACAGGCTCCAGCTCGTTCGCTGGCCCATCTCCAGCTCCAGCTGGATGCCTTCCGCACCTACTACAACCAGGTCCGACCTCACCGCGCGACCGGCGGTCAGACGCCCCTGGCTGCCTTCAACGCTCGCCTCAAAGCCAGGCCGGCCCTAGCTCCGCCGCCCGTCCACTTCCGGGTCCGGCGGGACCGCGTCGACGCCGAAGGTCGGGTCACCCTCCGCTATCTCAGCCGCCTTCGACACATCGCGGTCGGCAAGGCCTACAAACGGCAGCGCGTAACCCTCCTCGTTGCCGACGACGACGTCCGCGTGGTCGACAAGGACGGCTTCCTCATCCGCCAACTGACCCTCGACCCGGCTCGCAACTACCAGCCGCTGGGCACTCAAAACGTCCACCATGTCTTGAGACAGGCGTCCGGTATGTCCTGAGACACAACATTGGCGGAGGGAGAGGGATTTGAACCCCCGGTGGCCTTGCGGCCACGGCTGTTTTCAAGACAGCTGCCATCAACCGGACTCGGCCATCCCTCCGCGGCGGCCCTGGAGTCTAAACACAAACAAAAAGGGCGGACCCGTGAGGGCCCGCCCCTGTGCTAAGGGTGTGTGCTACCGCCTTACCTCGCCGCCGTGGATCTCGCCACGGAAGGCGCCGGTCTCGGTCCGGCGCCCCTCGATATATTCCTTGAACCGCTGCACGTCCGACTCGACACGGCGCTCCAGGAACCCGAGGGCATCCCCCACCGTCTCCACGATGCCGTGCGGCTCGGTCTCGATCGTGAGCGAGATCTCGCACTCGGCCTCGCCCACCCGGTGGAAGTCGACCACGCCGGCGTTGGTGGCGCCGCTGGTGTTCCGCCAGGCGATCCGCTGGTCAGGGATCTGCTCCATGATCTCGGCTTCCCACTCGACGTCCTTGCCGCCGACCTTGGCCCTCCACCGCAGCCGCTTGTCGTCCAGCTGCTGGACCTGCTCGACGCCCTCCATGAACTTGGGGAAGGATTCGAACTGGGTCCACTGGTTGTAGGCGGTCTGGACGGGCACATTCACTCGTATTGACTTGGTTACCTTGGCCATGAGTTCCACCCTACGCAGGTGGCCCGATCTGATTCAAACCCCGCATGAAAGGCCGCAAAATGTCTGGAATTCGGACCGATCCGTCGGCTTGCTGGTAAGTCTCGACCAGAGCGGTCCAGGTTCTCAGCAAGGCCAGGCCGCTGCCGTTGATGGTGTGGGCGAAGCGAGGCGGCTCACCCGGCCCCGGCCGGTAGCGCAGATTGGCGCGACGGGCCTGGAAATCGTTGAAAACCGAGCAGGACGAGACCTCCAGCCAGCGCTCGACACCCGGAGCCCAGGCCTCCAGGTCGTACTTCTTGTACTGCGCGAAACCCATGTCGGCGGTGCACATCGCCTTCACCCGGTAGTGCAGGCCGAGGCGCTGGAGGGCCCGCTCGGCGTCGGCGGTCAGGCCCTCGAACTCCTCCATCGAGGTCTCGGGGGTGGTGACCTTGACCAGCTCCACCTTCTCGAACTGGTGCTGCCGGATGTAGCCCCGGGTGTCCTTCCCCGCCGAACCCGCCTCCGAGCGGAAGCAGGGTGAGAAGGCCACGTAGCGCAGCGGCAGCGCCGAGGCTTCGAGGATCTCCTCCCGGTGCAGGTTGGTGACCGGAACCTCCGCGGTGGGCACCAGCCAGAGGTCGTAGCCCTCGACGCGGAACGCGTCCTCGGCGAACTTGGGCAGGTTGGCCGTGCCCACCATGGACGCGCTGTTGACCAGGTAGGGCGGGTTCACCTCGGTGTAGCCGTGCTCCGAGGTGTGGAGGTCGAGAAAGAAATCGATCAGGGCCCGCTGCAGGCGCGCGCCCGCGCCCAGTAAGAAAGCGAAGCGGGCGCCCGACACGCGCGCCGCGCGCTCCAGGTCGAGCATGCCCAGGGCCACCGCCAGCTCGTGGTGCGGGCGCGGCTCGAATGCGAACTGCGGCTTGTCACCCCAATGCCGGATCACCACGTTGTCGTCTTCGGTTTCACCCAACGGCACCGAGGGGTCGTACACGTTGGGCACCAGCAGCAGCAGGCGGTCCAGCTCGCCCTTCAGCTCATCGGCGGCGGCCATGCGCTCCTTGACTGAGGCCGCCAGCTCGCGCATAGACGGAAGCAGGGCCTCGTCACGCGTCTTTCCGAACTCCTTGGACAGCCTGTTCTGCTGCTCGCGCCGGCTTTCGGCCTCGGTCTGCGCCGCCCGCCAGGCCTCGTCCACCCGCAGCACCTCGTCCACCACCGCCGGGTTCTCCCCCTTGTGCTGCGCGCACTCGCGCACGTGGTCGGCGTTCTTGCGGATGTAGTCCAGGCCGAGCATCGCGTCAGCCCTGGCGCGGGGCTTCTTTGAGCTGCGGGAACAGGAGCACGTCGCGGATCGCCGGCTGGTCGGTGAGCAGCATCACGACGCGGTCGATCCCGATCCCGAGGCCGCCAGTCGGCGGCATCCCGTACTCCATGGCCGTCACGAAGTCCTCGTCGAAGGGATGCGCCTCCTCGAAGCCCGCGGCGCGGGCGCTGTTCTGCTGCTCGCGCCGGCTTTCGGCCTCGGTCTGCGCCGCGCGCCAGGCCTCGTCCACCCGCAGCACCTCGTCCACCACCGCCGGGTTCTCCCCCTTGTGCTGCGCGCACTCGCGCACGTGGTCGGCGTTCTTGCGGATGTAGTCCAGGCCGAGCATCGCGTCAGCCCTGGCGCGGGGCTTCTTTGAGCTGCGGGAACAGGAGCACGTCGCGGATCGCCGGCTGGTCGGTGAGCAGCATCACGACGCGGTCGATCCCGATCCCGAGGCCGCCAGTCGGCGGCATCCCGTACTCCATGGCCGTCACGAAGTCCTCGTCGAAGGGATGCGCCTCCTCGAAGCCCGCGGCGCGGGCGGCCGCCTGCTGCTCGAAACGCTCGCGCTGATCTATCGGGTCGGTGAGCTCGGTGAAAGCATTGGCGTGCTCGCGGCCCGCGATGATCAGCTCGAAGCGCTCCACGAAGCGCGGATCGTCGGCGCGCCGCCGCGCCAGCGGCGAGATCTCCACGGGATAGTCGAGCACGAAGGTCGGCTGACGCAGCTGCGGCTGCACCTCGGTCTCGAAGGCGTCGTCCAGCTCGTTGCCCGCCAGGTCGCGACCTGTCAGCTCCAACACCAGGTCGCGCATCGTCTCGCGCCGATAGGGCGGCGTGAAGTCGATGTCTTCGCCCTGGTAGCTGGTCGTCAGCGAGGTACCCGCGGCCTCGGCGGCGGCCACGATGATGTCCTCGGTCAGCCGCATCATGTCCTCGTAGGTCGCGTAGGCCTGGTAGACCTCGAGCATCGTGAACTCCGGGTTGTGGCGCGGCGAGATGCCCTCATTGCGAAAAGTGCGCCCGATCTCGTAGACGCGCTCGACACCGCCCACGATCAGTCGCTTGAGATGCAGCTCGAGAGCGATCCTCAAGAAAAAGTCGCGATCGAGCGCGTTGTAGTGCGTCGTGAACGGCCGCGCGTGGCCGCCCGACGCGATGTCGTGGAGGATCGGCGTCTCCACCTCCAGGAAGCCGCGCTCGTCCAGCAAGCGGCGCACGGCGCCGATAACGCGTGTGCGCTTTTCGAACACCGCCCGCGACTCGGGATTGGAGATCAGGTCCAGGTAGCGCTGGCGGTAGCGGGTCTCCACGTCCTTCAGCCCGTGCCACTTCTCCGGCAGCGGCCGCAGCGACTTGCTCAGCAGCGGGACGCGGTCCAGATCGACCGAGACCTCTCCCTTCTTCGTCGTGAAGACCGTGCCCTCGGCGCCGACGATGTCGCCGAGGTCCAGGTCCAGAAAGGCGGCGTGTGCGGCTTCGCCCAAGCGATCGCGGCGTGCCACCAGCTGGATGCGACCGGCGCCGTCCTGGAGATCCGCGAACGCCATTCCGCCCATGCCCCGACGGGCCACGAGCCGGCCCGCCACCTGCACGCGCTCACCCAGCAGCGCGCGCGCCTGCGCCGTGGTGTGCGTGCGCTCGAAGGAGCGGGCGTAAGGCTCGACCCCCGCTTCGCGCAGCCGCCGGAGCTTCTCGCGGCGGTCGCGGATGACCGCGGGCAGGTCGGGGTCGCTCAGTTGACCGTGAGGATCTTGACCCGGCTGACGCCGGAGGGGGCGCTCCACTCGACCTCGTCGCCCGCCTTGTGGCCAAGCAGCGCCCGGCCCAGCGGGCTCTCGTTCGAGATCCGCCCCTGCAGCGGGTCGGCCTCGGCCGGACCCACGATCGCGTAGCGCTCGTCGCCTTCGACCGTCTTGACGTTGACCGTCGTGCCGACGCCGACCACGCCCTGCTCGCGCTCCGCCTCCTCGATCACGACCGCGTTCCGGATCATTCCCTCCAGGGTCATGATGCGGCCCTCGACCAGGCTCTGCTCGTTCTTGGCCTCGATGTACTCGGCGTTCTCGGAGATGTCGCCGAAGTCGCGCGCGTGCCGGATGCGTTCGGCGATCTCCCGCCGCCGCTCCCCGATCAACGCCTCGTATTCCTCCTCAAGCTTGCGCAGGCCTTCACGCGTGAGGAGAACCGGCTTGTCGTCCATGGAAGCCGGAAATATACACCGCGCCAAAGGGGCGCTTAGAGCACGATTTCCTGATCTTCTGCGGCTGGAAAGGCCAGCACGCGGCCGGCGCGCCGCTGCCGGTGGTTGCCGAGCGCCTCCTCGACCAGGGCGTCGATCTCGTCGTCCGAGTGCAAGGGGTCGTGGTGGAAGAACGCCAGCTGCCGCACCCCCGCGTCTTCGGCCAGCGAGAGCGCGTCATCGAAGGTCGAGTGGCCCCAGCCCGCGTGGGATGGATATTCCCCCTCGCTGTACTGGGCGTCGTGGACCAGGAGGTCGGCGCCCCGGCACCAGTCCGTGATCGGGCGCACGGCGTCGCCGGGCAGCAGCTCGTTGTCGGTCGCGAAGCAGAAGGTCCGGCCGCCCTCCTGGATCCGGTAGCCGAGTGTGACGATCGGGTGGTTGAGCTCGTAGGGCGTGATGGTCATGCCCGCCATCTCCAGGGGCTGGCCGGCGGGGACCTCGATGAACTCCAGCTCGGCCGGCACCTGGTCCAACCGGAGGGGAAAGTAGGCCGGATCCATCTGGTCGGCGAAAGCGGACTGCAGCGACTTGATGGACCCGGCCGGCCCGACCACGGTGACCCGCGTGCCGTGCACGAAGGCGGGGCCGAAAAAGGGGAAGCCCTGGATGTGGTCCCAGTGGGTGTGGCTGATCAGGAGGTGGTAGTCGCGGCTGCGGTCCTCCGCCAGGCTGGCGCCGAGTTCGGCGATCCCGGAGCCGGAATCCAGGATGAGCAGCTGCTCCTTCGACCCCCTGACCTCGATGCAGGTGGTGTTGCCGCCGTAGCGCAGCGTGCGCCGGCCGGGCGTGGGGCGGGTCCCGCGGGTGCCCCAGAACTTGATCCTCACGCGGTCATCACTGGCCGTTCGGTAGCGCCAGCGGCTCGACGCGTGGCAGCCGCGCGGCGTGGGCGACCAGCGCGTCCAGGCTGACCTGGATGCCGGGCGCGATGGCGCCACCGAGGTAGCGCCCCTCGGCATCGATGGCGTCGTAGGTGACCGCGGTTCCGAAGTCGATCACGATCGCCGGCCCGCCGTGGCGCCGGTAGACCGCAAGGGCGTTGGCGATGCGGTCGGCGCCGACATCCTTGGGGTTGTCGTAGGTGATGCGGACGCCGGTCTTGGTGCCGGGCCCGACCATCAGCGGGTCGCGTCCGAGATAGCTGCGGCAGCCCTCGATGAAAGCCGGATTCAGCGCCGGCACCACGCTGGCGATGACCACCGCGTCCACGGCAGAGACCTCCAGGTCCCTCACCTGCAGCAGCTGGAGGAGCTCGAGACCGACCTCGTCGGCGGTGCGCTCCGCGCGGGTGACCAGCCGCCAGGAGGCGGCGAGCCTTTCGCCGTCGTACAGACCCAGCGTGACGTTGGAGTTGCCGAGTCGATGGCCAGCAGCATTGGCTGGCCGGGAACTCTAGGCGGTCGGGTTGTGGATGACGAGGGTGCCCTGAAAGTTGCCGCCCTGAGTGCGGTCATAGGTGACCCGGCAGGAAACCGTCACCGTGGCCCCGCTGTCGGTGGCCGGGAACGGCGCGTCGCAGCCGGCCACTTCACTGCCGTCCGCAGCATTGCGGACCAGGAAGTGCACGCTGGCGCTCCCCTCGCCTTTGCCGCCGTTGTTGGTGAAGCCGGCGGCCATGGTGCAGCCGCTGTTGTCGCAGTTCTGGAAGGTCAGGGCCGGGCTCCCCGAATAGACGAAGTACGGCGGCCAGGTGTTGCTGTCGGCGGAGTCGACGAACTTGTCGGGGACCTTCACATCCGGCGCCGCGTTGTACCCGGACAGCCACACGTTGAGCTGCGAGAGGTCAGGGCCCGCCTGGACGCCGGCGGCGGTGTCGATCTCCACCGGCCGGCTGCCGGCCACCTGGACGGTGACCGTGGGCGCCGTGAGGGCGGTGGTGCGCACGCCGCTGGCGGTCGCGGCCTTCGACTTCACGGACTTGCCGGCCGTCGCCTCCAGTGCCTTGGCGATCGCGGAGCGGTCGGTGAGCTGCATGGTCACGTTGGCCACCGGCGCGGCCGGGTACTTGACCCAGCGGTCGAAGACCGGGAACTTCAGGAGCTTGCCGAAATAGTCCTTGCCCTGCATGTACACGGTGTTGCCGTCGTCCACGACCTGGACGGTCCCGCTGGTGGCGGTGACCGTGCCGCTGGCCCGGCGCTTGGAATCCACGGTCAGGTCGACGCTGTAGGGGTTCCCGGAATAGGTGACGGTGCCGGTCATGCGCACCGCGGGCGCCTGCGCGAAGGCTTGCAGGCTGGAGTGGAGCGTGGGCCCGCTCGGCGTGTTGCCGCCGCAGGCGGCGATCAGCAGGACGAGGGCGGCAACGATCGTCTGGCGTGGGATCAGCCGATGTTACCCAGCGGCACCCGCCGACCAGCGGCCCAAAGCGGCGGCTTCGCGGGCCACCGCCCGGGCTCGCGCCCGGACCCGAGCCGGCTGCGGCGAGCCTGGCAGGTCGCGCCGGCGCAGCGATTCCTGGGCGTCCCAGGGAGGCGTGTGCTTGCCCGCCGCCACCTGGCGGCCGACAGTTCGGTGCGCCTCTCGGAACGCGGTCCCGGCGGCCACCATCTGCTCGGCGGTGTCGGTGGCGTAGAGGCCGGGGTCGGCCAGCGCGGCCTCCAGGCGCTGGCGGTCGAACTCCAGGCGCTCGACCACCAGTCGCGCCGCCTCCAGGCACTCGGCGGCGTTCTCGACCGCGCCGAAGATCGCCGGCTTGTCCTCCTGGAGGTCGCGGTCGTAGGCGAGCGGCAGCCCCTTGAGCACCGTGGCCAGGCTCAGCAGCGCGCCCAGCGCTCGGCCGCTCCGGCCCCGAATCAGCTCGGCGATGTCCGGGTTCTTCTTCTGGGGCATGATGCTGGACCCCGTCGCCACCTCGTCGGCCAGGCGCAGGAAGCCGAACTCCGAGGTCGCCCAGAGGACCAGGTCCTCGCCCAGCCGGCTCAGGTGGAGGCCGATCAGGGCGCAGGCGTAGACGAGGTCGAGCGCGAAGTCGCGGTCGGCGACCGCGTCCATGCTGTTGGCCGACAGCCGCGTGAAGCCAAGCTCGCGCATCACCACCTCGCGCTGTAGCGGCAGGGTCGAGCCGGCCAGGGCTCCGGCGCCCAGCGGCATCTCGCCGGCCGCCTCGTAGGCGTGCCGCAGGCGGACGGCGTCCCGGAGCAGGGGCTCCGCGTGGGCGAGCAGGTGATGGCCGGCCGTCACCGGCTGCGCCCGCTGCAGATGGGTGTAGCCGGGCATCGCCCAGTCGGCGTGGGCAAGGGCCTGCCGGGCCAGCGCCTCGACCAGCATCGCGACGGAGGCGGAGAGCGCGGCCGCCGCGGCCCGGCAGAGCAGGCGGAGGTCTAGGGCGACCTGGTCGTTGCGGGAGCGGCCGGCGTGCAGCCTGGCGCCCGCGTCGGGCGCCAGCTCGGTGAGGCGCCGCTCGACCGCGGTGTGGATGTCTTCGTCGGAGGGCTTGAAATCGAAGCGGCCGGTGTCCAGCTCGCGCTCGACCTGGGTCAGACCCTTCTCGATGGCCCGCAGCTGGCCTTTGGTGAGGAGCCCCGCCGCCGCCAGGCCGCGGGCGTGGGCGCGCGAGCCGGCGATGTCGTAGGGGTAGAGCTCATAGTCGAGCTGCAGCGAGCTGGAAAAGGCCTCCAGCTCGGGCAGCAGGCCTTTCTTGAACCTGCCGCCCCAAAGCTTGCCCCCCTCCCCCCCGGGGAGGGTTGGGGTGGGGCCTTTACTCACCCCCGGCCGTGAGCTTCTTGACGTCGCCGCCGACCAGCGCCGAGAGGTCCAGCGAGTGCAGCTGGCCCTGTACCTGAGAGGCGGTGCGCACGCCCTGCCCCCAGAGCTTGATGAAGCCGGCGGCGGCGGACTGGTCGAACTGGTCACCGCGGCCGTAAGTCGCCAGCTCCATCCGGTACAGCTGGTCCTTCGACTTGCGGCCGGCCACCATCGAGGTGCCCTTGTAGAGCTTCAGCCGGACCTCGCCGTTGACGTGTCGCTGGGTGTGCTTCACGAAGGCGTAAAGAGCCTCGCGCAGGGGGCTGAACCAGAGGCCGTCGTAGACCATCTGGGCCCACTGGGCGGCGACCACGTCCTTGAACCGCGCCACGTCCTTGGTGAGCGTGATGTCCTCCAGCGCCTGGTGGGCTTGCAGGAGGATGACCGCCGCCGGCGCCTCGTAGATCTCGCGCGACTTGATGCCGACCAGGCGGTTCTCGAGGTGGTCGATGCGGCCGACGCCGTTCTGGCCGCCGGCCTGGTTCAGCGTCTCGACCAGCGTCACGCTGTCGACCGGCTTGCCGTCCAGGGAGACCGGGATGCCCTCCTTGAAGCCGATCTCGACGTAGGTGGGCTCGTCCGGGCAGTCACGCGGGTCCCTGGTCCAATCCCAGACGTCGCCCGGGGGCTCGGCCCAGGGGTCCTCCAGGATCCCGGCCTCGATGGAGCGTCCCCAAAGGTTCTCGTCGGTCGAGTACGGCGACTCGACCGACGCCGGCACCGGGATGCCGTGCTGGGCGGCGTACTCGATCTCGTCCTCGCGGTTCATCCCCCACTCCCGGACCGGGGCCACCACCTTCAGCTCGGGCGCCAAAGCCTGCGTCGAAACGTCGAAGCGGACCTGGTCGTTGCCCTTGCCGGTGCAGCCGTGGGCGATGCCCTGGGCGTTCTCCTGGCGGGCCACCTGCACCAGCATGGCCGCGATCAGGGGGCGGCCGATGGCGGTGGCCAGCGGGTATTCCTTCTCGTAGACGGCGCCGGCCTGAAGGGAGGGCCAGACGAAGAGCTCCAGGAACTTCTTCTTGCCGTCGACCACATAGGCGGCGCTGGCGCCTACCTGGAGGGCGCGCTCCTGGATCGCGTCCAGGTCTTTCTTCTCACCCAGGTCGATGGTGAGCGCGACCACGTCGTAGCCCTGGTCCTTCAGCCAGCGGATGGCGACCGAGGTGTCCAGGCCGCCCGAATAGGCGAGAACCAGCTTTTCGCGCTCAGCCAAGCAGCATTCTCCTCAGGTCATCAGCTGCGGATTTCGCCCTGAGCACGACGATGATGGTGTCGTCGCCGGCCACGGTCCCGGCCACGCCGGGCAGCTCGGCCTCGTCGATGTGGCGGGCGACCAGGTTGGCGGTGCCGGGCCAGGTCTTGATCACGGCCAGGAACTGGACCACGGTCATCTCCTTCACGTGCTCGGCGAACACCGCGCGGGCCAGCCCGTTGGGCCGGTAGCCGTCGGGCGTGCGCACCAGGTGCAGATCGCTGATATCCCGGGATATCGTCGCCTGGGTCGCGGGCAGGCCCCGCGCGGCCAGCTCGGCCGCCAGCGATTTCGACCGCCTTCTCGACGTCGTCGGCGGTCATGATCAGCGGCGGCACCAGCCGGAGCACGTGGTCGTCGACCGCGTTCACCACAAGGCCCGCCTCAAGGCAGCGGTTTTGGACCGTTTTGGCCTGGGGCTCGTTGAAGACGACGGCCTGCATCATTCCGCGCCCGCGCACCGTGCTGATGCCCGGCACCTGGGCCAGGGAGTCGTGGAGCAGCTCGCCGACCTCGGCGGCGTGCTCGACCAGGCGCTGGCTCTCGATCACCTCGAGGGTGGCCAGGGCCGCGGTGCAGGCGAGCGGCTGGCCGCCGAAGGTGCTGCCATGGTCGCCCGGCTCGAAGACATCGGCCCGAGGTGCGGCCAGGCAGGCGCCGATCGGCACCCCGCCGCCCAGGCCCTTGGCCAGGGTCATGACGTCGGGCACGATGCCCTCGTGCTGGTACGCGAACCAGCGCCCGGTGCGCCCGAAGCCGGTCTGGACCTCGTCGACGATCAGGAGGAGATCGGCCTCGTCGCACCAGGCCCGGAGGCCCTTCAGATAGCCGTCCGGCGGCACGATCACGCCGCCCTCTCCGATCACCGGCTCCACCATCACGGCCACCGTGTTGTCTCCGGTGGCGGCCTTGACTGCCTCCAGGTCGCCGTAGGGCACGTGCGTGAAGCCGGGGACCAGCGGCTGGAAAGCCTCCTGGTACTTGGGCTGGCCGGTGGCCGCGACGGCGCCCATGGTCCGGCCGTGGAAGGACTTCTCGGCGGTGATGATCTCGAAGGCCCCGCCCTTGTGCTGCTTGCCCCACTTGTGGGCGATCTTGATCGCCGCCTCGTTGGCCTCGGCGCCGCTGTTGCAGAAGAAGACCCGGCTGGGGAAGGACAGCTCCACCAGCCGCTTGGCCAGCGCCACCTGCGGCTCCGAGTAGTAGAGGTTCGAGGTGTGAATGAGCTTCGCCGACTGCCTCGCCACCGCCTCCGCGACCGCCGGGTGGGAATGGCCGAGCAGGTTCACCGCGATGCCGCCGACCAGGTCCATGTACTCCTTGCCCTGGTCGTCGACCACCGTCAGCCCGTGACCCTCGACGAACGTCACCGGCAGCCGCCGGAAGGTCCCCATGATGTACTTCGCCTCGTCCTGGACCAGCTGCTCGTTCATGGAGTGACCAACATGCGAGACAGAGTGGCCGTAAGGCCCGGCTCTGCCGGGCCGAGTGAGTCGGTGATCCAGACGTTGGGGACGTTGACTCCAGTGAAAAGGGAGGTAGGTCCGCGGGAGGAACCGCAGGTTCTTCCCGCGAAGCGGAGCGCAGCGGAGCGATCTTTCATGGAGTGACCATGGTGCCGATCCCGGCCTCGGTGAAGAGCTCCAGGAGAAGGGCGTGGGGCGTGCGGCCGTCGATGATGTGCGCGTAGGGGACGGCGTCGAGGGAGCGCACCGCGGCTTCCAGCTTGGGGATCATGCCGCCCTCGGCTTGGCCGCCGGCGATCATCGCCTCAGCCCGGGCCCGGCCCAGCTCGCTGATCACCTGGCCATCAGGCCCCTTCACGCCCTCCACGTCGGTGAGCAGGATCAGCTTGGAGGCGCCCAGAGCCACCGCCAGCTCGGCGGCCACGGTGTCGGCGTTGATGTTGTAAGCGTGGCCGTCGTAGCCCAGCCCGATCGAGGCCATGACCGGGATGTAGCCGCGGTTGATGAGGGCGTCGATGGGCTCGGCGTTGACCTGTGTGACCCGCCCGACGAAGCCCAGGTCGGCGTCGTGGCCCTCGGCGATGATGCTGGGCCCGTCCTCGCCGGACATGCCCACGGCCTGACCGCCAAGCCGGTTGAGCGAGGCCACCAGGTCGGGGTTGATCTTGCCCGTGAGCACCATCTTGACCACCTCCATGGTCTGGGCGTCGGTCACCCGCAGCCCGCGCTTGAACTCGGCCTTGAGGCCCAGGCGGTCGCTCATGGAGGTGATCTCGGCGCCGCCCCCGTGCACTAGCACGGGCAGCATGCCGACGTAGCGCAGAAGCACGATGTCGAGCAGCGTTTCCTGCTTGCGCTGCTCGATCGCGACGCCGCCCAGCTTGACCACGATCTTCTGGCCGTGGAAGCGCTTGATGTAGGGCAGCGCCTCGACTAACACGCGTGCCCGTTCGCCGCTGCTCAGGTGGTTCTCGTCAAGTCGTGTCACGTCGTGTAGTCCGCATTTATGTGCACGTACTCCTCCGATAAGTCGCAGCCCCAGGCTTCGGCCTTGCCCTCTCCCATGCCCAGGGCGGCGTGGATCTCGATCTCCGGCTGCTCGAAGGCGCGGCGGACCCGGTCCAGGTCGGCCTCCACGCCGGCGCCCTTGTCAAAGACCGTGACTCCGGCCACCTGCACGGTCAGGGTGTCGATCGCGAGCTCGGAGCCGCTGTAACCGAGCGCGCACACGATGCGGCCCCAGTTGGGGTCGCCGCCGTGGATGGCGGTCTTGACCAGGCTGCTGGAGGCCACCGAGCGGGCCGCCAGGCGCGCCTGCTGGTCGTCGGGTGCGCCGGCGATGCGGACGGTGATCAGCTTGGTCGCGCCCTCGCCGTCCTGCGCGATCTTGCGGGCGAGGGCCCGCGCGACTTCCAGCACGGCCTCCTCCAGTTGTTTCGACTCCGCCGAGCCGGCGGCGATGGGCGGGTTGCCGGCCGCCCCGTTGGCGAGCAGCAGGAAGGAGTCGTTGGTGGAGCTGTCGCCGTCGACCGTGACCTGGTTGAAGCTGCGATCGGCGATCGGCTTGACGGCCGCCGCGGCCCAGCCCGGCTCGACCGCGGCGTCGGTTACGACGTAGGCGAGCATGGTGGCCAGGTTGGGATGGATCATGCCCGAGCCCTTGCACATGCCCCCGACCCGGACCTGAACACCGCCCACTTCCAGCTCGAGCTCGGCGGTTTTGGGCACGGTGTCCGTGGTCATGATGGCTTTGGCCGCGGCCTCGCCGCCCCGTGCGCTCAGCGAGTCGCAGGCCAGGCGGATGCCGGTCTTGACCGCGGTCATGGGCAGGAAACGGCCGATCACGCCGGTCGAGCTGACCAGCACCTGCGGCGGGTCGAGCTCCAGGCGATCCGCGGTCAGCTTGGCCATCTGAAGGGCGTCGCGGAACCCCTGGGCGCCCGTGCAGGCGTTGGCGTTGCCGCTGTTCACGACCAGCGCCTGGACCCGGTTCTGCTGGA
Source organism: Chloroflexota bacterium (assembly GCA_005881825.1). Classification (GTDB taxonomy): domain Bacteria; phylum Chloroflexota; class Dormibacteria; order Dormibacterales; family Dormibacteraceae; genus CF-28. Next base: position 16,104 of record VBEO01000008.1, on the reverse strand, counting down.
GGTGCAGCTGGTCGATGATCACAGGCGCGGCCTTGACCCGATTGCTGGTGAAGACGCCGCCGGCGTCGCAGGGCCGCTCGCTGAAGAGCACGGCCAGGTCGTCGCGCTGGCCGCTAGGGATGGCGGTGGCGCCGGCCGTGAAGGCCTTGATGCCGCAGCCGGCGGTGCCCGCCTGGAAGCCCTGCGGGTAGGTGACGCCTATGGCCACTGGTTCGGGAGCTCCAGGCCCGCTCTGCGGTCCAGGCCGAAGGCGATGTTGAAGCACTCCACTCCCTGCCCGGAGGCGCCTTTGACCAGGTTGTCCAGGGCGGCGGTGACGACGGTCTTGCCGTCCTGGGCGGCCAGGTTGAGGAGGCAGAGGTTAGTGCGGCCGGCCAGCTTGGTGGACGGCGTCGTGGGCACCAGTTGAGTGGAGGGCTGGCCGGCATAGAACTCTCGGTACGCCTCGGTCAGCTCTGGGGCGGAGGCCTTGCTGTCGAAGTAGCAGGTGGCCAGGATGCCGCGCACCATGGGCACCAGGTGGGGCACGAAAGTCAGGCGCGGCGCCACCGCGTCGGGCGCCACGCCGGCCAGCTCCTGCGTGATCTCGGGCAGGTGGCGGTGTCCGTTCAGTGCGTAGGCGCTGACGGCCTCGCCGGCCTCGGCGAAATGGCTGCCCAGGCCAGGGCTGCGGCCGGCCCCCGATACGCCGGACTTGGCGTCCACCACCACGTCGGCCGCGATCAAGCCGCCGTGCACGGCCGGCGCCAGGGCCAGGATGCTGGCCGTGGAGTAGCAGCCGGGCACCGCGATCAGTTGTGCTTGCTTGATCTCCTCCGTGTGGAGCTCGGGCAGGCCCAGCACCGCCTTTTCGAGTAGCTCGGGCGCGGGATGCTCCTGGCCGTACCAGCGCGGGTACGCAGCCGCATCCTTGAGCCGGTAGTCGGCGCTCATGTCGATCACCCGGGCTCCGGCCTGGAACCACTGCGCGGTGCGGGCGGCTCCGGCCGCGTGCGGCAGGCAGCTGAAGATCACGTCGACGCCGTTCGGCTCGATCTCGTCACTGAAGCGCCCCCTCACCTCCAGCAGCGGGAAGACCTCCTGGTAAGGTTTGCCGGCCAGGCTGCGGCTGGTCAGCTGCACCAGTTCGACGTCGGGATGCGCGGCGAGGAGGCTGACCGCGGTCATCCCGGCATACCCGTTGGCTCCGGCGACAGCCGCTCTGATCTTGGGCACGAGTGAATGATTATGCACTGCAATCGCATAAACATGCGTTCTGATCGACTTCTGAGCTGGCCTTGAGGGATCCCTTACAGGGCGGCCCTAAGGTCCGGCCGATGGTCGCCGCCCGCTTCTCCGGCCTTCGGTTCCTGGACCCCTGGGCGGTGGCCGCCGTGCTGCTGGCGCTGGCCGCCATCGTGGCCGGCTTCAGCCATGTGCCGGCGGTTTGGGGCGGGGCGCTGGCCGTACTGGCGGCGGTGCTGGGCTACAGCGCCCGGCGCCGGCTTCTCAAGCCCCGCCGGCCGACCGTCGACCAGGTCCGCTCGCTGGTCCTGAGCGTGCTCGCCATCTTGCTCGCGCTGGCCGGTTTCGCGCTGGTCGCCCCCGCGCTGCTGGTCCAGGCCCAGCAGCGCCTACCGCACTAAGGAACCTTGGTGTAGAAACAGCTCCGCTCGCCGGTGTGGCAGGCGGGGCCGTGGGCGTGGACCCGCAGCAGGACGGCGTCGGAGTCGCAGTCCAGCCGCACCTCGACCACATCCAGGTAGTTGCCGGAGGTCTCCCCCTTCTCCCACAGCCCACGGGTTCGGGAGCGGAACCAGGCGCGACCGCTCGCGCGCGTGCGCGCCCACGCCTCCTCATCCATGTAGGCGACCATCAGCACCTCGCCGGTCTCGGCGTCCTGGGCGACCGCCGGCACCAGGCCCTTCGAGAAATCAGGCTCCACGGACTTCCAAACCCCGCCGCGCCAGCTCCTCTTTCACGCCGGCGATCGTGACCTCGCCGAAGTGGAAGACCGAGGCGGCCAGCGCGGCCTCCGCCCCACCTTCCGTGAGGGCGTCGTACATGTGGGCTGCCGAGCCCGCGCCGCCCGAGGCGATCACAGGCACCCGCACCGCGGCAGACACCGCGGCGGTGAGCTCCAGGTCGTAGCCGTCGTGGGTGCCATCGCGGTCCATCGAGGTGAGCAGGATCTCGCCCGCGCCGAGGCGGACCCCCTCGGCCGCCCACTCCACCGCGCCGCGGCCGGTGGCCCGGCGGCCCCCGTGGGAGAAGACCTCCCAGCCGGCGCCTTCCGCGCGCCGCCGGGCGTCGATCGCCAGGACCACGCACTGGGAGCCGAAGATTTCGGCCGCTCGTGTCAGCAGCGAGGGTTCGGCCAAGGCGGCGCTGTTCACCGAGACCTTGTCGGCCCCGTGCGTCAGCAAGGCCTGCATATCGTCCGTCGAGCGCACGCCGCCGCCCACCGTCAGCGGGATGAAGACCTGGTCTGCGGTCCGCGCGACCGCGTCGAGGAGGATCGCGCGCTCCTCCGAGGAGGCCATGATGTCCAGGAACACCAGCTCGTCCGCCCCCGCCCGGCTGTAGGCCTCGGCCAGCTCCGCCGGGTCGCCGGCGTCGCGGAGGTCGACGAAGCGCACACCCTTGACGACTCGCCCCTCGTCGACGTCCAGGCAGGGAATCACCCGCTTAGCCGGCACCACAAACCTCCAGGAAGTTGCGGTAGACGCGAAGCCCGTCGGCACCGCTGAGCTCGGGATGGAACTGGGTGCCCATGACGTTGGCCCGCGCGGCCGCCGCCGCGGGCGAGTGCTCCGTGGCGCCGATCGCGAAGGCCGAGGCGGCCGGCGTGTAGGAGTGGACGAAGTAGAAGTAGGCACCGTCCGCGATGCCCTGCCACAGCGGTGACCACTCGGTCTGGCGCAGGCGGCACCAACCGATGACCGGCAGGCGCGGGGCCGACGCGACCTGCACCACGGACCCCTCGAAGAGCCCCAGCCCCGCGTGTACCCCGTGCTCCTCGGAGCGCTCGAACATCAGCTGATAGCCCAGGCAGACTCCCAGCACCGGCATTCCCTTCCGGGCCAGCTCCACGACCCGGCGGCCCAGCCCGCCGGCCGACAGCTTGTCCAGGGCCGGCCGGAAGGCCCCCACCCCGGGCAGCACCATACCGTTGGCCCGCCCCAGCTCAGCCTGGTCGGACACGAGGCGCGGCGAGGCGCCCGAGCGCTCCAGCGCGCGCGCCACCGAGCGCAGGTTCCCGACCCCGTAGTCGACGATGGCGATCACCCCAACAGCCCCTTGGAGGAGGGCACATCGGGGCCTCCTCCCAGCGACATGGCGTCCCGCAACGCCAGGCCCAAGGCCTTGGCCGCCGATTCCGCGATGTGGTGGCGGTTGCGCCCGCGAATCAGGTCTACGTGGAGGGTGGCGCCCACGTGGATGGAGAAGGCGCGCCACCACTCCTCGAGTGTCTCGGACTCCAGCGTCCCAATCCGCCCCTTGAGCGGAAGGTTGTAAGACAGGAAAGGCCGCTTGCCCAGGTCGACCACCACCCGGGCCAGCGACTCGTCCAGCGGTGCGTAGGCGGAGGCGAAGCGGCGAATGCCGGTCCGGTCGTCCAGCGCCCGCGAGAGCGCCTGCCCGATCACGATCCCGGCGTCCTCCATCAGGTGATGGGGGTCGACCTGGACGTCGCCGGAGCCCTTGAACTTGAGGTCGAAGCCGCCATAGCGGGCGACCTGCTCCAGCATGTGGTCCAGGAACGGCAGGCCGGTCTCGACCTCGATCTGCGATCCGTGGTCGAGGCGCACCTCGCACTCGATCTGGGTCTCCCGGCTTCGGCGGCGGACCAGCGCGGCGCGATCACTCATCGGACAGGCGTACCTCCACCGCGTTGGCGTGGGCGCTCAAGCCCTCCATGCGGGCCAGCGTGCGGGCCGCCTCCTGCAGCCCCTGCAGGTCGCCCCGCGTCACCGAGGCCACGCTGGTGCGCTTCAAAAACGAGTACACACCCAGCGGCGAGGAGAATCGAGCCGAGCCCGATGTGGGCAGGGTGTGGTTGGGTCCGATCACGTAGTCCCCCAGCGTCACCGCCGCATAGTCGCCCAGAAAAACCGCACCCGCGTTCTCGACCAGTGGCAGCCAGCGCGCCGGGTCCTCAGCCACGATCTCCAGGTGCTCCGGCCCGAAGTCGTTGACGACCTGGAAGGCCTGCTCGAGGTCCTCGGCCAGGATCACGGCCAGATGCGCGGCGGTCACCACCTCGGCCCGGTCGAGCCGCCGCAGGAGTCCCGTGAACTCCTCCTCGACGGCGTCCGCCAGGGCGGCCGAGTCGGTGACCAGGACGGCCCAGGCCAGGGGGTCGTGCTCCATCTGGGAGGCCAGGTCGGCGGCCACGTAGTCGGGGCGGGCTCGCCCGTCGGCCACCACCATGATCTCGGTGGGGCCGGCGATGGCGTCGACGCCGACCACCCCGAAGACCTCCTTCTTGGCCAGCGTCACCCAGATGTTGCCGGGCCCCGCGATGAAATCGACGCGGGGGATGCTCGCCGTGCCGTAGGCCAGGGCGGCGATGGCCTGGGCGCCTCCCGTCCGGAAGACCTCGTCCACGCCCGCGATCGCCGCCGCGGCCAGGACGGCCGTGGGCAGGCCGCCGTCGGCCGCGGGCGGCGTGCAGACCACCAGCTCGCTCACCCCCGCCAGCCGGGCCGGGATGGCGGTCATCAGCACCGTGGAGGGGTAGGAGGCGCGGCCGCCGGGGACGTAAAGCCCTGCCCGGCGCACCGGGCGGGTGAGGAGCTTCAGGCCGGGCGGTCCGGCCACGTCGGCGAAGGCCTGCGAGGCGTGGAAGGCGCGGATCCGGCGGGCCGCCAGCTCCAGCGCGGCCCGCTCTCCGGCCGGCAGGCGCTCGCGAGCGGCCTCCAGCGCGGCGCGCCCCACCGCAAAAGGCTCGCCCTCGGCGGGCGCCCAGCCGTCGAACCGGCGCCCGTACTGGCGCAGCGCGGCATCCCCCTCTGCGGCCACCCGGGCCACGATCTCCTCCACCACGGCCCGTTCTTCGCGCAGGCCGGAGAGGTCGAGCCGCCGCCGCGAAAGCGGGCTGTCCAGCCAGTCACCGATGCGATAGCGCCTAATCGGCACTGTCGACCGCTCCCCGCAACCGCCGGACGACGTCCTGCACCTCGCGCGCGCGCGTCTTAAGGCTGACCGCGTTGGCGATCAGACGGGTCGTGGACTCGCCGATCATGGCCACGACCCGGAGCCGGTTCTCGCGCAGAGTGTTGCCGGTCTCGGTGAGGTCGGAGATGGCGTCCACGAGGCCGACCTGCGGCGCCAGTTCGACCGAACCGTGCAAGTGCACGATCTCGACCGCCTGGCCCACCGAGTCCATGTAGGCGGTCGTGGCGCGCACGTACTTGGTGGCCACCCGCAGCGTTGGGGGCCAGGTTTCTGGGCCGTGCAGCGGCGACTTCTCGGGCACCGCGACCACCAGCCGGCAGGAGTTGGTGCGCAGGTCGACCAGTTCGTAGAGGCCCTGGCTGTGGCCGGCCTCCCAAAGCTGGTCCTTGCCCACGATGCCGAGGTCGGCGGCGCCGTGCTCGACGTAGGCCGGCACGTCCGCCGGCCGCACCACCACCAGCCGCACCCCGCCTGACTCCACGAGCAGCCGGCGGCCCAGCCCTGCCAGCCGCGCCACGGCCTGCTCCGGCGGCAACCGGCGAACGCGCTGGCCGGATGCCTGCCAGCTCACCGCGGCGGCGCCGGTGCAGTGCAGGAGGTGCCGGGCGCCGACCACGTCCCGCCAGGCACGGGCGGCGGCCAGCGACCGCGCCTGGGTGTCGACCACGGCCCGCATCCCGAACAGGCGCAGCGAGGATCCGATGCGCAGGGCGGCCTCGAGGCCAGGGGCGGACCAGGCCACCGCGGCGTCCAGCCGGGGCAGCGCGGGCGGCTGCTCGGAGCGGGCCAGCAGCTCACCCAGGAGGTCGAGGTGGAGCACGAAACCCGTGGCCGGCGCCGGCCGGCCGAAGCGGGCGAGCAGCCCGTCATAGCGCCCGCCCTGCGCGAGCGGCCGTCCGAGCTCCGGACCGAAGCCCTCGAAGATCACGCCCGTGTAGTAGTCGAAGTCGCGGATGGCGCCGAGATCGATCTGGATGGTGGCGCCCAACCCGTGTGCGGCCAGCAGGGTGAAGACCCGGCGCAGCTCGTCCAGGGCCCGCTCCGAGCGCCGGTTGCGGACCAGCTCGCCGGCAGCGACGATGATCTCGGGCCCGCCGCGCAGCGCCGGGAAGCGCAGGAGCAGCTCGTGCTCGGCGCTGCGCAAGGGCGTCGCGGCCAGGACCGACTCCAGCTGCACCAGGTCGCGGGCGGCCAGCGCCGCCTTGATCCGCGACTTCACCTCCGGTCCCAACCGGAGCCCGTCGAGCAAGCCCTGGAAGAACTCCGAGTGCCCGACGTCGACCTGGTACCGGCGGAGCCCGGCAGCGTCCAGGCAGCGCACCGCCAGGGCGATCACCTCCGCGTCGGCGACCGCCCCCCCGGCGCCGATCAGCTCGGCCCCCACCTGCTGCGACTCGCGGCGGCTGGCGAAGCGCCCGCCGTCGTTGGAGAGCACCGGGCCCGAGTAGCAGAGGCGCAGCGGCAGCGGCGCACCGCGCAGCTGCCCGGCCGCCAGCCGGGCCACCGGGATCGTGCGCTCGCCGACCACCGCCAGCAGGGCGCCGTCGGCGTCGCTGAGCTTGAACAGCCTGCGCTGCTGCTCAGGGCCGAGACCGCGGGCGAATACCTCCAGCGATTCCAGGGTCGAGGTGACCACGAAGCGGTAGCCCCAGCGGCGCATCTCGGCCAGCACCGCCTCCTGGACGGCGCGCATGGCCTCCGCCTCGGCGGGGAGCAGGTCGCGGAAGCCGGGGACGCCCCGGACCGCCGACGTCAGCTCAGGCTCGGTGAAGCCACTCCTTCGGACGCATCAGCTGTCCTCGCGGTCCTCGTCGTCGCCCGAGTCGGCCTCCTCGGCGAAGTCGATCGGCTCGCTGTCCTCCTCGACCTCGTGCATGCCCTCGTCCTCGTCGATATCCGCGTCGATCCCGGCCTGGACGAGGTCTTCCTCGTCCTCGTCGGTCGGGAACTCGGCATCCCGCTGCAGCAGGGACTCCCGGGCGTAGGGCCGGAAGGCGACCTCGCGCTTCTGGCGCATGGGGAAGGAGGGCTTGCCGGCGAACTTGGGATCCTGGTAGGTCTCGCGCACGATCACCCGGATCTGCCCGTTCTCGCAGCCGGTGACGCCGGCCTGGTAGCGGTTGCCGCCCTGCATGAACTTGATCAGGCGGCGCGCCAGCTTGGGCTCCAGCTGGCCCAAATGGATGCCGCGCAGGGTGGCGACCGTGATGGTGTCGCCCGCCACCGTCAGCTCGGCGATGTCCCCGGCCACCACCTTCTCGCAGACGTCGGGATCCTCAACCGCCTCCAGCTGCGTGATCACGGTCTTCCCCATCTCCTCCACGAAAAGGTTGAGGTCGACCCGGGTCGCCCCGCTCTTGATGTCCGCCTTGTGCTGGATCAGGACCTCGAGCTTGGAGCGATTCTTCTTGGCGACGGTGTTGAAGGGGTTGAGCCTGAGGCTCTTCTCGTACTGGTCCCGCGCCTCCTCCAGGCGTCCGAGCTCGGTCAGCGCCTTGCCCAGGCGGTTGTAGACCTGGTCCTCGGGACCGAAGTTCTCGAGGACGAACTGGTTCAACTCGACGGCCTCCTCCCACTTGCTGTCCATGGCAAGCCGGATGGCGTCTTCGACGTACTGCGAGCGGGGCTTGAGATGCTCGCCGGTGGGGGTCTTCAAGGGCGCGCGCTCCTAGGGCCGGGTGGGGAAGAGGCTGAGTATATCGAGCCTGGGAACGGCTGAACCCGGCTCCGCTTGACAGTCGCAGGTCGCCTGCACACACTTTGCGGCGGAGTAGTGGGTCGGCCACATAGCGTGGCCGCGGCCCTCGCCGGCGCACTCTCGCCCCGACCGGGACCGCGATCGGTAACGGCGGGAAGAGGGCGAGGGGATCGACATGACGCCCGATTGGCGTCTCTTTCACCAGTCTCGAAAGGGGGAACCATATGAGGTTGACACGTCTCAAGGCGCTGGCGCTGCCAGTGGCGGCGGTCTTCGCGACCGTGGCCTGCGGCGGCGGCGGCACGACTGGCGGGGGGTCCAGCAAGGGAACCATCGTGATCGCCAGCGACTATCCGGCTTCCGGTGGGGAGGCCAGCACGGGCATTCCCGAGCAGCAGGCGGTGGCCTTTGCCGTCTCGCAGCATCAGACCATCAAGGGCTTCACGATCCAGTACAAGCCCTTTGACGACGCCATCAACGGGGTCCACGATCCCCAGAAGGGCGCCCAGAACGCCACCACTATGGCCGGCGACTCGTCCATCGTGGCCATGGTCGGCCCCAACAACTCGAACGTGGCCAAGGCCATGATCCCGATCCTGGCGGCGGTTCCGCTGGCGATGGTCAGCCCCGCCAACACCAACGAGTGCCTGACCAAGTCGTTCTCCTACTGCAACCCGGCCCCGTCCGAGCTGCGCAAGGGCTCGACCAACAACTACTTCCGGATCGCAGGCACCGACGACCAGCAGGGTCCCGCTATGGCGGTCTACGCCCATGACACCCTGAAGTTCACGAAGGCGGCCATCTTCTCGGACAACGAGACCTTCGGCAAGGGCGTGGCCGACAACTTCCAGAAGAAGTGGACCAGCCTCGGCGGCACGGTCGTCGTCCGCAACGACTACGACGCCAAGAACACCTCGGACTTCAAGACGTACATCAACTCCGCCAAGTCGGGCGGCGCCCAGTTCGTCTACATCGGCGCCACCACCGGCAACAAGCCCTGCATCTTCAAGGCTCAGATGAAGGGCATCCTGGACGTCCCGCTGACGGGCCCCGACGGCTTCGCCCTCGACCCCCAGTGCATCAAGGACGCTGGTGACAACGCCACAAACATCTACGGCACCACCGCCGGCTCCGACCCGGTGGCCGGCAATGATCCCAACGCCAAGTCCACCATCGACGCTTACAAGAAGGTGTACAGCAAGCCCACCGACATCGCGACCTACACCTTCCAGTCCTACGACTGCGCGATCCTCCTGATCGACGCGATCGGCCGCGCCATCGACGCCAATCAGAACGGCGACATCACGACCCCGGTCTTCTCGTACTACCAGTCCGACCCCACCAACACCGCGACCGGTGGTTGGAAATACCTGTCGTCGCAGGGCGTGACCTCCTCGTCCTAAAGACGCGAACGAAAGTAGGCGGAGGGCCTCCCCACTTGGGGAGGTCCTTCTTTATCGTGTAGGCTCCCGCACAAGCTGTGGATGGCTCGCCCGCCGGCACCACCCAGGATTCCGCCTTGGCCGAGAAGGCCGAGGAGGTTGAAGACCCGGCTGCCATAGCCGCCCGCGACCAGGCCTGGACCGAGGGCCTGATGGCGGTGCGCGCCGGAATGGTGGGCAACCGCTGGGTCCGGCTCCTCCGCTGGCTGGTGCTGGGCGTCGTGATCGTGGTTCTCCTGCTGATGGCGCGCAACATCGCTACCCACAGCCAGCCGCTGGCTTACTTCCTGCAGACCATCGTGTACGGGCTGGGCAGCGGCTCCCTTTACGCGCTCATCGCGCTGGGCTACACGATGGTCTACGGCATCATCGAGCTGATCAATTTCGCCCACGCCGACGTGGTCACCTTCGGCGGCTTCATCTCGCTGTCCGTGGTCACGGCTTTTGGCTTCAAGGAGGGCGTGGTCAACGGCCCCCTGATACTGCTGGCGCTGGTGCCGATCACGGCGGGCACGATGCTCGTCTGCGGCCTGCTCAACATCACCATCGAGCGGGTGGCCTACCGGCCGCTGCGCAATGCGCCGCGCGTCTCTCCGCTGATCACCGCGGCCGGCATGTCCTTCGTGCTGGAGGGCCTCATGTTCCTCTGGAAGGGCCCGGTCAACAACCACTACCCCGACCTGATCCCGACCGGCCAACTGACCCTGATCGGAACCACTGTGCGCATCAAGGATGCGGTGGTGGTGGTGCTGGCCCTGCTCCTGGTGCTGGCCCTGGACACCTTCGTGACGAAGTCCAAGCTCGGCAAGGCCATGCGGGCCACGGCCCAGGATCGGGACGCGGCCTCGCTGATGGGCATCGACATCAACCGCACCATCGCGGCCACCTTCTTCATCGGCGCCGTGCTGGCCGGGTTCGCCGGCACCATGTATGGCCTCTACTTCGGCAACATCGTCTTCGACCTGGGCTTCGCGACCGGCCTGGTCGCGTTCACCGCAGCGGTGCTGGGTGGCATCGGCAACATCCGCGGCGCGGCCCTGGGCGGCCTCTGCATCGGCATGTTCGAAGCCTTCTGGAACAGTTACTTCGTGTCCGCCTGGACCCAGGTCATGATCTTCGTGATCCTGACGCTGGTCCTGCTCTTCCGCCCCGCCGGCCTGCTGGGCATGCGCGTTCCGGACCGCACATGAGCAGCGCCACTGTCGCCAACGCTCCGCTGCGCTCCGCTTCGCGGGAAGAACCTGCGGTTCCTCCCGCGGACCTACCTCCCTTTGGCTCCGCGCTATGTCCCCAACGCCTGGATCACGGGCTCATTCGGGCCAGCGAGCTGGCCCTTACCGCCACGCTGGGTCTGAGGTGAATACATGAGCAGCGCCACCGTCGCTCGTCCGCGCCCGGGCCCTCGGCGGGGCCGGATCCGCATCGGGCGGTTCACCCTCAACCTCCGCGATCGCGACACCGTGATCTACCTGGCGCTCGCCATCGGGGCGCTGGCCTTCCCCACGGTTGCGGACTTCGTGACCGGCGGCGCGGGAGGCTCGATCGTGCTGCTCGCCGCCGACGCCGGCGTCTACGTGCTGCTGGCACTGGGACTCAACGTGGTGGTGGGCTTCGCCGGGCTGCTCGACCTCGGCTACGCCGCGTTCTTCGCGATCGGCGCTTACACCTACGCGCTGATGGCCTCGGGCGCGCTCTTCCACACGCCGCTGCACCACGCCATCCACATCCCCTTCTGGTTGTTGCTCGTCGTCGGGGTGATGATCGCCGCCACGGCGGGGGCACTCCTGGGCGCTCCCACGCTGCGGCTGCGCGGCGACTACCTGGCGATCGTGACGCTGGGCTTCGGCGAGATCGTGCCGCGCGTCTTTCGCAACGCGGGCGACTGGACGGGCGGCATCAACGGGCTCTCCGCCCTCGACAACCCGGTGCTGCCCTACTGGGTCGACGGGCCCTGGGCAGGCGTCGGCGAGCAGTTCGGCATCGTCAAGGACCTGATCTTCAGCGTGGCCAACCCGACCGCCTGGTACGTCCTGATGCTGATCCTGGTCGGCATCAGCGTGGTCATGCTCAACAACCTGCGCAAGTCGCGCCTCGGGCGGGCGTGGATGGCGATCCGCGAGGACGAGACAGCGGCCCAGGCCATGGGCATCAACACCGTCAGCACCAAGCTGCTGGCGTTCGCCATGGGCGCAGCCACTTCCGGCTTTGCCGGCTGCTTCTACGGGGCCAAGCTCTCGCTCGTCAGCCCCGAGAACTTTCAATTTCAGGTCTCGATCACGATCCTGGTGATGATCGTGCTGGGCGGCATGGGCAGCATGCCGGGCGTGATCGTGGGCTCGCTGACGGTCTACCTGATCCTCTTCAAGATCCTGCCCGACGCCCCCAACCAGGTGCACAGCCTGCTGGCCACCACCGGCTTCACGGCTATCGACCAGCCCACCGGCGACTGGCCGGGGCTGGGCGAGTTCGTGTCCCGACTCAAGTTCCTGCTCTTTGGCTTGATCCTGGTCACGACCATGCTGTTGAGACCTGGCGGCCTCATACCCAGTCGCGCGGAGATCGACGTCGAGCGGGCGGCCAAGGAGACCTCGGCGCTGGGGCTGGAGGGCGCCCAGGGGTGAGCGCTCTCGCCATGAACGGCAACATCCTGGAGATCCGCAAGGTCACCAAGCAGTTCGGCGGCCTGGTCGCGGTCGACGATGTCGCCTTCGCCGTGCGCCGGGGCGAGATCTTTGCGCTGATCGGGCCCAACGGCGCCGGCAAGACCACGCTCTTCAACTGCATCACCGGCATCTACCCGCCGACCATGGGCTCGATCTACTTCGACGGCCGTGACATTTCCGGCTCGCGGCCGCACCAGGTGGCGCAGATGGGCATCGCCCGCACATTCCAGAACATCCGCCTCTTTCCTTTCATGACAGCCCTCGACAACGTCAAGGTCGGCCAGCACGTGCGCATGAAGGCCAAGCTCTGGGACGCCATGCTCAAGACCCCCCGGGAGCGCAAGGAGGAGGTGCGGGTACGTGACCGCGCCTACGAGCTGCTCCGCTATGTGGGCATCGAGCGCTTCGCCGACCACTACGCCCGCAACCTGCCCTACGGGCAGCAGCGACGTCTGGAGGTGGCGCGGGCCCTGGCCACCGACCCCAAGCTGCTGCTCCTGGACGAGCCTGCAGCCGGCTTCACGCCGCAGGAGAAGGTTCAGCTGATGAAGCTGGTCGAGAAGATCGTGGCCGACGGCGTCACGGTCTTCCTCATCGAGCACGACATGAGGGTCGTGATGAGCATCTCCAAGCGCATCTGCGTGCTGGACCACGGCGAGGAGATCGCGCTGGGCCCGCCGGACGTGGTGCGCAGCAACCAGCGCGTCATCGAGGCCTACCTGGGCTCCCAGGGCGGGCATTAGCCATGGCGCTGCTCGAGCTCAAGGGCATCGACGCCTTCTACGCCCGCATCCAGGCGCTGCACGGCGTGAGTCTGACCGTCGACCGGGGCGAGATCGTGGCCCTGATCGGCTCCAACGGCGCCGGCAAGACGACCACCCTGCGCACCATCAGCGGCCTGATGCACCCGGCTGCCGGCACCATCACCTTCGACGGCCGGGACATCAGCAGCACACCGCCGCATCGGGTGGTGCAGCTCGGGATATGCCAGGCTCCGGAAGGCCGCCGGCTGTTCCAGCGGCTGACGGTCCAGGACAACCTGGAGATGGGCGCCTACTCCCGCCGCGACCGGGGCGGGATCCGGGACAGCCTGGAGAAGGTGTTCACGCTCTTCCCGCGGGTCAAGGAGCGGCGCCACCAGCTGGCCGGGACCCTGTCCGGTGGTGAGCAGCAGATGGTGGCGATCAGCCGGGCCCTGATGGCCAACCCGCGGGCCCTGATGCTGGACGAGCCCTCGCTGGGCCTGGCGCCCCTGATCGTGGACACCATCTTCGGGATCATCAACGAGATCAACAGCTCGGGCGTGCCCATCCTCCTGGTCGAGCAGAACGCGGTCAAGGCGCTGGACGTCGCCCACCGCGCCTACGTGCTGGAGACGGGCACCATCGTCCAATCCGGACCGGGCAAGGAGCTGGCCCAGTCCGAGGAAGTCCAGAAGGCCTACCTGGGCATCTAGCTCGGCTCAGCCCGGGTGGGGCGTGTAGCTCGCGTAGACGAGGTAGCCGAGCAGGATCACGAACGATCCGTACTCGATGACCACGTTGCGGCTCATGGTCTCCTCGACGGTGTGCCGGATGATGCCGCGGTTCACGTACCAGAGAAAGACCAGGATCGCCGCCATCGGCCCCTCCTGATAGGAGAGGTAGACGGTGCTGGCCCAGGAGAAGAAGGTCACCAGCTGGGCCACGAAGACCGAGAAGAGGAAGGCGCGCCGGGGCGGCATCACCCGGCCCAGCGACCGGAAGCTGCGGTACGTGGCGAGCAGGGAGATGGCGAAGATCCAGCCCAGGCGCACCGGCAGCGGCAGCGCGACCGTGAGGACGACCAGGAAGGCCGCCGCCATGGCCAGGATCATCACCGTCTCCTGGAGGACCACGTGCCCGGGCTTCTCGCGCTCGCGCAGGCGGCGGTGGTCGAGCCAGCCGGAGAGCACGAAGCCGAGTCCGAACAGCGCCACCATGGCGTCGAACTTCCACCAGTCCATGGGGAAGGTGGAGAGGCCGGCCACCGCTACAGCCCCGATGGCGACGGGAATGAAGCTTTCGACAGACGGCGCGCCCTCGTCGGTGCGCAGGTAGCCGAGCAGAGCCGGGAAGGCCAGCACCAGCAGCCCGGCGCCGAAGGCCCAGACCTGGGTGGGGGCGACCAGCTCTGACTTGAGGCCGAGCGTCAGGGCCACCAGGACCACCGCTACGAAGACCAGGAAGCGCCCGTCGCGGCGCTCGGAGATGTCCACCGCGCGGGCGACGTGAAGATCCGGCGGAGGAGGGGTCTTCACGAAGCGAGCAGTCTAGCGATCGGCTCTGCCGTACCGGTCCTCCAGGCGGACCACATCCTCGATCTCGGGCGTAGAGACTTCGAAGACGTCGCAGTCCTCGACCGCGGTCATGCGGTGCCGGGTGCCGGGGGTGATGTGGACGGTGTCCCCCACCGTCAGCCGGTACTTCTTGAGCTCGCCCGACTCGTCACCCAGCTCCAGGTCGAGGACGCCGCCGGCCAGGTAGAGGCACTCGTCCTTCTCTCGGTGGTACTGCAGCGACAGGGCTTCGCCCCGGTTGATGTGGAGGATCTTGCCCAGGTAGCGATCGGTAATCGCCCAGCGCACCTCGTAGCCCCAGGGCTTCTCGACCCGGGTGTCCTCGCCCTTCCTAACCTCCGCCATGGCCCTCCAGGCCGACCACCGCCTCCAGCTCATGCAGCCGCTTGTCCACCGCCTGCGAGTCCTCGGCTTCGGCGTAGACGCGAATCAGCGGCTCGGTGCCGCTGGTGCGCAGCAGGACCCAGGAGCCGTCCTTCAGGAAGAACTTGAAACCATCGTCATCGCGCACCCGCTCCACCTCGACCCCGGCCACCATGCGCGGCTGCTTCTCGCGCAGCGTTTCCAGGATCCGGCGGCGGTCCTGGTCGTAGCTGTCGCGGGGCAGGTGGATGTCGTGGCGGGCGTAGGCGTGGGGCCCGACCTTCTTCTCCAGGTCTTCCAGGAGCTGGGAGATGGAGCGCCCGCTGCGCACCATCATGTCGGCGAAGCACAGGCCGGCCAGGATCCCGTCGCGCTCCGGGATGTGGCCCTTGATGGCAAAACCGCCGCTCTCCTCGCCGCCCAGCACGGCGCCGGTCTCCATCATCTTGGGAGCCACGTTCTTGAACCCGACCGGGACCTCGTGCACCTGCACGCCGTACTGGCGGCCGAGCTCGTCGGCCATGTGGGTCATGTTCAGCGAGCGCACGACGGGGCCCTTCCAGCCCCGCATCTCGATCAGGTAGACCATCAGCAGCGCGTAGACCTGGAGCTGGTTCACGAAGCGGCCGGACTCGTCGATGATGCCCACCCGGTCGGCGTCGCCGTCGGTGCAGATGCAGAGGTCGTAGCCGCCGCTCTTCATGGTCTGCAGGGCCTCGGAGAGGTTGCTCGGGATGGGCTCGGGGTTGACGCCGCCGAAGAAGGGGTTGCGCTCGGCGTGGAGCTCGATCACGGTCGTCGAGCCGCCGCCCAACAGCTCGCGGATGTAGCCGTAGCCGCTGCCGTGCATCACCTCGTGCAGAACGCGCAGGCCGCCGACCTTGATGGGACTGAGCTCCAGCATGCGGCCGATCTGCTCGTAGTAGGCGGGACGCGGATCGTAGCGGCGGATGCGCTCCGAATCGGCCGGCTCCCGCTTGACCTGCTGGGCGCCGTGGATGCGCTTCTCCAGCTCCGCGATCACCTCCGGCGGCGCCGAGCTGCCGGTCTCGGGCTTGTACTTGAGGCCGTTGAAGATGTAGGGGTTGTGGCTGGCCGTGATCACGGCCGCGCCGGCCGCCTTCTTGTCGATCACCGTCCAGGAGGCGACCTGGGTCGGCGACGGCCGGTCGAAGAGCAGGCTCTGCACGCCGTTGCCGGCCAGCACCCGCGCCACCTCCTCCGCGAAGAACTCGGAGGCGAACCGGCAGTCGTAGCCGACCACGGCCAGCTGGCCTTCGCCCTTGGCGGCCAGGTACTCGGCCACGCCCTGCGCCGCCAGGCGGAGCGAGCTGTAGGTGAAATCGTCGCCGATCACGCCGCGCCAGCCGTCGGTGCCGAACTTGATCTGCGGCGGCGGCATGCTCGAGCTCAAAGATACTGGCCCTTGTTCTTGTCGCGACCCAGGGCCTCGACCACCTT
>VBEO01000104.1 GCA_005881825.1 Chloroflexota bacterium | reverse complement strand
CTGCAGCGTCCCCTGTTCGCCCACCTGGCGACAGTCCGGCCCGACGGCGCGCCCCAGGCCACCCCGATGTGGTTCCTTTGGGACCCGGACAGCCAGGAGATCAAGCTCACCCACACCAAAGAGCGCTACAACTACCGAAACCTCCAGCACGAGCCGCGCATCTCGCTGTCGATCACCGACCCCGACAACGCATACCGCTACCTCTCCATGCGAGGCGTGGTCGAGCGCATCGAGGACGATCCCGAGGGCGACTTCTACAACTTGCTCTCCCGCCGCTACCGGGGGCATCCGATCGAGGTCAAGGACAAGGCGGTGCGCGTGATCCTCCACGTCACCCCCACTGCGTGGCGTGAGCGTGCCGGCTGAGCGCCCCGCCGTCCTCTTCGTCTGCGTCCACAATGCCGGGCGCAGCCAGATGGCGGCCGGCTTCCTGGAACGTCTGGCCGGCGCCCGGCTCCGGGTTCAATCCGCGGGCAGCGAGCCGGCCGACGAGATCAACCCGGTCGCCGTCGAAGCCATGCGCGAGGTGGGGATAGACATCGCCGGTGCCCGGCCGCAGAGGCTGCGCGACGACGCCGTACGCGAGGCGGACGTCGTGATCACCATGGGCTGCGGCGATGCTTGCCCGGTCTATCCGGGCAAGCGCTACCAGGACTGGGAGCTGGACGATCCGGCCGGTCGGCCGCTGGCCGAAGTGCGCGGCATCCGCGACCAGATCAAAGCTCGGGTGGAGACGCTGGTCGCAGAGCTGCTCCCGGCCTAAACCGAGGACTTGCGAGCCCTGATATAAGCACTTCCGATACGCCCGCCTTCGGGCACTTCGGTAACGGTATGGACTTCGATCTCGGGCTCAGCGAATCCGGCGGCCAGCAACAGACCTCGGTACTGCTCGACGGGGATGGCGCCGGCGACGCACCCCGCCCAGGCGTCCGGCGCCCGCTTCAGTTCGGGGGCCAGCGGCTCCAGCTCGACCATGTCGGCCACGGCCAGGCGACCGCCTGAGCGCAAGACCCGAAAGGCCTCGTGGATGACGGCGCCCTTGTCCTCGGCCAGGTTGATGACGCAGTTCGAGATCACGACATCGACTGAGGCGCTGGGCAGGGGAACTGACTCGATGGTCCCCTTCATAAAGGTCGCGTTGCGCACGCCCGCGCGTGCGCGATTGGCCTCGGCCAGCTCCAGCATCTCGTCCGTCATGTCGACTCCGAAGGCATGCCCGGTCGGACCGACCCGGCGCGCGGAGAGCAGGACGTCGAGACCGCCGCCGCTGCCCAGGTCGAGCACCTTTTCGCCCGGCTCAAGCGCGGCCAGAAGCGTGGGGTTGCCGCAACCGAGGCTGACCGATTCGGAGAGTCCGATCAGCTGCAGGTCCTGCTCGGAGTAGCTGCCACAGTCGCAGCCGGCTCCGTCCCCGCAGCAGCCTGCATTGCCGGCCACGGCCATCTGGCGCGCCGCCCGTGCGTAACGCTCCCGTACCGCCTGGCGAGTCGTGGACATGGCGACAACCTATCATGATCCATAGATGAACGTCAATGCGTTGCGCTAGACTTGGGCTCGCCAATGATCCGCGAGCGCGGCACCTGCTGCGAGCTTCCGATGAAGGTCGACCCGGCCTGGGCCAAACGCCGCGCGGCCGTGCTCAAGGCGATCGCCGACCCCACCCGTTTGGCCATGCTGGCGGCCCTGCGGGCGGCCAGCGAACCGGTCTGCATTTGCGACTTCACCGCCGCCTTCGACCTCACCCAGCCCACCATCAGTCACCACATGGCCAAGCTGCACGCCGCCCGTCTGGTCGACTCCCAAAAGCGCGGCCTGTGGACCTACTACCGGCTCAATCCCGAACTGCCAAGCCTCGACTTACAGCTGCTGGACAGCGCCCTGGCGCCCGCCTGATCGCCTAACTTTTCAGGCCGTGGAAGACCCCCGGTACGCAGCGCGCGTGCTCCAGACCTTCATGCCCGACGGCCGCCTGATCTCGATTCCGGCCAAGAACCGCAAGCGCCGCGTCATCCTGGCCTGGCTGGCCGAGCATTTCCGCCCCGCCCAGCGCTATCCGGAGAGCACGGTCAACGAGGTCCTCGGGCGCTACCACTCCGACTACGCCAGCCTGCGCCGCTACTTGGTCGACGAGGAGTTGATGCAGCGCCAGGATGGGCTCTACTGGCGGGCCGGCACCCTCCCCTACTTGCGTCGCTGAGAGCTGAGGCCGGTCGGAGAGACTCAAGGAGGCAAGCAAATGTCATCTGACACCATCAGCGATGTGCTCGCGGGCTACTACGACAGCTGGAAGGGCGGCCCGGCCGCGTTCGACGCGGCGCGCCTGCGCTCGCTGCTGGCTGACGACCTCGACTTCGAAGGGCCCATCGCCGGCCACCGGCGTGGGGCCGACGGCTTCGTTCAGGGCCTGGGTAGGTTCGTGGACAGCCTGCGCGGGCTGACCATGATCGAAGAGGTCCGGGAGGGGAATCGGGCGGCCTTCCTTTATGACTGCGACCTGGGCTCCGGGACGCTGCGCTTCGCCGAGTTCATCCGGATCGAAGACGGCCGCATCCAGAGCATCAAGCTCCACTACGACGCGGACCGGTACCGCGCGCTCGGCGCGCGCTAGGCGGGCGGCTGTAGGACGGTGCGGATCGCGACCTGGAACGTCAACTCGGTCACGCAGCGGATTCCGCGCCTGCTGCCCTGGCTGGACGAGCGCCGGCCGGACGTCGTCTGCCTTCAGGAGACCAAGGTCACCGACACCGCCTTCGCCGCCGCCTTAGGTCGAGAACTGGCCCACCGCGGATACGCCTTCGCGCATCACGGCGAGGCTCAGTGGAACGGGGTGGCGGTGCTCTCGCGGGTCGGGTTGGAGGACGTCGTGGTGGGCCTCCCAGATGGACCCGGCTTTCCGCACCAGGAAGCGCGAGCGATCGCGGCCGTCTGCGCAGGGGTGCGGGTGCAGTCCGTGTACGTGCCGAACGGTCGCGTGCCGGACTCCGAGCACTACCGCTACAAGCTGGCCTGGCTCGCCGCTTTGGACCGGATGCTCAGGTCCGGCCCGGCCTCACAGGTCGTGTGCGGCGACATGAACATCGCGCCCGCCGATGCCGACGTCTTCGATCCGGATGCTTACCTCGGCCAGACGCACGTTCGTCCTGGCCACCGAGCCGGTGGCCGGACGGGTGCGGGCCGCCTGGGTCGACCGGCAAGCGCGGAAGGGCAGCGGTCCCAGCGACCATGCGCCGGTCATCGTCGACCTCGACGAGGCACCCGACGGGGACATCGGACCAGTGGTGCCGCCACCCTCGGCTCCGGTGGTCGCGCGCGGCCGGGTGAAGCTCCCACAGGCGCCCTGACCGCATGCGCATAGCCGGCCGCGACGTCCAAATCAGCAATCCCGCCAAGGTTTTCTTTCCCCAGGCCGGGTACACCAAGGGCGACCTCGTCGACTACTACCTGGCGGTCGCAGAGGGCGCCGTGAGGGCCGTGTACCGCCGGCCGATGGCGCTCAAACGGTTCGTCCAGGGCGCCGAGGG
>VBEO01000103.1:2341-7841 GCA_005881825.1 Chloroflexota bacterium | reverse complement strand
CCCTCGCCTTCGCGGTCGCCCCCGCCCGCGCTCTTCCCAGCCCGCAGACCAGCACCATCACCGTTACCGCCTCCGTCGCGAAGTCCTGCACGATGACGAACACGTCGCTCAATTTCGGCGCGTACGATCCCGCCTCCGGGACCGCGGACGATCAGACGGCGACCTTCACGCTGAACTGCACCAAGGGCACCACGGGCACGGTGAGCCTGAACAACGGCGTCAACGGCGCACGCAACATGAAGGGCTCGGGCACGAACACGGACCTGCTCAAGTACGAGATCTACTCGGACTCGACCCGCACCACCCCTTGGGATACGACCAACACCGTCGCCGCGACGGGCCCGAACCAGACGCTCACCGTGTACGGGCGCATCGCGACCGGCCTGTACGTCACGCCGGATACGAACTACTCCGACACCGTGACGGCGTCGGTGACCTTCTAACCAATTGCGACGACCTCCGACCGTGCGGACCCCGAACCAGATCGCCTGCGCCGTTCTCGGCGCCATGCTCTGGGCGGGGTCCGTCTCGGCGGCGGGGCTTCAAGTAAGCCCCATCCTGGTCGAGCTCACGCATTCGCAGTCGAACGCCATCATCACCTTGAAGAACGAAGGGGCGACGCCGATCCGCTACCAGGCGAGCGTCGTCGGCTGGTCGCAAGACCAGGACGGCCACATGAAGTTCGCGCCCACGCGCGACCTCGTCCTCTTTCCCCAGCTCCTCACCTTGCAACCCGGAGAGCAGCGCAATCTTCGCGTCGGCGCTGCTCCGGACAAGTTCGGACCGCTGGAAAAGTCCTACCGCGCTTTCATAGAAGAGCTCCCTCCCACCGAGAAAGCCGGAGACCGTCCCGCGGTGCAGGTGCTGACCCGGGTGAGCATCCCCGTCTTCCTCGAGCCGGGTCGCGCGATTGGGGCTGCACGGATCGAGGCCCCTCGCGTGGAGGGCAACAAGCTCGTCTTCCGGTTGCGCAACATGGGAAACGTACGGATGCGGCCGACCGAGGTCGTGGCCGAAGCACGTTCCGCGGACAAGAAGGCGTCGGCGCAAACGCGCTGGGACGGCTGGTACGTCCTCGTGGCCGACGATCGCCTCTACCAGTGGCCGCTCCCGAAGGAAGGGGCTATCGCGCTGGCGCTTTGCGCCGGGCGGGCGCGAGCCGAGCCCGCGCCGGAGCCCGATCCGGCCGGAATGGCCGCGGGCGATCAGCAGGCGCAGCTCGATCTCTTGGTCAACGGCGATCAGAAGGAGACGGCGCTCGTCGTCCTGCGCGCCTCCGACATCCTCGTGGCGGTCGAGGATCTGCAGCGGTCCGGCCTGGACTCCGTCCCGGGGACGCGCATCCGCATCGCGGGTCGGGACATGGTCTCCCTCCGCTCGCTTTCGCCCAAGATCGAGTTCTCGTTCGACGAGCGCGCGCTGGCGGTGCGCCTGAAAGTCGCGCCCTCGCTACTGGGCCACTCGATCGTCGATCTGCGCTCAGCGGCGCGGCCCGCGGGCATGACGCTCCATCGCGATGCGAGCGCCTTCGCCAACTATTCGCTACAGCTGGACGGGCAGGGAAACCTCGGAGCCTTCGCCGAAGCAGGAGCGACCTGGAAAGGCGGCCTCCTCTACTCCGGAGCCTCGCGCGGTCCTGACGGGAGGGTCGTACGCGTCCTGAGCAATCTCACCTACGACGAGCCCGACAAGCTGCGCCGGGCGATGGCCGGCGATGTGGTCGTCTCCGATTCGACGCTCGGTGGTGCGGCAGTGCTCGCCGGCTTCTCCGTCTCGCGCGAATACTCGGTCGACCCGTACTACGTCCAGGGACCGATGCCGCGGGCGCAGGGCTTCGCGCTCACGCCGTCGACGGTCGACATCTACGTCAACGGAGTTCGCGTTCGGCCGCGCGCAGGAAGTGAGCGGGCGTTACTACTTCTCCTCCGGTCTGCTCGGCGAAGGTTTGACGGACTACTCGGCGAACGTCGGAATGCGTCGCAACGGCTTCGGCGTCGAGAGCTTCGACTATTCAGGAGGCGTGGGGTTCTCCGGGCGCTACCGGCGAGGCCTCACCGACCATCTGACGCTCGGAGGGCGCATCGAGGGCGGCAGGGGCTTCGTCAGCGGCGGCCCGACCTTGACCGCCGGCCTTCCGGTCGGCGAGTTGGACTTGTCTGTCGCGTCGAGCGGCGGACGGGGCGGACTCGGCGGAGCAGCCTCGCTCGGCTATAGCTACATCTCGCGACGGTTCGGCGCCAACGTGCTCTTGCGCTACCTCAGCGACACCTACTCGAACCTTTCGCTCACGCCGCTCAACGATCGCCCGCGACTACAGGCTACGCTCTCGGCCGGGGTGCCCATCGCAGGTCGGTTCTCCGCCGGCGTGGAGGTGCAAGCCGCCCAGGCGCGCGACTCCGGGTATCTCGGGAGGTACGCGGTTCGCGGCGACATGCAGCTTGGGGGAAGCACCTCGCTCTCGGCGAGCGCGGGGGTCGGCGATGCCGGCGGATCGATCTCTCCCGTCGCGTTCGTCTCCCTCACCCATTTCTTCGGAGAGCAGACCACCGGGTCGGCCGGTGCGTCGAGTCAGAATCACCAGTCGGGAAGCAACGTCGTCGTGCAGCGCAGCCTCTCGGCCGGCAACGGCTTCGGGTATCGCGTGGCAGGTGACTCCTCGTCCTCCAGCGGCGAGGCGATGGTGCAGGCCCAGAGCTCGTTCGGCCTCTACCAGGCCGAATACCACCGCGAGGGCGCCTCCAATACCGGGCTCGCCCAGGCTTCCGGCGGTGTCGTCTTCATCGGCGACGACGCGTTCTTGTCCCGTCCGGTACAGGCAGGATTCGCTCTCATCCAGGTACCGGGCGTCGAAGGCGTCCGGGGCTACCTGAACAACCAGGAGATCGGACGCACCGACTCGCACGGTAACCTGCTCATCCCCGCTCTCGCGCCTTATTACGGAAACCGCTTGAGGATCGAGGGGACCGACGTGCCCATGGACTACGAAGTGGGCTCCCTCGAGCAACTGGTTGCCACACCCCTGCGCGGAGGCGCGCAGGTCGTCTTCGACGTGAAGCGCTCGCAGAGCGTCGCCGGCCTGATCCGGATGGAGAGCGGAAAGACGCCGGCGTTCGGCGAGCTGCGCGTCGACTACAAGGGTGGACATGCGGAGTCCCCTGTCTCGGCAGAGGGCAAGTTCTGGCTCGACGGCGTCCCTCCCGGAAAGCACCACGGCCTCGTCGAGTTCCGCGACGGCTTCTGCAATCTCGACCTGAACGTGCCTGCGTCACCCGAGCGCATCGTCGAGCTGGGCGCGGTCCGCTGCACCATCGACCAGGTCGCCACCGCCTCGGCGGTCACTTCTCCAGCATCTCGTTGAGGCTGCGCAGGGCGATCATCGCCCAGTCGGTGCGCCGGTCGAGCTCGCTGTAGACGTCGTCCAGGGCCAGCTCCAGGAGCAGCGTATCGAGGAGCAGCTCCGTCTCCGCCTGCTCGCGGGGCACGATCGGCGAGCCGGCGGTGGCCTCCAGATACGCCGAGAGCATCGAGGACGGTACCCATGCCATCCACAATTTCGCCCACGGCTCGGCGGCGCTGCGGTCGGCGGCGCGGACGATGGCCTCGTCGCGCAGCGCGGTCTGCGCGGCGTACTCGAAGGAGCGGATCATCGAGGCCACGTCGCGCAGCGCCGCGCGCCTGCGGCGTCGCTCGGGAAGCGGCTTTGCCGAATCGCCCTCGAAGTCGAGGACCACGAAATCCTTGCCGGTGTAGAGCAGCTTTCCCAGATGGTAGCGGCCGTGGATCCGGCACCTCTGTGCGGTGAGCCGGTGCTGCAAGAGCGGCTCGAAGCGCTTGTAGAGGACGTCCGCGCGGGAGAGGAGCTGCTGGGAGAGCTCGACCATCTTGGGCGGCATCTTCGGGGCGCGCAGCCGCAGCTCGCGCAGCACCCGTCCGGTGAGGTTGCGCTTCGTCTGGTAGACGCTGCGCTGGTCCAGGGCGCTGTACGGATCGAGGCCGAGGCCTTCCTGGGTTCCCGCCGCGAAGGCGAGGTGAAGCTCCGCGGTGCGCTTGCCGAGCAGCCGCGCCGCCGCCAGCGTCGAGGCGAACAGCTCGCGCGCGATCGGCGGCGCCTCCATCGCGGCCAGATCGAGCAGACGCGCCTGCGGCGGCCGCGGCGGAGGCCGGACCTCGCGCCCGCTGGCGAGCGCGTTCTCGTAGAAGCGGCGCAGCTCTTCCCGGATGAATTGCCAGGCAGTTCCTTCGCTGATCACGAATCCGTGCAGCGTCGCCAGCGTGACCGGCTCGCCGCGCCCGGTGCGATGCTCGATCGATCCGAGGAGCGGCGGCACCGGCGCCTGCGGAGCGTGCTCGGACAGGTAACGGCCCAATTCCAGCTCGGGGCTGATCCCTTCGCCGAGGCGGCGGTAGACCTTGAGGAGAAGCTGGTCGCCGAAGCTGACCGCCGCGTAGCGGTGGTCGCCGCGCACGAGCTTGGGCTCGAGCGGGCCGTCCGGGAGCTCGCGGCGCAGCGAGGTGGAGACGACCCCCATCGTGCCTCGAGCGGTCTTGCCGCTGCGCAGCGCTTCCAGGGCGACGGAGGCGGAGCCCGCGTCGACGAGCGGATCGAAAAGCCAGGCGGCGGGGTCCTCGCCGCGCCCGGCGATGCGGAGTCCGGCGACGATGGCCTGCGGCGCCCGCTCGCGCAGCAAGGCGCCCCGCTCGGCGGTGTCGACCGCGAGGGGAACGATGTAGTCCTCGGGTTCACCGAAAGTGAAAACGGCGCGCACGAGCGCCAGGTGCAGCGCGTCCAGCGAAACGACGTCGCGTACACGGATGTCAGTCAGCTCGCGGTCGCGGCTCGTGAACCAGCGGCGGCCCTCGATCCAGGCGGGGAGCGCCGTCTCCAGGATGGTGCGGTCGCCGAACACCGCCTCGATCGAGGAAGTCTCGAGAACCGGCGGCTGGTAGGCAGCCTCGCGGGCCACGTCCTCGGCGGACCTCGGAGCCTCGAGCGAGAACCAGTAGAACTCGTAGGTGCCGAGGGTGAGGAGATAGGGCAGGTCGCCGATGGCGGGGAACCTGGTCTGCCCGAACAGCTCGAGGGGAATCGAGCCCTTGTACTTGGCGAGGTTCAGCTCGACATACTGCACCCGGCGCGAGAGGTTCGCGACGCAGAGGATGATCTCGTCCTCGTGACTTCTGATGAAGGCGAGGACGTGGGGATTGTCGGGGCTCAGGAACTCGATCGAGCCGCGGCCGAAGGCATGGAAACGCTTGCGCAGCGCGAGGATCTTCTTCGTCCACCAGAGCAGCGAATTGGGGTTCTGCTGCTGCGCCTCCACGTTGAGCGACTCGTAGTGGTACTCGGGATCGATGATGATCGGCAGTACCAGTCGCTGCGGGTTGCAGCGGGAGAAGCCGGCGTTGCGGTCGGCGCTCCACTGCATCGGCGTGCGCACTCCGTTCCGGTCGCCGAGGAAGACGTTGTCGCCCATCCCGATCTCGTCGCCGTAATAGAGGA
>VBEO01000103.1:0-2327 GCA_005881825.1 Chloroflexota bacterium | reverse complement strand
AGGCGCGGTACATGTAGTCGCGCTCCTCGTCGGTGACCATCTCCAGGGTCAGCTCGTCGTGGTTGCGCAGGAAGAGCGCCCACTGGCTGCCGGCCGGAATCTGCGGGGTCTGCGCGAGGATGTCGATGATCGGGAGCCGGTCCTCCATGTGCATCGACATGAAGATGCGCGGCATGATCGGGAAGTGGAAATTCATGTGGCACTCGTCGCCGGAGCCGAAGTACTGGGCGGCGTCCTCGGGCCACTGGTTCGCCTCGGCGAGCAGCATGCGATCCTGGAAGCGCTGGTCGACGTGGGCGCGGAGCTTCTTCAAGAACGCATGCGTCTCGGTCAAGTTCTCGCAGTTGGTGCCGTCCCGCTCGTAGAGGTAGGGAACGGCGTCGAGCCGCAGCCCGTCGACGCCGAGGCCGAACCAGAAATCGACGACGCCGAGCATCGTGTCGTGCACGGCGAGACTGTCGAAATTGAGGTCGGGCTGGTGGGCGAAGAAGCGATGCCAGTAGTACTGCTTGGCGATGGGGTCCCAGGACCAGTTGGACGGCTCGAAGTCCTTGAAGATGATGCGCGCTTCCTTGTAGTGCTCGGGCGTGTCGCTCCAGACGTAGAAGTTCCGCTCTGGCGATCCGGGCGGCGCGCGCCGGGCGCGCTGGAACCAGGGATGCTGGTCGCTGGTGTGGTTCAGCACCAGCTCGGTGATGACGCGGATCCCGCGCCTGTGCGCCTCGTCGAGGAAGATCTTGAAATCGTCGATGGTGCCGACGTCGGGGTGCACGTCGGTGTAGTCGGAGATGTCGTAGCCGTCGTCGCGGCCGGGCGAGGGGCAGATGGGGAGCAGCCAGAGCGCGGAGACGCCCAGGTCTTGCAAGTAGTCGAGCTTCTCGGTGAGGCCGCGGAAGTCGCCGATGCCATCGCCGTTCGAGTCCATGTACGAGCGGACGCGCAGCTCGTAGATGACCGCGTCCTTGTACCAGAGCGGATCGGAGACGAGCCCGCGGCGCGGCGCCACGAGAGGTGCGCGCCTTCTCACGTTTCGGTCTCCCCGATCGACGGGATGTCAGTCGGCCGCTTGCTTGGGTAGAGCATGCCTTTGCCGGGTGGCGGACGATAGGTTAATGAGCCGCCGCGAAAAACGCTCCTGCCGGGCGTCTGTCGCCTTTCGCGAACCCGTCGTCAAGCCCGGTCCGAGACGCCCATGCCTCTAGGCGTCGGCGAGGAATGCCTCGAGCTGGTCGCGATGGGCGTGCGCGTCACGCTCTCCGAGGGAGAGCAGTTCGTGGGCGTACTCGCCGTCGAACAGCAGGTAGCTGAGCAGGTCGGAGGGCTCGCTAGCCGCCGCGGCCGACTCGCCTATCCGGCGCATGAGGTAGCCGGCGGGCCCGCTCAGCCTTCCCCGTACGACGGGGCGGAGCAGCACGTCGGCGGCCAGCCGGGAGAGATCTTGCGAGGGACGGATGAACAGATCGCGGACCGGCCGCATCCCGCCGCCCGCCGCGACCAGGGCGAGCGCGACGGGCTGCTCGGCGAGGACGGCGGGGTCGATCGCCCGCAGCGCGCTGTTCACGCGGCGCAGGTTGGCGAGGTCGTTCTCGACGTGATCGAGAAGCAGGGCATCGAGCACCTTGCCGAAGAGGTAGAGCGGCGACGACAGGTTCTTCTGCTCGTGGGGCGCCTGCCGCCCGGAGGCACGCGCGGAGAGAATCGCGGGATTGGCGCGCAAGCCGATCACCAGCACCCGGCCGCAGCCGAGCCGGATGGCCGGAGCGATCGGCGTGTTCTGGCGCACGCTGCCGTCGGTGAAGATGCGCCCTCCGACGCGGACGGTGGGAAAGACGATGGGAAGGGCCGCCGAGGCGAGAGCGTGCTGGGGGCGGAGGCGCGCCGGGACCCATTCCACGGCCGCATCGGTGGTCGGAATCGGATCCTCGGCGGCGCGCTCGACGAACACCACGGTGTGTCCGGTCTCTAGATCCGTCGCGGAGGTGGTCACCGCCTGCACGCGGCCGCAGGCGATGTTCTCGTGCAGGGGGCGCCAGAGGATCACGTCGCGGACCAGTTCGGCGAGGGGCGCCGCGTCGAGCAGCGAGGCAGCGCCTCCGGGAGTGGCGCGGCCGATGAGCCAGCGGGCGAGGGCGGCGAGGTCGCCCCAGCCGAGGCGGAAGATGTCGTCCAGCCGGAGCGATTCCCAGCGGGCCGCGACGTGGGCGACCCCGAAATCGTCCGCCTCTGCCCGGGCGGCGAGCGCGCAGGCGTTGATGGCGCCGACGCTGGTACCGCAGAAGATGGTCGGTGCGGCCGCGCGACCCAGGCGGGGCGCGATGGTACCGAGG